>NZ_JBHVOS010000019.1:0-15273 GCF_042887685.1 Oerskovia sp. NPDC057915 | reverse complement strand
TGCTCCACCCCGCGTCGGTGAACCCAACCTTACGGGAGATGGGCCGAGGCGCCAAATCGTGCGCCCCGGCACCTGTCAGGAGCGGTGCGGAGCGACGATCCCGACCCCGAAGCGGAACACGCGCTCCTCCCCCGGCTCGAGCCGCACGTCCTGCGCGCAGTCGTCGCGGTTGAACGCGTTCGTCAGGCTCTCGACGGGTTCGAGCGCGATCGACGCACGCGCCCGCTCGCTCAGGCCGTCACCCGTGTAGACGTGCATGTTGCCGCGCTCCTGCCACAGCTCGAGGCCCGCACCGGTCGACGGGTCGAGGACGCGCGTGCGCGCACGCCTGTCCGCGTCGGTCACGAGGTCGACGAACGCGGTGTCGAGGCTGGTCCCGGCAAGAGCCACCGGCCCGACGACGTCTCGCACCACCCGGGCCGCCTCGCCGTCGAGCGGGAGCAGGCCCGCATCGGTCGCGACCGTCGCACGGGCCGGGACGTGGAGCTCCAGGCCGTCGATCGTGCCGTGCCCGGGGATGCGGAAGTACGGGTGCCAGCCCGCCGTGACGGGCGCGGCGCTCCGGCCGACGTTGCGGAAGGACCAGGTCACGTCGAGGGCCCGCTCGGTGAGCTCGAAGCGGATCCGGGTCTCGAGGTCGAACGGATAGCCGGCGAAGTCGCCGCTCGCGACGGCCGCGGAGAGGGTCAGGGCGACGGGACCGTCCCCGCTGTCGGTGTCGAGGTCGTGCACGACCTCCCAGTCGAGCACGCGCGCGAACCCGTGCATGGTCTGGGTCTCTCCCGGGGCGACGGGCAGGACGTGGTGCGTGACGCCGTCGAACGCGTAGGTGCCGTCCGCGATGCGGTTCGCGAACGGGAACATCACGCCGGACCGGGTCGCGTCCTGGGCGAGGAGCGCCTGCTCGGTCGCGTACCCGTCGAGGAGGTCGACGAGGTCGTGCGACGTCGAGGATGACCCGCCCCACGGTGCCCGCCAGGCGAGGACCGTCGCACCGCGCAGGGCGACCACGAGCTCCGCTCCGGAGGGGTGGACGAGCGTCACCGTCGGCAGTGCGCCGAGCGTTCCCTCGACGATGTAAGCGTTGCTGCAAACGGTTGCACTGGTCATGAGGCCCCATGTTCGTCTGATGGACGGCAAATGACAAACGCACCCGCCGAGGGCGACCCCCTCGATCGCCGAGGGTGACGCACTGGTGCGCCGACGGTGACGTCCGGGGACGCCGACGGTGACGCTCCCGCCTGCCCAGGGTGACGTGCCAGCGCGCCGACGGTGACCCTCCTGACCGCCGAGGGTGACGTACCGGGACGCCGAGGGTGACGTGCCAGCGCGCCGAGGGTGACCGACTCAGCAGTCGAGGGTGACGCCAAAGGGCTCTCGGTCACCGTCGGCGGGTGTGCACGTCGCCGTCGACGGGTGCGCCGCCACCCTCGGCGGGGCAGAGCGTCACCGTCGGCAGGCGCACACGTCACCGTCGGCGGGTGTGCACGTCACCCTCGGCGGGGCAGGGCGTCACCGTCGGCGCGCTGGCACGTCACCCTCGGCGGGGCAGAGCGTCACCCTCGGCGGGTGTGCACGTCACCCTCGGCGCGGCAGAGCGTCACCGTCGGCGGGCGCGCACGCCACCCTCGGCGGGGTAGACCCGCACAGACGACGGACGCCGCCCCCGACCCTCAGGTCAGGAGCGGCGTCCGTCGTCTCGTTCACCCCAGGGGGTGAGCGGTCACGCCCGCGTCACGGGGTCGCGGTGCCCAGCGACTCCTCGGCGGCGATCGCCGACTCGAGCGCGGTCTGCAGGCGTTCCTGGGACTCGCCGTAGGCGGCGAAGTCACCCTCGGCGAGGGCGGCCTGACCGTCCTTGATCGCCTGGCTGGCGGCCTGGAGCGCCTGGTCGAGCTGGGCGCGCGCCTCGGGGTTCTCCGTGACGGGCGCCGGGGTGCCCGTCCCGGTGTCGGTGCCGTCCGTGGGCGGCGGGGTCTCGCCGTCGGTCGGGATGACCGGCGCGACCTCACCGCCGGCGTCACCTGCCGACGCCCCCGACTCGCCGCCGAAGACCTGGTTGAGGGCCTCGTCGAGCGTGTCGGCGAACCCGACCTGGTCGCCGAAGCTGACCAGCACCTTGCGCAGCAGCGGGAACTTGGTGCCCTCGGACGCCTGCACGTACACGGGCTGCACGTAGAGCAGACCGCCGCCCACGGGGAGCGTGAGCAGGTTGCCGTGGATCACGGTCGAGTTGCCGCGGCTGAGGATGTTCAGCTCGTTGGACACCGTGGGGTCCGAGTCGAACGTGTTCTGCACCTGCCCCGGTCCAGGGACCGTGGCGTTGCGTGGCAGCTCGAGGAGCCTGAGCTTGCCGTAGGAGTCGGCCTTCACACCGGCGGTGCTCCCTGCCTCGGCGTCGACCGCGAGGAACCCGGTGAGGATCTCTCGGTCGGAGTTACCACCCGGGATGAACGTCGTCATGAGCGAGAACGCGGGGTTCTCCTGACCGGGCATCTGCAGCGTCAGGTAGTACGGCGGCTGGTAGGGCTTGGTGCCGGTGCCGCGCACGGTGGGGTCGCGCGGGACGTTCCAGAAGTCCTGACCGGAGAAGAACTCGCGGGCGTCGTCGACGTGGTAGCTCGTGAGCAGCGCGCGCTGGACCTTGAACATGTCCTCGGGGTAGCGCAGGTGGCTCATGAGGTCGCCGCTGATCTCGGAGATCGGCTTGAGCGACGTCGGGAAGACGTTGTCCCACGCCTGCAGGATCGGGTCCTCGGTGTCCCACGCGTACAGGTCGACCGAACCGTCGTAGGCGTCGACCGTGGCCTTGACCGAGTTGCGGATGTAGTTGACCTGCTGCGGCGCGAGCGCCGCGACCGACTGCGAGTTGACCGTCAGTGTGTCCTGCGTCGCCTCGTCGAGCGGACGGGACGCCGAGTACGGGTAGGAGTTCGTCGTGGTGTACCCGTCGACGATCCACTTGACCCGGCCGTCCACGACGGCGGGGTAGACCTTGCCGTCGAGCGTCAGGTACGGCGCGACCTTGGCGACGCGGTCGCGCGGCGAGCGGTCGTACAGGATCTGCGAGTCGGTCGTCACGCGGTCGGAGAACAGGATCTGCTCGGAGCCGAACTTCAGGGCGTAGAGCAGCTTGTTGCCGAACGAGCCGACGCTGGGGCCTGCGACGGCCCCGTCCTCCGCGCCGAACGTGTTGTTGACCTGGCCGCCCGCCTCGTCGTCCGGGTAGTCGAACTCCCACGGCTTGGTGCCGTCGGGCGCGCCGACGATCGAGTACTGGGTCGAGTCCGGGCTGAAGTAGATGCGCGGCTCGTACTCGGGCAGCGAACCGACCGAGGGGATGTCGCCCTCGTAGAACGCGGGCTGGCCGCCGGGGCCGATCTGGTTGCCGTACGCAGCCACGACGCCGTACCCGTGCGTGTACACGGTGTGGTCGTTGACCCAGTTGCGCTGGCTCGCACCGAGGCCTTCGAGGTTGAGCTCTCGCACCGCGATCACGGTGTCGCGGCTCTGGCCGTCGATCATGTACCGGTCGACCGAGAGGGTCTCCTGGAAGTTGTAATACTGCTTGTTCTGCTGGAGCTGGCGGAACGTCGGGCTGACGATCTGCGGGTCGAGCAGGCGGATGGACGCCGTGGTGTCGGCGTCGGCGCGCAGCGCACCGGCCTCGGCCTGGGTCTTCGCGTCGTAGTTGGCCGCCTCGACCCCGTCGAGCCCGAAGGCCGTCTTCGTCGCGTCGATGTTCCGCTGGATGTACTCGGCCTCGAACTCCTGAGCGTTCGGGTTGACCTGGAAGCGCTGGACGACGGCCGGGTAGATCCCGCCGATCGCGATCGCGGAGACGACCATGAGCCCCACGCCGATCGCGGGCAGGCGCCAGTTGCCGCGGACCGCGGTCGCCACGAACAGCAGCGCGACGAGGATCGCGACGCCCGTCAGGATCGCCTTGGACGGGATGACGGCGTTGACGTCGGCGTACGAGGCGCCGTCGAACTTGTCACCCGTCGTGGTCAGGAGCGAGTACCGGTCGAGCCAGTAGTTGGCACCGATGAGCAGCATGAGCACCGCGGCCGTGACCGAGAGCTGCACGCGTGCCGCCTTCGTGGTGCGCGGGCCGCTGCCCGCACCGCCACCGATGCGGATCCCGCCGTAGAGGTAGTGGGTCGCCAGCGCGCCGATGCCCGCGATGATGACGGCAGCCATGAGGAAGCCCACGGCGAAGCGCAGCACCGGCAGCGTGAAGACGAAGAACGAGATGTCCAGGCCCCACTGCGGGTCCTTGGTGCCGAAGGGCACCGAGTTCAGCGCCAGGAGCACCGTGCTCCACTGCGAGGACGCCGCCGCACCGGCGAAGAAGCCGATGAGCGCGGGGCCCGCGATCGTCACGACCTTGCGCAGCGGCTCGATCGCCTCGCGGTACTGGTCGAGCGTGGCCTGCTCGGGCGTCGAGGGCGCGTAGATGGGGCGGGACCGGTACGCGAGCGACAGCGACAGGAAGACGAGTCCGCCCATCACGAGGAAACCGCCGACGAACAGCGCCGCACGGGTCCCCCACTCGGTCCACAGGACGCCTTCGAAGCCCAGCTGGGTGAACCAGAGGACCTCGGTCCAGAACTGCGCGAGCAGGAACAGCAGGAGGACGAGGGCAGCCACGACGGCAACGGCTATGCCGAGCGGGCTGCGTCGTCTGCGGGAGCCGGCCTCGGGCCCCGAAGGGCGTCGTGGCGCTGCGGCGAATGACACGGTGGGCTTACCTCTTTGCGTTCGGTCGAGCGTCAGGTCGTCAGGCGTCGGTACCTGTCCTCGCCGGGCCCACGACCACCGGATTCACAGGCGGTCCACGGTCTCGACAGGATCAGGCCACAGGCCGTCCATCTCGTCAACGGCCCACAGCGGTTCCAGGTTCCCACACGTACCTGGCCACGACCCGCCGACTGCGCCGACGCCGTCGGGCCTGAGATGCTGGGGGCATGGCAGACACGACCTCCTCCGCTCCTGACCAGCCCGCCCCGAGCACCTCGCAGGCCCAGGCGGGCGTCCCCGACGACGCCCCCGCCCCCATCGTCCCCCTCGCGCAGCTCGCGCTCGCCGACGCCGTGCGCGACGTCGAGGCGCACGTCGCCGCCGACGGCTGGGACGCGCCCCCGCGCGTGTTCGCGCTCGTCCGCACGGCCGACGCGATGTCCGCCGACCCGGGCCTCGCCGACCGCCTCCCGCCCGAGGTCGTGACTGCGGCGCGCGGCATCCCGGACCACCTGGTCTCGGTCGAGCAGGAGGGCCTGCCCGACGTCGAGACGCTCGAGGAGCTGCTCGCGGGGATCTCGTGGCCAGACACGGTCGACGGCGCCGCGATCGTCGCCGAGCGCGTCATCCTGCCCCCGTCGGCCGAGGAGGGCCTGCCCACCGACCCGGCCGCCGCCCTCGCCTACCTGTCGTCGCACCCGGACCGCCAGGACGTCCGCCTCGCGGTCGGCGTCCTGCGCGACGGCACCCCGTGGTGCGCGGTCCGCACGCGCGCGAACGACGACGGCGACGACGTCGCGTTCGGCCCGGACCTGGTGCCGGGCCTCGTCGAGGGTCTGCGCGCGACGTTCGAGTGACCGCCGGGCGGCCGTCCGCGGCCGTCCGCGGCCGTTGCGAGCCGCGCGAGCAGAGCCACCTGCGAGGGAGACGCCCGAGGGGCCGGACGACATGGTCGTCAGGCCCCTCGGCCGTGCGGCGCGACCAGGCTCAGGACGTGCAGGTCGGCAGGCTCTCGCCCTCGCCCGCGCCGATCGCGACCATCGCGTCGCGGGCCTCCTCGAGCGTCGAGACCTTGACGACGTTCAGCCCCTCGGGCACGTTGCCCACGACCTCGTCGCAGTTCGACGCGGGCGCGAGGAACCACGTGGCCTTGTCGCGCACGGCGCCGTAGAGCTTCTGCTGGATGCCGCCGATCGGCCCCACGTTCCCCTCGACGCTCATGGTCCCGGTCCCCGCGATCACGGTGCCGTTCGCCTCGTCCTCGGGCGTGAGCCGGTCGATGATCCCGAGCGCGAACATGGTCCCCGCGCTGGGGCCGCCGATGTCCTCGATCTGGATCGAGACGTCGACCGGGAGGTCGAAGGCCGGGTCGATGAAGACCCCGAGGATCGCCTTGCCGTCGGACTCCTGCGTCGTGATCGTCAGGTCGACGGCCTCGCCCGCGCGCTCGACACCGAGGACGACGTCCTCGCCCGGCGTGACGGTCGCGAGCTCGTCGATGAGGTCCTGGTACGTCACGACGTCCTTGCCGTCCACGGTCGTGATGACGTCCCCGGCCTCGACGACCCCTTCCGCGCCGGTGTCCTTCGCGGCGCCCTGGATCGTGAGGGTCGCGGGCACCTCGTAGCCGAGCTCGGTCAGCGCCGCGACGGTCGCCGTCTCCTGCGAGGAGAGCATCTCCTGCTGGCTCTCCTGCTCGCTCTGCTCCTGGGTCACGTCGCGCGGGAACGTCTCCTCGACGGGGCGCACCGAGCGCGACCGCTCGGCCCACCCCTCGACGACCTGGACGAGGTTCGCGGGGTACCCCGGCCCGCCCGCGACCGACACCGTGGTGAGCAGCAGCTCGCCCGTCGAGTCGTACGTCTCGGCACCCTCGATCTGGATGAGGTCCTGGTCGTTCTGCGCACCGAGCGTGTCCTGCGTGGGTCCCGGCGAGCGCACGACGTACGGCGCGGGCATGACGGCGAGGCCCGCGACCAGGAGGGTCGTGGCCAGCACGGAGACGCCGAGCGTGAGCGAGCGTCGCGTCACGGGCGGGGGCGTGTAGTCCTCGTCCGGTGCGGGGCCGAACGGGTCGGCAGCCCCTGCGGGCTCGTACGGTTCGCGGGAGAGCGGTTCTGTCACGTCGCTATCATCCCCGAGAATCCTGGACGTTCGCTGGCGGTCCGCCGAGAGCCCCCTGCCCCTGCCCGACGGCGCCGCTCACCGCAGGCCGCGGGTGCGCCCCGCGCGCGGGCCGGGCAGCACGCGAGGGGACCTCACGACGCGTGGCGACTCACCGCCGTCGGGCCTGACGCCAGATCGCCGCGGTGCCCAGGAGCGCCACCGCAGCCCCCGCCGCACCGAGCGCGGCAGCGTCCCGCCCACCCACGCGGCGTCCGCCGAGCGCGATGCGCCCTCGGACGCCCTCCATGAGGACGTCGACGCCCCGGGCGCTCGACCAGGCGGGCTCCCAGCCGGCCGCGTGCAGGCCGCGGGCCGTGACCGTCCACGGGTGGACCACGTAGGCCAGGTCGCTCGCCGGGGACGGCAGCACGCCCACCCGGTGCAGGCGCTCGGCCGCACCGAACGCGGTCGCGGCGGGCAGGGTCACGTTCGCGAGCCCGGTGCGCTCGACGAGCTCGGCCGGGGTGACGACGTCGGGCTCACCGTCCGTGAGCGCACCGACCGTGAACGTCCCCGACAGCCCCCGGTCGACGACGACCCGGACCGCCGAGGCCAGGTCGTCCGTGTGCAGGAGCTGCCAGGGCCGGTCGCTGCCCTTGACGGTCAGGAGCCGCGGGGCTTCGAAGTGCCGCGTCAGGATCGTGTCGACGCCCGGGCCGACGATCATCGCTGGGCGCAGGACCGCCAGGCGGACCGCCGACCCCGCCGGCCGCGAGCCCTCGGGCGCGTCCGCGTCCGAGGGGCGCGGCGAGGACCCGACCGACGCGGCAGCGAGCTCCTCGACCAGGGCCTCCTCGAACGCCACCAGGTCCGCGACGAAGCCCGCCGCGTCGGGCGAGACGGGGTCGCCGTCCTCGATGACCGGGCGGTCGGCGCTCGCGCCGTGCACGGTCGCCGACGTGACGGCGACGACCTGCTCGATCCCGTGCCTCGCGGCGACCCGTGCCACGCGCGCCGCCTGCTCGACCAGGTGCGTGCGTCTCGTCCCGCCCTTGACGACCCTCACGCCGAACTCCCCCGCGGGCGCCACGACCACGAGCGTCCGTGCACCCTCGATCCACGGCGCCGAGAGGTCGTTGGGCTCCGCCGGCGCGTTCTCCGGCCCACGTCCCCCGAGCGCGGCGCGCAGGAGCGCCGCGACGCGGCCCTCGCCCACCACGACGGTCTCGACGGCCGCGCCGTCCCCTCGGGGTTCCGGCTGGTCGTGGACGTCCGCGACCGGAGCGTCGTCGGCGCTGCGCCGTGAGCGAACCGGGCCCTCCGACATGCCTCGACCCCCCTCGTCCGTCCTCGAATGTGGTTACGGTGATTCCTGACGCTATCCCGAGGAGACCCCGATGAGCAGCCAACCGCCCGACGAGTTCGCCTCCGGCGCGGGCGACCAGCCCGACGCGCAGTGGGAAGAGCTCCTGCGCTCCATGTTCGGCGCGGACGCCGACGAGGCCCTGCGCGAGCTGCGCGCCCGCGGCCTCGACCCGGCCGCCCTGGCCGCAGGAAGCGGCCTCAGCAACGATCCCGCCACCATGAAGCACGTCCTCGCGCAGGTGCAGCGGCTCCTCGCGAGCTCCGGCAACGGCCCGGTCAACACGGACGTCGCGCACGACATCGCCCGCCAGGTCGCCGTCGCCGAGGGCGACCCGTCGCTGACGCCCGCGCAGGTCCGCTCGGCGACCGAGGCCCTGTCGGTCGCGGAGCTGTGGCTCGACGCCGTCACGGACCTGCCGCCCGCCGGCGGCAAGCGCTACGCCTGGAGCCGGTCCGAGTGGGTCGAGAAGACCCTCCCCGCCTGGAACGCGCTCGCGGCCCCCGTGGCCTCCTCGGTCGCGGACGCGCTGTCGACCGTGCTGCGCGACCAGCTCCCCGGCGGGGGTGACGGTCCCGACGCCGGTCTGGGCCTCCCCGGGCTCCCGGCGGGGGCGCTCGGGATGGACTTCGACCCCGCACAGATGATGCGCCGCCTCGGCTCCGCCGTGTTCGGCATGCAGATCGGCCAGGCCACGGGGACCATGTCCCGCGAGGTCTTCGGCGTCACCGACATCGGGCTCCCGCTGCTCGACGAGCCCGCGACGGCCCTCCTGCCCACCAACGTCGCGGCGTTCGCCGAGGGCCTCGACGCCCCCGTCGAGGAGGTCCGCCTCTTCCTCGCCCTGCGCGAGGCGGCGCACGCCCGGCTCTTCACGCACGTGAGCTGGCTCCGCGCGCACCTGCTCGGGCTCGTCGAGGCGTACGCCCGCGGCATCACGATCGACCTGGACGCGCTCGAGTCGCAGCTCTCCGACATCGACGTCACGGACACCGGTGCGCTCCAGCGCGCGCTGTCCGGCGGCGTGTTCGGCCTGCAGAACACGGACGAGCAGAAGGCCACCCTGCTGCGCCTGGAGACCGCGCTCGCCCTGGTCGAGGGGTGGGTCGACGAGGTCAGCGCGCAGGCGGCGCTCCCCCACCTCCCGCACGCGGTCCCGCTGCGGGAGATGCTCCGGCGGCGGCGCGCGGCCGGCGGCCCCGCCGAGCAGATCTTCTCGACGCTGGTGGGCCTGGAGCTGCGTCCTCGCCGGTCGCGCGACGCCGCGACGCTGTGGGCGCTCATCGCGGCACAGGGCGGGGCCGACGCCCGCGACGGGGTGTGGGACCACCCGGACCTGCTGCCCAGCCCGCTCGACCTCGACGACCCGGCCGGCTACCAGACGCGGCGCACCGAGGTGCAGGAGGAGCAGAGCGACCTCGACAAGGCGCTCGCCGACATCTTCAGCGAGGCCGAGGACTCGAAGGGCTCTCCGGGCCCCGAGGGCACGGCCGGACCGACGGACGACACCGAGGACGAGCCCGACGGCACGCCCCGCGGCTGACGGTCCGCCCGCGCACGAGCACGGTCCGCGCGCACGAGGACGGTCCGTTCGCGGCTAGCGGGCGGGCTCCCTCTCAGGTCCCTGCACGACCCGCCTGGCCGGCACCGCGTGCCGGTCGGGCGTCGGCCTCGGGGGGTCCTCGGGTGTGCCGGCCGTGCCCGTCGCGGCGCGCGGCAGCGCCGGGTGAGCCTCGATCTCGACGTGAGGCGGCGGGCTCTCGACGTCGTCGGGCACCTCGGGACCCTCGGGCGGCCCGCCGTCACGGCTGAACGAGACCCCTTCGAGGAATCCCTTGGCCCGCTCCGTCCGCGGGTAGGCATCGAGCAGCGCCCAGAACCCCGGCCCGTGCCCGGCGTGCAGCAGGTGGGCGAGCTCGTGCAGCAGCACGTAGTCGAGCACCCACTCGGGCATGCCCTGGACCCGTGTCGAGATGCGGATGCTGCCGTCGATCAGGGTGCACGACCCCCAGCGGCGTCCCTGGTTGCTCGACCAGCGCACGCTCGTGGGGTGCGCCCTGCCGTCGAGGTACTTGGCGGACAGCTCGGCCGCACGGGCCACGAGCTCGTCGTCGGAGGGCCTGCGACGCCGTTCCTTGTCCGCGAGCCGGTCCAGCATGCGCTGCACCCACTCGCGTTCCTGGGCGCGCGTGAAGCGCGCGGGGATGGACACGATCGTGCGGTCCCCGTCGCGGTAGGCGCTGACCGTGCTCTTGCGTCGACGGCTCCGGCGTACCTCGACGTACGTCTCGGCGCTCTTCGCGGCGCCCGGCTCGGCTTCGTAGGCCACGGCACAGACCGTAGTGGGTCCGCGTGACATATGCCATAGACCACGCCGACGCTTCCCCCGCTCGCGTGCGCGGAATCGTCGAGAACTGGTCAAGTCTTGGCGAGGAGGACCGACCTGTGGAGAACCCCGGTCCGCGCTCTCAGGTCGCCAGACTGGTCCGGCAGGTCCCGTACCAGCCGAGGAGAACCCATGGACGACGACGCCCTCTTCCCCGTGCGCCTCCGGCCAGGGACGGTCGTGCTCCGCCGGGACCACGGGGTGCTCCAGTACGGCACCGACGAGCGGTGGAGCGTGCTCCTCAGCGGCCTCGAAGACCACGAGACCGCCTGGCTCCTCGAGCATCACCGGTCCGGGCGGGCCCTCCTGCACGCACCGACGGGCCGGTACGACGTCACACCCGAGCGCCAGCGTGCGATCGTGCGCCACCTGCACGAGGCGCTGCTCGTCGTCGGGCCACCCGACGGGAGCCTCCGCGAAGTCGTGGCGCCCGCGCACGGCCGGGCCGACACCCCGACCCTCGCGCTGCTGCGTCCAGACGGGAGCGGCCTGGCGACGATGGCCCGCCGCGCGCAGGCCACGGTCGGTGTGGCCGGGCTGGGGAGGCTGGGGCTCGGGATCGCGGTCGTGCTCGCCACGGCGGGCGTGGGCACGCTCCTGCTCGACGACGCCGCACCGGTCCAGGCGACCGACGTCGGGCTCGGCGGCTACCGGGCACGGGACGTGGGGCGGACGCGAGGAGACGCGGCAGGTCGTGTCCTGACCGACGTCGCGCCAGAGATCCGCAGCCGTCAGGTCGCGGCCTCGCGGTGGGTGTCTCCGTCCGAGACGCGCCCGGACGTCGCGGTCGTGGTCGAGCACCGCGTGCTGCGCCCCGAGAGGTACGGGCGGCTCACGGGCGACGGGACCTCGCACCTGCCCGTCGTGGTGCAGGAGGCGGACGTGGTGGTCGGACCGTTCGTCCGACCGGGAAGGACGCCGTGCGTCCGGTGCGTCGAGGGGCATCGCGCCGACCTCGACCCGCAGTGGCCGCAGCTCGCGGACCAGCTACGGGATCCTCAGCGGGAGGTCCTCGACGTCGAGGAGACCACGCTGGCGGCCGTCGGCGCGGCGATCGCCGCGAGCCAGGTGCTCGCGCACCTCGACGGGCTGACACCCCGCGCAACCACGGCCTGCATCGAGATCGCCGTTCCCGATGCCGTGCCGAGGTTGCGCGAGGTGGTGAGCCACCCGCGGTGCGGGTGCTCGGACCTGACGGTCGCGGCAGCCACGTCAGGCCGCCGATGACGCGGAGACGGAGTCCTCCGACTCACGGGCGGCGGCCCGAGCCGCCTCCTCCGCCTGGCGGGCGAGGACCTCGGCCTTGCTCGGCCGGCCACGCCCACGCTTGCGGGCGACGACGGCTCCGTCGACGAAGACCTCGCCGCCCCAGACTCCCCAGGGCTCCTGGCGCTCGATCGCGCCCGCCAGGCAACCGGCGACGAGCGGGCAGGCCTGGCACAGGGCCTTGGCCTGCTCGACCTGCGTCGACTGCTCGGCGAACCAGAGCTCGGGGTCGTTCGTGCGGCAGGGCAGCAGACCGGCGAGGAGCCGGTCGAACTCGGCCGCGTCCGAGGAACCGAGAGGGGTGGTGAGGGGTTGGTGGGGTGTCCAGGGGCCGGATCCGCCCTGGGCAGTGATGTTGTCGAGCAGCGCGGTGAGCCGCACGATGTCCTCCAGTGATGTCCTGATCTGCGTGTGAACTTCTTTGTCACAGGACCCGCAGGTGGTCGTGGCGTCCGGGGATGGTGGACGGCTGACCGGGGAAGACGATCGCATTCGGAGAAACACGAAGGCCGCGGGTCCAGGTGGACTCCGCGGCCTGAGAAGGGTGCGTCGGTGACTAGACCGACGACGTCCTCAGTGCGGAGTCGGGAACGGGGCGGATGACGAGGGATCCGCCGCGCCGTGCGCGGTTGATCGGATCGGCCGACACGTGTGTCGGGCTCGCCGTCAGGATCTGCTTCACCAAGCCCACCTCCCATCTCCGTCGAACGCCCGCCTCTCGGCGCGCGTCTCTCCTACAAGGACTCCTGAACCATATGCCGCCCTCGGAAGGACGCACAACTTATTTAACGAACTTCTTTCGACGAGTTTTCTCCTGCCCCGAAGAAGCCCGTGATCACGCCGGAATCAGCCCTCGGAGCGCGCAACGATGTCCAGCAGCGTCGCGCCGTACTTCTCGATCTTGGCCGGCCCGATCCCGTTGATCCTCGCCAGGTCCGGCACCGAGGCCGGCCGGGTCTCCGCGATCGCCGCGAGCGTGCCGTCGACCAGGATCGTGAACGCCGGCTTGTCCGTCTCCTGCGCGACCGACAACCGCCACTCGCGCAGCTGCTCGAACAGCGCCTGGTCGTACTCGCCCGTGAGATGGACCTTGTTCTGGTTCGCACGGCTACGACGCGGAGCACGCGACTGCTCGTCGTCGGGCCACAGGCCGTCGAGGAAGCGCGTGCGACGACGCGACGCACGCCCACCGGGGTTGCGCGAGCGCCCGAACGACACCTGCAGGTGCTCACGCGCCCTCGTGATGCCCACGTACAGCAGGCGGCGCTCCTCGGCGACCGCCTCGTCCGTCTCCGCGAGCGAGATCGGCATGAGGCCCTCGCTCATCCCGGCGAGGAAGACCGCGTCCCACTCCAGGCCCTTGGCCGCGTGCAGCGACGCGAGCGTGACCCCCTCGACCGTGGGCGCGTGCTGGGCCGAGGCACGCTCGTCGAGCTCCGCGACGAACGAGACCACCGTGGGAGGCGCGTCCTGCGGCGCGACGCGCGCGACGTCGTCGGCCAGGGCGACCAGGGCCTGCATGGACTCCCACCGCTCGCGCGCGGCACCACGCGCCGACGGCGGCTCGTTCGCCCAGCCCGCCGTGATCAGCACGTCACGGACCGTCTCCGGCATGGGGACCTGCGGGTCCGCGGACCGGGCCGCCCCACGCAGCAGCACGATCGCGTCACGGACCTCCTTGCGCTGGAAGAAGCGCTCGCCGCCCCGCACGAGGTAGGCGATCCCCGCGTCGGCGAGCGCCTGCTCGAAACCCTCCGACTGGGCGTTGGTGCGGTAGAGGATCGCGATCTCGCTCGCGCGCGTCCCCGCGGCCAGGAGCCGGCCGATCTGCGCGGCGATGCCCTTGGCCTCGGCCTCGTCGTCGTCGTACGCGACGTACGCGACCGGTGGCCCGGACGGCCGCTGGGCGACGAGCTCGAGCGCCTGGTGCGCTCCCCCGCGACGCCCCGCTCGTGCCAGGAGCTGGTTCGCGAGCGTCACGACCTGGGGCGTGGACCGGTAGTCGCGGACGAGCCTGACGACCTGGGCGCCGGGGTACTTCTTCGGGAACGTGAGCAGGTGGTGGGGTGTGGCGCCCGTGAACGAGTAGATGGTCTGCGACGGGTCGCCCACCACGCACAGCTCCTTGCGCCCGCCCAGCCACTGGTCGAGCACGAACTGCTGGAGCGGCGACACGTCCTGGTACTCGTCGACCACGAAGTGGCGGTACTGGCGGCGCACCTCGTCGGCCATGGCGCCCTGCGACGAGAGCATGTCGCCGAGCATGAGCAGGACGTCCTCGAAGTCGATGACCGAGCGTTCGGTCTTGACCTCCTCGTAGGACGCGATGAGCCGTGCGACGGTCTGGTGGTCGTAGCCCGCAGGCGCCGGCCGGTCGATCGCCGCGCACGCCTTCACGTAGTCGTCGGCCGTCACGAGCGAGACCTTGGACCACTCGACCTCGGAGGACAGGTCGCGGACGGCGATCCGGTCCACGCCGAGCCCCAGCCGCCGGGCGGCCTCGCCGACGACGGGAGCCTTGTACTCGAGGATGCGTGGCGGCGCACCGCCCACGACCTTGGGCCAGAAGTAGCTGAGCTGGCGCAGGGCCGCCGCGTGGAACGTCCGGGCCTGCACGCCCGTGGCGCCGAGCTCACGCAACCGCGTGCGCATCTCGCCCGCCGCGCGGGCCGTGAACGTCACGGCCAGGACGCTCGTGGGCGTGTACACCCCCGTCCGGACCCCGTACGCGATGCGGTGCGTGATGGCTCGGGTCTTGCCCGTGCCCGCGCCCGCGAGCACGCAGACGGGCCCGTGCAGCGCGAGGGCGACGTCACGCTGGTCGGGGTCGAGGGCTTCGAGGATCTGGTCCGCTGACTCGTTCGGCATCCCGACGATTCTCTCAGCCCCCGCCGACACGGGGCGCCACCCTCCACAGGACCGGGTGCTCGGTGCGACGTGCCGGACGGGCCCCGGGAACAACCCGCCACGCGCGGGCGTTGGCCACGACGGCAGCACCCCGGGTCTCGCACCCCGGCCTGCCGGCCCGCGCGCACGGCCGGGCCCCGCGAACGAAGGAGCACCGATGGCCACGGCCCCGACCACCCCCGACGCCGGATCGATCGTCATGTACTCGACGACCTGGTGCGGCTACTGCCGTCGCCTGAAGACCCAGCTCGACTCGGCGGGCATCGGGTACACCGAGGTCAACATCGAGGAGCACCCGGAGAGCGCCGCGTACGTCGAGCAGGTCAACGGCGGCAACCAGACCGTCCCGACCGTGGTCTTCCCGGACGGCACCGCGGCGACCAACCCGTCGCTCGTCCAGGTCAAGGAGCGCCTCGGCCTCTGAGCCTTCTCGCCGAGGTAGACCCGTGGGGGGGGGGGGGCCCCCCCCCGCGGAGCAGGGCCCGCGCGGGCGCGCCGACGC
>NZ_JBHVOS010000018.1:31184-109153 GCF_042887685.1 Oerskovia sp. NPDC057915 | reverse complement strand
GTTGTCGTCCGGATCCGGCGGATTCGCGACGCCAACCGCATGCTCGGGCAGCGGCAACCGCATGTTCGGCACCGTCGGCGCTGCGGCCCCGGCTTCCGTCCGCCGTCGCTAATGTGATATCACTTTGCTAAATGCGGGGCGTCCGGCACCCGTGAGCGACGAGAGGAACACCTCATGAGCGACACCACCGTCCCCCCGCAGGAGTCCGTGGGCGGCGAGCCGATCGGCCGGCCCGTCGGGCACGACGGGACGCGCGTCGACGTGACCGAGCAGCCCGCGTGGTCGCTCGGCGCCGGTGGAGGTGGTCTCGCGATCCTCCTCGTCCTCGTCCTCCTCGGCGGGTCGGTCCCCCTGTTCATGACCAGCACCCCGGTCGGCACCCTGCTCGGCGTGGTCGCGATCGTGCTCGGCATCCTCGCGCTCACCGCCGTCAAGGTCATCAACCCGGGGCAGACGCTCGTCGTCCAGTTCTTCGGCCGGTACCTCGGGACGATCCGCCGCACCGGGCTCGTCGCCACCGTGCCGCTCTCGACGCGCAAGCGCGTGTCCGTCCGCGTCCGCAACTTCGAGACGAGCGAGCTCAAGGTCAACGACGCCGACGGCAACCCGATCAACATCGCCGCGATCGTCGTGTGGCAGGTGGCCGACACCGCGAAGGCGAGCTTCGCCGTCGAGGACTACACCGACTTCGTCCGCGTCCAGGCCGAGTCGGCGCTGCGCCACGTGGCCATGTCCCACCCGTACGACGACGCCGAGGCCGGCGAGCAGTCGCTGCGCGGCGCGACGGAGGTCGTGTCGGCGGAGATCGCCACGGAGGTCGCCGCACGCGTCGTCGTGGCGGGCGTCGAGGTCATCGAGGCCCGCATCTCCAACCTCGCGTACGCGCCCGAGATCGCGCAGGCCATGCTCCAGCGCCAGCAGGCCGGGGCGATCATCGCGGCCCGGTCGAGGATCGTCGAGGGCGCCGTGTCGATGGTCGAGGACGCCCTCCAGCGCCTCGAGGCCGAGTCGATCGTCACGCTCGACGACGAGCGCCGCGCCGCCATGGTGTCGAACCTCCTCGTCGTGCTGTGCAGCGACAGCCGCGCGACCCCCGTCGTCAACGCCGGGTCGCTCTACTCGTGACCCCCGAGGTCCCGGCGCCCGCCCCCGGCGGGTCGCCGGGTGAGGGCGCTCAGGGGCCCGACGGCGGAGCGGCGGTCGGGCGCGAGGGTGCGCCGGGTGTGGGTGGGCCCGACGGCGGAGCGGCGGTCGGGCGCGAGGGTGCGCCGGGTGTGGGTGGGCCCGACGGCGGCGCGGACGCCGGGCGCGAGGGTGCCCCGCGCCGTCCCCGGACCGAGCGGAAGCAGGTCCTGCTACGGCTCGACCCTGCGGTGCACGACGCGCTCGCGCGCTGGGCGTCGGACGAGCTGCGGAGCGTCAACGCGCAGATCGACATGGTGCTGCGCCGGGCCCTCGACGCCGAAGGCCGGCTGCCACGCGACGTTCGCCCGCCACGTCGTCCAGGGCGGCCACCCGCAGAGTGACCACCCGCAGCGTGACCGCTCGTGCGGTGACGCCCCCGGGGCTCTCGGTGCCGAGCACGAGGTTGCGGTCGTTATCCGGTGGATTGCGACCGCAACCTCGTGCTCGACTGCGCGGAACCTCGTGCTCGCCAGCGTGAGCGACCGCAGACCGGGCGAGGGATCTCCGGTGTCAACCGGTGGGCAGTTCTCCCCGTTGAGCCTTCGGGGGCACGACTACTAGGGTTCCCAGGCGGTGGTCGACGGACTGCCACGACGAGAGGTGGTTCCCGTGGCGTGGTGGGAGGACGAGAAGCCGAGCCTGGCCGACCAGCTCGCTGACACGAGCCGGCCGACGAGCCCGGCCTCGCGGTACACGACGGATCACTCGCGCAGCTGGGCGACGCTGCCGCTGTGGCTGCTGCTCGGGTCGGTCGTCACGGTCGTGGGCGCTGCCGTGCTCTGGTCCGCGCAGTCGGTGGTGACGGTCTGCCTCGGTGTGACGGTCCTGGCCCTCGGCCTGTTCTACCTGAGCCAGTACGGGGTCCTGGCCTTCTACACCCTGCAGGTCGGTCGGCTGAGGGAACGGCGGACGGCTGCGGCCCTGGCGCACGAGCCCCCTCCGGCCCTGACCGACCACGACGTCCGCCAGTTCCACGTCCCCGTCCGTCCGTCCTTCGCCGGTCCTGCCCGTCTGGGACTCCTGGACCCGGGGGAGGGGCCGACACCTCCGGCGATGCGCGTCGCCCGGATCGTCGGCGGGTCCTGCACGGCGGTCTTCATGGTGGGGGCGGTCGTGACGATCCTGGTCGGTTGGGCGTCGCGGTCCTGACGCCCGGACCCTCCGCCTTCCCTCTCCGGTGCCGAGAACGAGGTTGAGGTCGTCATCGTGACGATGACGACCTCAACCTCGTTCTCGACAGCGCGGAACCTCGGGTTCAGCCCGCCCGGCGCAGGCGCAGCGAGTTGCCGACGACCAGGACCGAGCTCATGGCCATCGCCGCCCCCGCGATCATCGGGTTGAGCAGCCCGGCGGCGGCGAGCGGGATCGCGGCCACGTTGTAGGCGAACGCCCAGAACAGGTTCTGCTTGATGACGCGCAGCGTCTGGCGCGAGAGCCGGATCGCCGTCGCGGTCGAGCGCAGGTCGCCGCGGACCAGGGTGATGTCGCTCGCCTCGATCGCGACGTCCGTGCCCGTGCCCATGGCCAGTCCGAGGTCGGCCCCGGCGAGGGCGGCGGCGTCGTTCACGCCGTCCCCGACCATCGCCACGACGCGACCCTCGGCGCGCAGGCGAGCGACGACGTCGACCTTGTCCTGCGGCAGGACCTGCGCGATCACGTCCTCGTCCGCGATGCCGACCTGCCGGGCCGCGACGCGAGCGGCGCCCGCGTTGTCGCCCGTGAGGAGCAGGGGGCGCAGCCCGAGCGCGCGAAGCTCGGTCACGGCCTGGGCCGAGGTCTCCTTGACGGGGTCGCGCAGGACGAGGACGCCCTGGGCCGTGCCGTTCCAGGCGACGACGACGGCGGTCGCGCCCGTGGCCTCGGCCTCGTCGAACGCGCGGCGCAGGTCGGTCCCGCTCGTGGAGTCGCCCGACACGTCGAACGAGACACCCTGCTCGGCGAGCCACGTCGGTCGCCCGACCAGGACCCGCTGCGCGTTGAGGGCACCGTCGGGGGAGAGCCCCGAGTGCGCGGTGCGGACCAGGCCGCTGACCCCGCCGCCGGGAGAGCTCACGAAGTCGAAGACCTGCGCGGAGCCGATGACGACGCCGTCGGCGCCGGTCTCGACGCCTCCCGCAACCGGGTCGTCAGGACGAGCGTGACCCGCGGTGCTCGCTGGTTCTGGCGCGTCCGCCCCGGAGAGCTGCGTCGCGGCCGCCGCGATCGCCTGCGCGATGGGGTGCTCGCTCAGTCCCTCCACCGCACCGGCGAGACGCAGGGCGTGGTGCGCGGCGCCGTCGGGCCCGTGCGTCGGTGACGTCAGGTCCAGCGCGGCCTCGCGCGTGACCACGCGCTCCAGGGCCATGCGGCCCTGCGTGACGGTGCCGGTCTTGTCGAGGACGATCGTGTCGACCCGGCGCGTGGACTCCAGGACCTCGGGGCCCTTGATGAGGATGCCGAGCTGGGCGCCGCGTCCCGTGCCGACGAGCAGGGCGGTCGGCGTCGCGAGCCCCAGCGCGCACGGGCACGCGATGATCAGCACGGCCACGGCCGCCGTGAACGCGAACTGCGTGCTCGCACCAGCGAGCAGCCAGCCGCCCAGCGTGAGCACGGCCAGGACCAGCACGATCGGCACGAACACCGCCGAGATCCGGTCCGCGAGGCGCTGCACGGGAGCCTTGCCCGTCTGCGCCTGGCTCACGAGGCGCCCGACCTGCGCGAGCGTCGTCTCCTCGCCCACGCGCGTCGCACGCACGAGCAGGTGGCCCGAGGTGTTGACGGTCGCGCCGGTGACGTCGTCGCCCGGCGTCACGTCGACCGGGACGGGCTCGCCCGTCAGGAGCGAGGTGTCGACGGCGGAGCTGCCCTCGACCACGACGCCGTCCGTCGCGACCTTCTCGCCCGGGCGGACCGTGAACAGGTCGCCCTCGCGCAGGGCCGAGGCGGGGACGCGCTCGGTCACGCGCTGACCGTCGGGGCCGGTCGTGACGCGCTCGGCGTCCTTGGCGCCCATCGCGAGGAGCGAGCGCAGCGCGTCGCCCGCCTTGCGGCGCGAGCGGTGCTCGGACCAGCGGCCCGCGAGGAGGAACGTCGTGACGACGGCCGCGACCTCGAAGTAGAGCTCGGGCATCGAGCCGTGCGCGCGCGAGGGCAGCAGCGACACCGACATGCGCATCCCGATCTCGCCCGCACCGCCCAGCAGCAGCGCCCACAGCGACCACAGGGTCGCGGCGATCACGCCGATCGACACGAGGGTGTCCATGGTCGACGCGCCGTGGCGGGCCGCGCGGAACGCGGCGGTGTGGAACGGCCAGGCGCCCCACGTCACGACCGGCAGCGCGAGCGCCGTGACGACCCACTGCCAGCCCGGGAACTGCAGGGCCGGGACCATCGACAGCAGCACGACCGGCAGCGTGAGGACGGCGGCGACCTTGAGGCGGCGCCCGAGGTCGGCGCCGCGGTCGCGCGTGGGCGCGGAGGTGTCGGTGGATGCGGGCTCCGCGGCCTCGGCCTCGGCCGCTTCCCCGGCTGTCGCCGGGTCGCCCGCCACCGCGGGGTCGGCAGGAGCCGCCGGCTCGTCAGGACCGGCGTGAGCCCGGGGGCTCGCCGGTTCTGACACGGCGGCGGCCGACGGCGCCGACGCGGCGTCCGTCGACGCGGCGTCCGTCGACGCAGCAGCCGTGGACGCCACTGCGCGGCGGCGTCCCGTGACCCGCGCCTGGTACCCGGCCTTCTCGACGGCGGCGACGAGCTCGGCGTCCGTGACCCCGTCGGGCAGGACGACGTGCGCGCTCTCGAGCGGCAGGTTGACGGTCGCCTCGACGCCGTCGACGCGGTTGAGCCGCTTCTCGACGCGCGCGACGCACGAGGCGCAGGTCATGCCCTCGATCGCGAGGTCGACCTCGACGAGGGGTGTGTCGGCGGTCAGGTCGGTGGGGGTGGTCATGTGTGCTCCTCGGGGGCGCGACGGCGGAGCGCGGGCGGGGTGTCCGGCTGGCGCTCCGTCGTCGGGCAGGGGGTGTCGGAACGAGCGTGACGCACAGGCCTCGCTGGTTCCGACGACCCCCGGGGTGGTGCGGGGTGGGTCAGGCCTGCGGGACCTGGAGGTCGTACGTCTTCTGGGCGGGCGCGGCGTCCGCTGCCGAGTCCGTGCCGCAGCCGCAGCCGCAGTTGTGCGCCTTGCGGTCGGCGGCCTGCTCGGCCGACTGGGCGGCCTGGGCGTCGAGCTGGACCTCGTAGCTCACGACCTCGTAGCCGGCCTCGTCGACGGCCTCGCGCAGCGCCGCCTCGTCGAGGGGGTCGTCCGAGAAGACGGTGACCTCGGAGGCGCCGCCGACGTTCAGGTCGACGCTGATGTTCTCCACTCCGGGGACGGCGCCCACGTCCTTGGTGACGTGCGAGACGCAGTTGCCACAGGTCATGCCGGTGACGCCGAGGGTGGTGACGGTGCTCATGGTGCTCCTTGAGGGGGGTGGGGTGTCAGCTGCGGACGAGACGGGCGATGGCGTCGGACGCCTCGCGGACCTTGGCGGCGCCCTCGGCCTCGGAGGACCGGGCGGCGTCGACGACGCAGTGGCCGAGGTGGTCCTCGACGAGTCCGATGGACACCGCCTGGAGGGCCTTGGTCACCGCGGAGACCTGGGTGAGGATGTCGATGCAGTAGACGTCCTCGTCGATCATGCGGGCGATGCCGCGGACCTGGCCCTCGATGCGGCGCATGCGCTTGAGGTAGGCCTCCTTGTCGGAGGCGTACCCGTGGGGGCCGGTGTGGGCAGGGGCGGCACCCGGCTCGACCGGGTGCTGGGTGGTCGTGTCGCTCATGCTGGGCCTCCGTGATCGCTCGCTCGGATACCCCTACTGGGTACCAACCCTCAAAGGTACCCCCGCGGGGTATCTCTTTGTCAAGGGGGCGAAGGTCCCTCCGCGACGAATGCGCGGTTCGCCACGACATGCGGCCGTTTCGGGTGTTCGATGAGAGTCGAACAGCCCGCACGGACGGTGCTCCAGCGTTCCTGGCGGGACACGACACGACGTCAGGAGCCCACCATGACCACGCAGGACCCCATCCTCACAGCCTTCTCCACCACCGCCAAGCAGGTCTGGTACTGGCCGGTGGTCCGCGGCGTCGTCGCGATCCTCTTCGGCATCGTCGCGCTCGTGTGGCCAGAGATCACGGCCGTCGTCTTCATCTGGATCGTCGCGATCTTCACGCTCGTCGACGGCCTGTTCGAGATCGTCGAGGGCATCCGCCGCCGAGGGACGGGCGGCACGGCGGCCCTGGTCACGATCGGGCTCGTGAGCGTCGCCGTCGGCATCGTGCTGCTCGTGTGGCCCGGCAAGACCGCCGAGGTCCTCGTGTGGATCATCGGTCTGTGGGCCGTGATCCTCGGTCTCTTCCAGACCATCGCCAGCGTCGAGCTCCGCAAGGTCCCCGGCAGCGGCTGGGGCTGGGGCGTCTTCGCGGGTCTGCTCGCGCTCGTCTTCGGTGTCCTGGTCCTGTTCAACGTGGGCGCGGGCGTCGTGTCGATCGTGTGGATCCTCGCGGTCGTCGCCCTCGTCTGGGGCGTCGCGCTCATCGCGTTCGGCTTCCAGATCCGCAGCCTGGGCAAGAAGGTCGGGCAGATCAGCTACTGACCGCGCCGGAGCCGCCTGCCGAGCCGTTCACGACGGCACGGTCGGGCGTGAGGCGAGCGGCGCCGTCGGGCACGGGATGCCCGACGGCGCAGCTCGCCCCGCCGGGCACCGTGCCCCCTTCCGGTGGCGCGGCGAGCAGAGGCCTAGCGCTGGGCGCGCGCGGCGGCCCTGGCCCCCGCGGGCAGGGCCGCGAGGATGCGCTCGACCGCGACGTCGTCGTGCGCGGACGACACGAACCACGCCTCGAAGACCGACGGCGGCAGGTTGACCCCCGCGTCGAGCATCGCGTGGAAGAACGCCTTGTACCGAAACACGTCCTGCGCCTGGGCCTGGGCGTAGCTGCGCACCCCGGCCGCGGCGGCGAAGTCGCCGAACATGATCGAGAACAGGTTCCCCGAGCGCTGCAGGGCGTGCGGGACACCTTCGGCGGCCAGCGCCGCGCTCGCGGCGTCGCCCACGACCTGGGCGACGTGGTCGACGCGGGCGTACACGGCGTCGTCGGCCAGACGCAGCGTCGCGAGGCCCGCCGCGACCGCGACCGGGTTCCCTGACAGCGTGCCCGCCTGGTAGACCGGGCCGAGGGGCGCGAGCTGGTCCATGATCGCGGCCGGACCACCCAGCGCGGCGACGGGCATGCCGCCGCCGACGACCTTGCCGAACGTGAACAGGTCGGGCGTGTACCCGGGGACGGCGCCCGAGGCAGCACCCGACTCCAGGCCCCACCAGCCGCTCGGCCCCACGCGGAAGCCCGTGAGGACCTCGTCGAGGATCAGCAGCGCACCGTGCTGGGCCGTGATGCGGCGCAGGCCCTCGTTGAAGCCCGGCCTGGGCGGCACGATCCCCATGTTCGCCGGGGCCGCCTCGGTGATGACCGCGGCGATCTCCGAGCCGCGCTCGGTGAACGCGCGCTCGACGGCCTCGAGGTCGTTGTACGGCAGGACCAGGGTCTCGGCCGCGCTGGCCTCGGTCACGCCGGCCGACCCGGGCAGCGCGAGCGTCGCGACACCCGAGCCCGCCTCGGCGAGCAGCGCGTCGACGTGCCCGTGGTAGCAGCCCGCGAACTTCACGAGCAGGTTGCGGCCCGTGACGCCGCGCGCGAGGCGCACCGCGGTCATGGTCGCCTCGGTGCCCGTCGAGACGAGGCGCACGCGCTCGGCGGCAGGGACCCGACGGCGGACCTCCTCCGCGAGGTCGACCTCGCCCAGCGTCGGGGCGCCGAACGACAGGCCGCGCGCCGCGGCGTCCTGCACGGCCGCGACGACCGCGGGGTGCGCGTGGCCGAGCAGCGCGGGGCCCCACGAGCACACGAGGTCGACGTACTCGCGGCCCGTCACGTCGGTGACGTACGCGCCGCGCGCGCTCGCGATGAACCGCGGGTCGCCGCCGACCGAGCCGTAGGCCCGCACGGGCGAGTTCACGCCGCCCGGGATCGCGCCCTGGGCGCGCACGAACGCCTCGTGGTTGTCGTGGAGGGTGGTCGCGCGCAGCGGCGAACCGGTCGGGTGGATGGTCATCGGTGTCACCGAATCCATTCTGCGATCTCGAGGGCCCAGTAGGTCAGGACGATGTCGGCGCCCGCGCGCTTGATGCCGAGCACGGACTCCAGGACGGCGCCGCGCCGGTCGATCCAGCCGTTCGCGGCGGCCGCCTCGATCATCGCGTACTCGCCCGAGACCTGGTAGGCCGCCACGGGCACGTCGCTGCGCTCGGCCACGGCCGCGAGCACGTCGAGGTACGAGCCTGCGGGCTTGACCATGACCATGTCGGCGCCCTCGGCCAGGTCGAGGTCCGCCTCGCGCAGGCCCTCGCGGAAGTTCGCGGAGTCCATCTGGTAGGTGCGACGGTCGCCCTGGAGGGTCGAGTCGACGGCCTCGCGGAACGGACCGTAGAACGCGCTCGCGTACTTGGCGCTGTACGCCAGGATGCTCACTCCCGTGTGCCCGGCGTCGTCGAGGGCCTCGCGGATCACGGCGACCTGGCCGTCCATCATGCCCGACGGCGCCACGACCTCCGCGCCCGCCTCGGCCTGGGTCAGGGCCATCGAGGCGTAGCGGACGAGGGTCTCGTCGTTGTCGACGACCAGGTCGCCGTCCGGGCCGGCGGTCAGGACCCCGCAGTGGCCGTGGTCGGTGAACTCGTCGAGGCACAGGTCGGCCATGACGACGAGGGCGGGGCGGCCCGTGCCGGCAGCGGCGTCGCGGGATGCGTCCCGTGCGATGCGGATCGCGCGGTTGAGGATGCCGTCGGGGGCGTCGGCCTGCGAGCCGGTCGCGTCGCGGTGCGCGGGGATGCCGAACAGCATGACGCCCCCGATCCCGGCTGCGGTCGCCTGCGCGACGGCGGCCGCGAGGCTCTCCTCGGTGTGCTGCACGATGCCCGGCATGGAACCGAGCGGCCTGGGCTCGGTCAGGCCCTCCTTGACGAACAGGGGGAGCACGAGGTCGGCGGCGTGCAGCCGGGTCTCGGCGACGAGCCGGCGCATCTGCGGGGTCGATCGCAGGCGGCGGGGACGGATCACGGGAGGTTCCTGCCTTCTGTCGGGGATTCGCGGTCAGTACGAGCACGGCCCGGGCCGGGTGGTGCGGGCGAGGTCGCGGCGACGCGCAGCACCGCCTCGGCCAGGGCGTCGTCGGTCGCCTTCTCGGCGACCGCGTCGATCCGCAGCCCGACGGCGTGCGCAGCCTCCGTCGTCGGCTCGCCGATCGCGACGCCCGCGACGTGCGGGTCCGCGCCGAGCTGGGCCGCGACCTCGCGCGCGACGCTCCCCGAGGTCAGCACGACCACGTCGACCTCGCCCGCGCGCCACGCGTCCACGACCTCGGGGGAGAGCGGGTACGAGACGGTCCGGTACGCGGTCACGACGTGCGGTGCCCAGCCGCGGTCGCGCAGGCCGTCGGCCATGGTGGGCTTCGCGAGGTCTCCCTGCGGGACGAGGACACGCGGCGTCGCGCGGGTGGACCCGTCGGTCGGCGAGGCGTGCTCGGGGGCCTCGGCGAGCGCGTCGAACGCCGCGAGCAGCCCGCGCGCCGAGTTCACGCCCGCTTCGAGGTCAACCTGGATGCCCGCGGCCTCCAGCGCGCGACGTGTCGCCGGGCCGACGGCCGCCCACCTCGTGCCAGGACCAGCGTGTGCCCCGCTCCCCGTCCGTCCCGACAGGTCGGCGAGCGAGAGCCCCCGGCGTGCGGCGCTCGCCGTCAGCTCGTCGATCGCGTTGACGCTCGTGACCACGACCCACGCGAAGCTCGCGAGGTCCGCCACGGCGGCGTCCATCGCGGCGGTGTCCTCGATGGGCGCGCGTTCGATCGCGGGGCTCACGAGCACGGTCGCGCCCTGGGCGCGCAGCCGCGCCGCGAGGGGGGCGGCGCGCTCGGGGGAGCGCGGGAGGAGGACGGTGGTCCGGGCCAGCGGCCCGGCGTCGTCGGCGAGCCCGGCGTGGGCGACGCGCGCGCCGTCCTGCCCGACGGCGTCGCTCGCCGCGGTCGGCCGGGCGGAGGCCTCGGAGGTGCTGTCCGGGGCGGCCGTGGCCGGGCGCGCCGGTGGCAGGTCGCGTCCGCGCTGGGGGTCGCGCAGGCGTCCCGGCATCAGCGCTGCTCCGGGCCCACGGGGGCGTCGGTACCGCCGACCGTGGACCGGTCGTCGGGGTTCTCCGGGTCGGCGGCCTGGCCGTGCGCGTCCTCCCGGCCGGACGAGCCGTGCGCGTCCTCGGTGCGGCCGGTCGGTGCGGTGCCCGGGGCCCACAACGAGGCGGTGGATGTCCCGGGTCCTGCCGCGCGCAGCGGTGCGAGCTCGGCAGCACCGCCGGCCAGGAGCGCATCGGCGACCTGCACGCCCAGGCCACGGGCCAGGGCGTCGACCGCGTCGACCGCGTGGTCGCGGGCGACGCCGGTCGAGCCGGAGGCCCCGGTCTTGCCCGCAGCAGCCCCGCGCGTCGGCAGCACGACCCGTGCCGAGTGCGTGAGGACCTGTCCGCCGTCGAGCCGGGCGACGAGGGCGGAGAGCCGGATCTCGTCGTCCTCGACCACGGCGTGCGCTCCGACGGGTGCCGCGCAGCCTGCTTCGAGGCGCGCGAGGAGCGCGCGCTCGGCGAGGACCGCGAGGCGGGTCGGGAGGTGGTCGAGGCCCGCGACGACGTCGGCGAGGTCGAGCGGGCGGTCCGTGGCGCCGTCGGGCCGGAGGTCGAACGAGGACAGCGGCGAGAGGTCCGCCGTACGGACCTCGACGCCCAGCGCCCCCTGACCGGGGGCGGGAGCCATGACTCGCACGTCGATGACCTCGGAGACCGTGTCGAGGCGGCCGAGGCGCGAGAGCCCCGCGTAGGCGAGGACGACCGCGTCGAGGTCGGCGTCGGGGCCGAGCGCCCGGGCGAGGCGCGTGTCGACGTTCCCGCGGATGTCGAGCACGTCGAGGTCGGGGCGGACGGCGAGGAGCTGGGCCGCGCGGCGGGGAGACCCCGTGCCGACCTTCGCGCCGCGCGGCAGGGTCTCCAGGGTCCAGCCGTTGCGTGCGCACAGGACGTCGCGCGGGTTCTCCCGCTCGGGCGTCACGAGGGTCAGGCCCTCGGCCGCGCCGGTCGGGAGGTCCTTGAGCGAGTGGACGGCGACGTCGCAGCGGCCGTCGAGCAGGGCTTCACGGAGAGCGGTCACGAACACCCCGGTGCCGCCCATCTGGGCGAGCGAGCCGGTGCGGACGTCGCCCTCGGTGCGGATGCGCACGATCTCGACCGGCTGTCCGGTCAGGGTCTCGATGCGCCTCGCGACGAGACCCGTCTGGGTCGTCGCGAGGGCGCTGCCACGGGTTCCGACACGAATGCTCACGCTTCCAGTGTCCTCTGCCCGGCGGTGATGTCGAAATGCGCGCTCACCCGTCCGGTGCGGAATTCCGGGGAATTGTCCACCGAGTGACATCGACCTGACATGAAGTCAGGACGAAGAGACGAATTGTCAGCACGTCGGGAATTGTCGCCGACGCGAGAAATGCGTCAGAGCTGCTCGGCGGACTCCTGCGCATGCCCCACGATCGCCGCGAGCCCCGTGCCCGCGATCCACCCGCCCGTGACACCCAGGCCGTCGACGTGCGACACCCGCCCCACGAACGCCGCGACCTCGCGCCGGTACACCGGCGTGGGCGGCGGGAGCGACCCGTTCCACCGCGTCGACAGGTGCTCGCGCACCCTGCCCTCCAGGTCCACGCCCAGCAGCACCGACGCGTCACGGACCACCTGGTCGAGCGCCGGCTCGACCGTCTCCCCGATGCGCCCGTAGCTCAGGCGCACCACGTGGTTCCCCGGCCCGACGGCGTCCGTCACCCGGGCGGCCAGCCACGGCCACTTCGCGGTCGAGTGGGTCAGGGCCTTGGCCTGGACCGGGTCGTGCGCGCCCGCCCGGTGGTTCTCGTCGCGCGTCGACCACGTGCGCGGCTTCGGGGCGACGAGCAGGCCGCTCCCGCGCGGGGCCGCGTCGAGCGCGGGAGCCTCGAGCAGCAGGGTCACGAGCCGGATGTCGGCACCCGGCTCGGGGTCCGGGACAGGGTCGGCCGTCCGGCCCGCGAGCGGGGACACCAGGTCCACGACCGCAGGAGTGGTCACGAGCAGCCGCGGCGCCAGGAACGTCGCCGGTCCACCCGGGGTCTCGACCTGGACGGTCCAGCCCCCGTCCGCAGACCTGCCCAGGTCCACCACCTCGTGCCGCGTGAGCAGCACCCCGGCCGGACCGGCGCTGCCGGCCGGTGCGGCGCCGTCGGGCCCGTCGCTCGTCACGGCGAGCGTGAGCTCCTCGACCAGGCGGTGCATGCCGCCCTCGATGCCGCGCACCGCCGAGCCCGCCGGTGCCTGCGCGCGCATCGCGGCGACCGCGCGCGTCAACGAACCCTCCCGGGCGTAGGCCTCGCGCAGGCCCGGGGCGACCGCGTCGACGTCGAGCCGCTCGAGCGGCGCCGAGTGCACCCCCGCGGCGACCGGCGCCACCAGGCGCTCCGCGACACGACGCCCCAGGCGCGAGCGCGCGAACGTCTCGAGGTTCTCCTCGTCGACCCAGCGACGCGGCTTGACCCGGTCCAGCCCGGCCCGCAGCGCGCCCGGCCAACCGACCGCGCGCCGCACGTCGGCCGCGAACGGGTGGGCCGGGATGCCCATGATCCCGGCCTTGGGCAGGGGGAACGCCTGGCTCGCGGCATAGCCCCACGCGCTGACCGGGGCGGGCTCGACGACCATCAGCCCCAGGTCGCTCACCAGGTCGCCCACCGCGGAGCCGCGCGCCGCGAACGACTCGGCACCCACGTCGACGGACAGCCCCGTCGAGCCCAGCTTGTCGCCGTGCACGGGCCCGCCCGGGCGGTCGGCCGCCTCCAGGACGAGGACCCGCAGACCGCGACGGCGCAACGTGCGCGCGGCGGTCAGACCGGCGATGCCGGCGCCGACGACGACGGCGTCGAACGAGCCGTGGGACGAGGTGTCGGACGAGGCGCCGAACGCGCCGTGGGACGAGGCGTCGGACGTGGAGTCGGACGAGGAGGCAGGGCCGGACGACCCATCAGCAACGGGGTGCACACGTCAAGTGTGCCCCCGCCGCGAGGGTGTGTCAGACCGTGCGTGGCACCGAGGTCACACAGGTTCTGACACGTTCCGGACGGAATGGACGAGCTCGACCACGCGGGTCAGGACAGTCGGGTCCGTCTCGGGAGGCACACCGTGGCCCAGGTTCACGACATGCCCCGGAGCCGCACCCCCGCGACGCAGCACGTCGCGCACGTGCGCCTCGAGCACGGGCCACGGCGCCGCGAGCAGCGCAGGGTCGATGTTGCCCTGGACCGGCACGTAGCCACCGAGCACGGCCGCGGCCTCGTCGAGCGGCGTGCGGTAGTCGACACCCACGGTCGGGTGCGTCACGCCCGCCTCCGTGAGGGTGTCGCGCATGGCACCCAGCAGGTGCCCCGTGCCCGTCCCGAAGTGGATCGCCGGCACACCCAGGTCGCTGACCTGCGACAACGCGACCGTGCTGCCCGGCTTGGCGCCCGCTAGATAGTCCTCCAGGGACAGGCTGCCTGCCCACGAGTCGAACAGCTGGGCCGCGCTGGCGCCCGCGAGGACCTGCGCGCGCAGGAACGCGCCCGTGATCCGCGCCGTCCACGCCGTGAGCCTCGCCCACGACTCAGGGTCCGCGTGCATCATCGTGCGCGCCGCGAGATGGTCGCGCGACGGACGCCCCTCGACCAGGTACGCCGCGAGCG
Organism: Oerskovia sp. NPDC057915; assembly: GCF_042887685.1. NCBI lineage: Bacteria > Bacillati > Actinomycetota > Actinomycetes > Micrococcales > Cellulomonadaceae > Oerskovia > Oerskovia sp. NPDC057915. The sequence continues at coordinate 95,131 of NZ_JBHVOS010000018.1, read as the reverse complement.
TGAACGGCGCCCCCGCGAACCCGATGAGCGGCGTCGACCCGAGCGCCGCGACCGTGAGCGCGACCGCTTCCGTCACGGGCGCGAGCGACTCCGCGGTGAGCTCGTGCTCGACGAGGCGCGCGACGTCGTCGGGCGTCCGGAACGCCTGGCCCATGACCGGGCCGACCCCCGGGACGATGTCCACCTCGACCCCCGCGAGCTTGAGCGGGATCACGATGTCCGAGAAGAAGATCCCCGCGTCCACGCCGTGCCGGCGCACCGGCTGGAGCGTGATCTCGCTCGCCATGTCCGGGCGCAGGCACGAGTCCAGCATGCCGACGCCCTGACGCAGCTCGCGGTACTCGGGCAGCGACCTCCCGGCCTGCCGCATGAACCACACGGGAGTGGTCTCCGGGCGCTCGCCGCGCAATGCACGCACGAGCGGAGAATTCGTCGTCCGACCGTCGACGAGAGGGTGGTTGTCGGAAAGCGCGGTGAACGTCACAAGAACCGATTCTGCCTTGTGCCCGACGCGGTGATTGAATCGGAGCACTGTGGTTCTCCTGTCGATGACTGCAAGTCACCACGAGCTGGACATGTCCACCCTCGAGCTCCTGTCCACCGGGGCCGGGTCGGTCGGGCGTGCGGCCGTCGCGACCTGCGAAGCGATCACCGGTGCCGTCGTCGTCTCGACGTGCAACCGGTTCGAGGTGTACCTGGACGTCGAGTCGCCCGTCGACGGCTGGGGCGTCCAGCACGCGTCACGGGAGGTCGCCCGCCTCGTGGCAAGCGCGTCGGGCGTCACGGAGGACGTCGCCGTCCGCGCGTTCTCCACCCGCACCGGGCCCGACGTCGCCGCCCACCTCTTCGAGGTCGCCGCCGGCCTCGACTCGATGGTCGTGGGCGAACGGGAGATCGCCGGGCAGGTCAAGCGCGCCCTCGAGGAAGCACGCGAAGGCGGCGTCACGTCGTCCACGCTCGAGCTCCTCTTCCAGACCGCGTCGCGGACCTCCAAGAAGATCAGCAACGAGACGACGCTCGGGGGCAACGGCCGGTCGGTCGTCTCCCTCGGGCTCGACCTCGCGAGCGCCGAGCTGCCGCCGTGGCGCCAGGTCCGCGCCGTCCTCATCGGCACCGGGTCGTACGCCGGGGCCTCGCTCGCGGCCCTGCGGGCCCGCGGCTGCGACGACGTGCGCGTCTACTCGGGGTCCGGACGCGCCGAGCAGTTCGCGGCCGACCGGGGCGTCGAAGCCGTGACGGACCTCGTGGAGGCTCTCCAGGACGCCGACCTCGTCGTGTCGTGCAGCGGGGCGCGGGGGCGGGCGCTGGGTGCTGGTGCTGGTGCTGGTGCTGGTGTGGGTGCTGCTGCTGCTGCTGGGACTGGTGCTGGTGCTTTGGATGCTGGGACTGGGACTGGGACTGGGACTGGGACCGGTGCCGGTGCCGGTGCCGGTGCCGGTGCGCCGAGGGTGACCGTGCTGGGGGCCGAGGGTGACGCTCCGGTCGCCGGGGGTGACGCGCTGCTCGCCGGGGGTGACGCGCTCGTCGCCGGGGGTGACGCGCTACCCGCCGAGGGTGACGCGTTCGTCGGTGGCGGTGACGCGCTGGGCCACGTGCTCGACGCCGCCGCGGTCGTCCGCGCCCGGTCCCGCGCCGCGGAGGCGGCCGGCGACGAAGCACCGCACCGACCCATGGTCGTCCTCGACCTGGCGCTGCACCGCGACGTGGACCCGCGGGTCGCGGACCTCGACGGCGTCCTGCTCTACGACCTGGCCTCCCTCAAGGCGCACTCGCCCGCCCTGGGATCGCTCGTCGTCGGGCAGGCGCGAACGATCGTGGACCGTGCGACGCAGGACTTCGAGGAGACCCGGCTGGGCCGCGCGGCCGACACGGCCGTCGTCGCGCTGCTCGACGACGCCGACCGGCGCATCGCGGCCGAGGTCGCCGAACGAGCGGCCGAACGACGGGCCGCGGGCGGCGAGGTCGACGACGCCGACACCGAGGCGCTCACCCGCTCCGTCCGGCGACGCGTGCACGCCGAGCTGCACGACGCGATCGTCGCCGCCCGGGCGTCGGCGCTGGCCATCGCTCGCGACGAGGCCTCGGCCGTGGTGGCCGACGCCGAGGCAGCGATCCTGGGCGCTGACGTGTCAGACCGCGACGAGGTGTGCGCCGGCCGCTGACCCGGTCCGGCCCTCGGCGCCGAGCATGCGATTGGCGTCGTGATCGGGCCAGATCCGGACGCTGACCGCATGCTCGGCGAACGACAACCGCATGGTCGGCCGGCGGCTCCGCACGGAGGGGCCACGTGGCGGCACCGCGTGACTCGTCGACGTGGCCGGCCCGCAGGGATCAGGCCGCGAGCTCTCCGGTCGCCGCCAGACGTTCCAGGACGATCCGACCCGCGGGAGGCACCCGGTGCGCGTCCTGCACGCCGACCCAGGTGAGCTCGCCGACCTCGGCACGAGGGGCCGGCTCGGGGGACCCCGGCAGCGGCTCGGCGTAGAGGCAGTGCATGCGCACGAGCCGACCGCCCAGGCCATGACCGGGCGCCTCGGCAACGAACCCCGACCTCACCGTGGCCGGGTCGAGAAGCACCCCGAGCTCCTCCTCGATCTCCCGGACCAGGGCCTGCTCGTCGCTCTCGCCCGCATCGAGCTTGCCGCCCGGCATGAAGAACAGGTCGTTGTCACGGCTGCGGACGACGAGCAGCCGCCCGTCGACGACATGGATCCAGCCGACGGTCTTCAGGGGTTCCGCGAGGGGAGAGGGGGAGGTCACGGAGATCATCCTGTCATTCGGTGCGTCACCCTCGGAGGTCTGGTCGGTCACCCTCGGTGGGCGCGTGCGTCACCGTCGGCGGGTGCCCGCGCCACCGCCGGTGGGCAGGGCCGTCGCCGTCGGCAGTCCGGTCCGTGAGAGCCGATGCGCCGGAAACTCGCCGATAGTTCCGTTCCGGAACGAAAGTCGATACTGTGCCGATCGCGGACGGGCCCCACGCCCTGACGCGACGAACACAGGTCACGCGCGGCGCCGTCCGCCCGATCGGACGGAGAGCTCGATGGGATTCATCAAGGCCTTTGCTGGTGCCCTCGGAGGCACGCTCGCGGACCAGTGGAAGGACTTCCTGACGCCGCCCACGAACCTCGCGCCGACGGCGGCGCTCTTCCCGGCCGTCGCGCAGGGGCAGAACGCGGGGCGCGGGGCCAACACCAAGGGCTCGGCGAACATCATCACCAACGGGAGCCGGTTCGTGGTCCCCGAGGGCTACGGGCTGCTGACCTTCCAGGACGGCGCCCTCACGGGATTCGTGGCCGAACCGGGCGGGTACCTGTACACGTCCGACGACCAGAACTCCCAGTCGATCTTCGCCGGCAACGGCATCTTGAGCCCCCTGATCACCACGTCGTGGGAGCGGTTCAAGTTCGGCGGGCAGCCGGGGTCGCAGCAGCTCGGCTTCTACGTGAACCTCAAGGAGCTGCCGAACAACCGGTTCGGCACGCAGTCGGAGATCTACTGGGACGACGCCTACCTCGGCGCCCAGGTCGGCGCGATCACCCGCGGCACGTACTCGCTGCGCATCGTCGACCCCATCCTCTTCGTCAAGCAGTTCGTGCCGCTCACGTACCTCGGTGCGAGCGCGAAGGTCTTCGACTTCTCCGACCTCGACAACGACGCGGCGAGCCAGCTGTTCACGGAGGTCGTCGGCTCGCTCGCGGCAGCCTTCTCGAGCTACACCAACGACCCCGACAAGGGGAACCGGATCACCCGGATCCAGAGCGACTCGGTCGGCTTCGCGCAGTCCCTCGCGGGCGCGGTCGAGGAGGGCTACCAGTGGACCTCGTACCGCGGCCTGTCGATCGTCAAGGTCGCGCTCGCCGCGATCGAGTACGACGAGGACACGCGTGCGCTGCTCAGCGACGTCAAGAAGGCCGACGCGCTCGCCGGTGCTCGCGGCAACTCGTTCCTCCAGCAGGCCGCGGCACGCGGCATCCAGGCCGCCGGGGAGAACCCGGGCGGTGCGGGCGGCGGGGCGAACATGGCGATCCTCGGCATGGGGATGAACGCCGCCGGCGGGGCGATGGCCGGGCTGCAGCAGCCCGTCGTGCCCGTCCAGCAGGTGCCGGTCCAGCAGGCGCCCGCACCTGCCGCGTCGCCCGCGCCCGCCGCTGCCCCGGCGGCTGACGACCCCGTCGCGAAGCTGACCCAGTTCAAGTCGCTGCTCGACCAGGGCCTCATCACCCAGGCCGACTACGACGCCGCCAAGGCCAAGGTCCTCGGGTTCTGAGGGACCGACGATGACCGTCCACCAGCCAGAACCTGCAGCACCTCCGCAGCCGTCCCCGCAGCCGCCGGCCCCTGCCTCGGCCTTCACGCCCGAGGCGGCCTTCACGCCCGAGGCGGCCTTCACGCCCGAGGCGGTCTTCACGCCCGAGGCGGGCGGCCCGGTCGTCGTCCGTACCGACGAGGGTGCGAAGGACGGCCTGGTCAAGTGCGCGCGGTGCGGGGCGACGGAGATCTCGCTCAACGTCGCGACCGGGAACCTGCGTTGCTCGTTCTGCCGCTACGAGTGGGCCGACGCCGACAAGCTCGTCGACCTCGGTCTCGACGGCGACATCGGCGCCCTGCGGGGGGTCGTGGGCGGTTCGGGGACGGCCGACATCGTCCCGTCGACCGACGAGGTCCTCACGTTCCGGTGCTCGGCGTGCGGCGCGGACGTCGTCGTCGACACGGCCCACGGCACCCAGGCGCGATGCCACTGGTGCCGCAACGTGCTGTCGGTCAACCAGCAGGTCCCCAACGGCGCCGTGCCCGACGTCGTCCTCCCGTTCCGGCTGCCCAAGGACCAGGCCGTCGCCCGCATCCGTGAGTTCGTGGGCAAGCGGCGGTTCTACGCCCACCGGACGTTCCGGGCCGAGTTCAGCCCGGAGACCGTCGTCGGGGTGTACATGCCGTATCTCGTCGCGGACCTCAACACCCGGTCGCGCCTGGCCGGGCAGGGCGAGCGCCTCGTGCGCTCGTACACCGTGAAGGTCAGGGGCTCCGACGGTCAGGACCGGGACGAGCGCCGCTACGACGCCGACGTCTACGACGTGGTGCGCGAGTTCGACCTCCACGTCGACGACCTGACGATCGAGTCCTCCGCGGACCGCCGCGACCACACGGCCGCGGCGCGGACCAACAACATCATTAACACGATCCTGCCGTTCGACGTCGAGAACGCGGTGCGCTACGACTCCAACTACCTCTCGGGATTCACCGCGGAGCGGCGAGACACGGACGTCGACGACGTGCGAGGTCCTGCGCTCACGCAGGCGAAGGAGATCGCCCGGTTCCGAGCGCTGGCCATGATCGAGGCCTACGACCGTGGGGTCCGGTGGGACCAGCAGGGGCTCGACGTCGTGGGTGAGCGCTGGGTCGCGGCGTACCTGCCGGTGTGGTTGTACTCGTACCACCAGGTCCGCAGGAACGGGAGCTCGCTCCTGCACTACGTCGCGGTCAACGGGCGCACCGGGGAGACCATGGGCTCCGTCCCGGTCAATCGCCGTCGGCTGTTCGCGGTGTCCGTCGTCGTCGAGGCCGTGGCGGCCGTGGCGGCCCTCTTCGTCATGATCGGGTTCTGATGCACGCGCTCGCGCTGGACACGTTGGCGGTCGTCGCCGAGTCCTCCTCCGCGGAGGAGGGTGGTGTGAAGCTCGTCGTCGTCGGCCTGCTCCTCCTCGCGGGGCCGGCCTTCTACTGGTTGACGTGGCGGCGCTATCGCAACGCCGGCGAGCGGCACGACCACCGGAGGGAGACACGGTCGGACGTGCGCGACGTGCGCGGCTCGGACGTCCACGTGCAGCGGCTCATCGGACGGACGAACAGCTCCATGTCCGGCGCGAACCACCGGTCGTAGCCACCGGGCCGGCGGGCACGAGCGCGCGACCGGTCCTCGGTGCGGGCCTCAGTCCCACGAGCTGACCCGGACGATCTGGTCGAAGAGCCCGGTGAGGGGCTCCTCGAGCTCGCCCGCCGGTGCGCTGAAGCTCACCAGGACGAACCGCTTGGTGCCGGGGACCGTCATCCAGTACTCGACCGCGACCGTCGGGAGGGTCTCGTCGCTGTCCGGGTCGGCCACGACGTGCCTGCGCGTGCGCCGGGCGACCTCCGAGGCTCCCGCCGTGAAGCGGTGCAAGGAGTCGGCACCCCCCTCTGTGACGTCTGCGAGGCCGCGTTCGAGGATCGCCATGGTCGCGGTGGCGCTGGTGCCGATCGCGGGAGTGAGCTGCTGCGCGGGGAGCGAGACCATCGCCGTGACCGGCAGCGGCACGCCGGGGACGATCGACAGGGCCACGTGGAACGCCTGACCCTCGCCACCGATGGCGTCGTCGAGGGCCGCCAGGACGCGGCGTTCGAGCTCGATCCGGACGCTCGCGCGGTCGTCGGCCGGGCCTACCTGCGCCGCCACGAGCCGGCGGACCGAGGCGCGTGCCTCGGCACGGTCGTGCAGGGGGACCTGCCACCAGCTGCCGGGAAGCCGCAGGCGAAGCTGCGGGAGGGGAGCGGGCGGGGTGGGCTCCTGGAGCGCGACCGGGGGTGCCGGGGTGTCGCTCATCGTCGGTCCGTCTCGTTCTCAGTGCCGGGTGGGGTGGGCGAGTGGGCCCGCTCGTGGTCGCTCACGCGTCGGCCCGCTGACCGTAGCGTTCGGTCAGGAGGGCGGAGGGCGCGATCAGCGTGTCCCAGGGCACGTCGTAGTCGAGTCCGAGGGCCTCGTCGAAGCCTCTGCCGTTCAAGGTGATCGTGCCGGGGTCGCCGATCCTCTCTCCTTCGGCGAACGGGGCCGGGGCGATCTCGATGCTGATGTTCGACGGTTCCGAGGGGGAGGCGTTCCAGGCTTGGTCGAGGGCGGCGTCGATCGCTGCAAGGAGCGCCGCGTCGTCCCCTTCGCTCACCGTCGGCATGGAGAGCCGGATGCTGAGCTTGTTGGTGAAGATGTCGGTGCGGTAGCGCACCACGGCGTCCTCGACGCCTGGTGCCTCGGCGAGGATGGCGTCGCGGACGTCCTGGGCGTCGTTCTCGGTCGAGCCCGAGCACGCGGTCAGGAGCATGAGCGGGGCCAGGGCGACGGTGCCGATCATGGCGTGACGTCGAGGGTGGGGGCGCACTATTCGCTTCCTTCGTAGGTGTAGTAGATCTCTTTGTCCCCGAAGAACATCGACTGGTCCGCGCGGATCGTCTCGAAGGTGTCCTGCGTCGTGCTCGAGACGTATCCTCCGTCGCGGAGCGAACCGTCGGAGAGGTGGTTGGCGGTCGAGGCGTACTTCTCGGCGTCGTGGCGACCTGCGTCGATGAACGGGCTGGACGACGGTGCGGTGGGTCCGTCCCAGGGGTCCGTGTCGATCGTGGCCCACCGGTCGTGCGGCGGCTTCGGCGCTTCCCCGTCCAGTCGATGCACAGGGTCGCCCCTGTGCTGGTACGAGACGACCGAGACGTCTGACGGGATGTCCATCGCGTCGATCGGCGCGCCGGCCACGACGATCGCCTCGATGTTGTACGGGAGGTCCGGATCGGCGGCGAACTTGCCTGCAAGGATCCCGCCCTGACTGAAGCCGACCATCATGACGTGGTCCTCAGGTCCGATGCCGGCCTTCTCCATGGCCTGCAGCACCATCCGCTCGTAGGCCGCCTTCTCCCCAGGGGTGAGCATGAGGGTCAGGTTGGAACCCAGGTCGTTGGCGGCGCCGGTGTCGCTGCCCAGCTCCCAGTCCTGGGTGCTGGGCGGGATCACTCGCCAGATCGGCAGCCCGTCGGGCCCGGTCCCGACCCGGATGATCTGGACGACGGTCTTGTCGACGTCGCCCAGCTCGTCCACCTTGTGCGCGTCCGTGAAGGCCTCCGTGTAGGGGTCGATCGTGGGCGTCCGGACCTCGACCTGCGTGAACCGCATCTCCGGGGTCTCGCTCGTGACCTCGGCCCACAGTGCAGGCACGAGGATCGGCGCCAGCCCCTTGAGCAGGATCATCGTGGCGCCGATCCCGGCGTCGAGGACCTGGTCCCAGGTGACCCATCCCAGGAGCGCGGGGATCGAGTACACCACGAACGCACAGACGACGAGTGCGAGTGCGAGGACGACGACCACGACGTCGGAGAGCCACTGGAGCACCTGCTCCAGGACGTCCGCGAGCCACTGGTCGACCATCGCGAGGAAGTCCCCGACGGGGGCGAAGAACGCTCCGACCTTGTCGCCGAAGCTGTCGTCGAGCTGGTCCAGCACCGGCCGGATCGCGTCGGCCGCGCGGCGGGCTGCCTCGTCCTTCGCGTCCTCGGCGTCCCGGAACCGGCGCAGCGCGACGTCGAGCGCCTCCTCGCGGTCACGGACGAGCGCGCCGGCCCGCCGCAGCTCGTGGTGCGCGTCGTCCATGGAGGTGTCCGACGCCCCCGACGCGGCGGCCAGGTAGACGTCCTGCTCGGCCTGGTCCTGCCGGGTGTACAGGGACCAGAGCTGGTTGCGCTCGTCGTCGACCACGGTGAGCGCGGCCTGCGCCTCGGCCTGCGCGTCGGCCAGCGCGACGGCGTACACCTTGATGGCGTTGGCCGTGGTCTCGTAGCGGGGGATCACGTTCTCGACGGCGCCCGACACGTCCAGGGTCCGCTCGTGCAGGGCGTCGGCCGCCCGGCCGAAGGACTCGGTGCGGTTCGTGAGGTCCGCGAGCCCGCGGCCCACCTCCCTGATCTGGTCCGCGACGGAGAGGTAGTGGGTGCCGGCCTGCTCGAGCTGGTCGGGATCCCCGCTGAGGGGCTCGAGGTAGGGGACCGCGGAGGCGTGGACCATGTCAGAACTCCACGGTCCGGAGCTGCGCGGCCGTGGCCTCGTCGAGCTCGCGGAACGTGTCGCAGACGGCTTGCGTCGCGTCCGCGACGGCTTGGATCTCCTCGCTGAGCCTCTCGCGCCGCAGGTTCCACGCGCTCGCGAAGTCGTCGATCGCGCTGCCGAGGCGTCGGTGTCCGGCGGCGTCGGCGAGCCCGCGGTTGAACTCCTCGGCGGCGAGGAACTCGGTGCGCAGGGCCCGGAGTCCGGTCGCGGCCTCGGCCATCGCGTCGAGGTCGAGCTTGAGGTCGGGCATGTGCTCCTCTTCCTGGCGGGGTGCCAGGTGGACGATATCCGAGAAGTCGCGCGCCGAGGATGGGGAGCGCTCCCCATGGGCGACGGTCGAGGCGCGGCACCGGGCCCGTCCCGCCTGAGCCCGCTACCGTGGGCCGATGAGACTGGGAGTGCTCGACATCGGTTCCAACACGGTCCACATGCTCGTCGTGGACGCGGTGCGGGGCGCGCGCCCCGACCCGGCGGCGTCGGGCAGGTCCGTCGTCCGCCTCATGCGGTACCTGCAGCCCGACGGCTCGATCTCGGCCGAGGGCGTCGACGCCCTCCTGGTGGCTGCGGACAAGGCCGCAGCCCTGGCCCGCGAGTACGAGGTCGAGGAGTCGTTGGCGCTCGCGACGTCGGCGCTGCGCGAGGCGAGCAACGGCGCCGAGGTGCTGGCCGCGATCGAGGAGCGCGTGGGCGTCCCGATCGAGGTGCTCTCGGGGCCCGAGGAGGCGCGCCTGACGTTCCTCGCTGCGCGGCGCTGGCACGGCTGGGCGTCGGGTCGGCTCATGGTGCTCGACATCGGAGGTGGGTCGCTCGAGATCGCGTCGGGTCTCGACGAGGAGCCCGACGTCGCGGTCTCGGTGCCGCTCGGCGCGGGCCGCATGACGATCGAGTTCCTGCCGGACGACCCGCCGTCGGCCAAGCAGGTCGCGGCGCTCTGGGCCCATGTCCGGGAGGTGCTGGCCGGGGCGCTCGGCGAGATCAAGCGGCTGCCCAGGCCGGACCACGTGGTCGCGACGTCCAAGACGTTCCGGTCGCTCGCGCGGCTCGCGGGCATGAAGGTCGCGGTCGTCGGGCCCGAGGAGCGGTGGCGCATGGAGCGGTCGCAGCTCTCCGACTGGGTGCCGCGCCTCGCGCGCATCCCGGCGACGGGTCGCACCGAGCTGCCCGGCATCACGGCCGAGCGGACGTACCAGATCGTGGCCGGGGGCGTCGTCGCGGAGGAGACCATGAAGGCGCTCAAGGTCGCCGAGGTCGAGATCTGCCCGTGGGCCCTGCGCGAGGGTGCGATCCTGCGGCGCCTGGACCAGATCTGACCCTGCCCCGGGAGGACGTCGCGCGGGTCGCGTCCGGCCACGTCGGGACGGGACGCGTGCGCGCGAGGTGAGCGGCGCCGTCGGGCAGGGAGGGGCGGGCGGGCGTCAGACGCCCTCGACCGCCTCCACGTCCCCTGCCGCGATCGCGTCCACGAGGGCCCGGTGGTCCAGGGCGTTCTGGTCCGCGTAGCGCGTCGCGAACTCGGCGAACGAGCGGTCCGCGACGTCGCCCTTGCCGAGGTACGCGCTGATGGCGAGCGCGTCGCCCGAGCGGGCGTGGCCGCGCGCGAGGACCCACGCGCACATCTGCGCGTACGCGGCCATGGCGACCGGGAGCATGGTCTCGAGGTCGGCCGAGACCTTCCAGTCCCAGAGCTGGCGGAAGTAGTAGTCGTGCCGGCGGTCGTCGGCGCCGTGCACGGTGTTCCAGCCGAGCAGGGCGTCGCTCGTCGCCTGCAGGAGCCGCTGCCCCTCGACCACGCGCCGCCCGTTCTCGGGGTAGGGGCTCGCCGAGGTGTACGGCTCGAGCACGGAGGGCTCGGCCTCCTTGACCTGCAGGAACAGCGGGTCGTCGTTGTCGCGGCCCACGAGGAGCGCGACCCAGCAGCGTGTCCCGACGCTCCCCACGCCGACCACGCGCCGCGCCAGGTCGACGAGGCGGTAGCGGTCGAGCAGGATGCGCCGGGCTCCCGTGAGCGACTCGCCGTACGCCGCGAGCGCCATGGTCACGACGCCGAGGTACCGGGCCTGCTCGTCGGCGTCGTAGAGGTCACGGACCGGGACGAGCAGGGGCGGGTTGCTCTGGAAGCGCAGCTCGCCGTCGTCCCGGAGGACCGTGAGCCGGCGGCGGGCCTTCTGCCGGTCCTTGGTGCGCGCCTTTCGCAGGGCCTTGTGGAGGTTGTCCATGACGGCCGGTGTGACCGAGCCGCGCCACCTGTCGACGATCTCGTCGCCGCGGAGCTGCACGTGCCACAGGTCGAGGTGGCCCAGGTCCGCGAACGACCGCAGGGTCTCGCGGTAGGCGCGCCCCGCACCCAGCACGATCCGCTCGCGCTCGTGGCGCGACATGCCACGGTGACGGCCCGCGATCTCGAGGCTCGCGACGAGCCGTTGCACGTCCCACTCGAAGGGGCCGCGGTGCGTCTCGTCGAAGTCGTTGATGTCGAACACGAGCGATCGTTCGGGCGACGCGAAGCCGCCGAAGTTCGCGAGGTGCGCGTCGCCGCAGAGCTGGACGGTGAGTCCCGTCCTGGGCCCCGCGCCGAGGTCGGCCGCCATGACCGCCGCCGCCCCCCGGTAGAACGAGAACGGTGTCGCGGCCATGCGCCCCATGCGGAGCGGGACGAGCTCGGGGACGCGGCTCGCGTTCTGGGCCTGGAGGATCGCGACGGGGTCGCGGCGGTCGGCGGCCGGCTCCCAGGAGGCGGTCGAGCGACGGTGGAGGAGCGTGCGGGCGGCGCGCCCCTGCTCCTTGCGGTACTCCGGCGGTGGGGTGCCGTGCAGGGGCGGGCGGCCGTCGGGCCGGGTGGGGGGCTGGTCCGGGGACTGGTCCGTCGCGTGGTGGGGCATCGTCGCTCCTCGGGTCCGGGGCGTGCGTGCGCCCTCGCTCATCATGGCGCGCGCGGACACCGCGGGCACGGCGGAACGTCACCGCGGGCGCGGCGGAGCGTGACCGCGGGCGCGGTGGGGCGTCACCGTCGGCGGACATTTCCGTCACCCTCGGTGGACATGTCACCGGGAGCGCTCCCAACCCTCTCTCTGGGGTAGCGCTGCTCCGCGCTCCCCACCGTCCGAGAGGGACTTCCCATGACTGCCCACGACACCACGCAGGACGTCGTGCTCGCCGCGCTCGCACAGGGCGTGGCGGGTCGTGTCCTCGCAGGGACCGACCCCGACGCCCGGCTCTCGGGCATGAACGTCGCGGTCGAGCACCATCCCGACTACGTCGTCCTCGCCACGTCCGCCGCCGACGTCCAGGCGACCGTCCGCACCGCCCGACGCTTCGGGCTGCCCGTCACCGCGTTCAGCACGGGCCACGGGTTCGCGCGCGGGATCGACGGAGGCATCGCCCTGAGCACGGCCGGTCTGACCGGCGTCGAGGTCGACCAGCCCGCACGCACGGCCAGCATCGCGGCCGGCTCCCGGTGGAGGGACGTGCTCGACGTCGTCACGCCCCTCGGGCTCGCGGCCGTCACCGGGTCCTCGCCCGACGTGGGAGCCGTCGGCTTCCTCCTCGGCGGCGGGATCGGCCCCCTCGCGCGCGAGGTCGGGTTCGGGTCGAGCTACCTCGTCGCCGCCGACGTCGTCACGGGCGACGGCACCCTGCTCCACGTCGACGACGAGCACCACCCGGAGATCCTGCGCGCGCTGCGCGGCGGAAAGTGGGGGCTCGGCATCGTCACCTCGGTGACCGTCCGGCTGCTGAACCTCGAGAAGGTGACGGGAGGGAACTTCTTCGCCCTCGGGGACGACGCCGCGACGCTCTTCCGGGCGTACGCGGACTGGGTCCCGAGCGCGCCGTCGGACATCACGACCTCGATCGCGCTGCTGCGCCTGCCGCCGCTCGAGTTCCTGCCCGAGCCGCTGCGCGGCCAGTACGTCGCGAACGTGCGCGTGGCCTCGACCCGGCCGCTGGCCGAGGTCGAGAGCGCCATCGCCCCCCTGCGGACCACCGTCCCGATCCTGATGGACTCGATCGCCGAGATCCCCTACGCGGCGATCGGGGGAGTGCACGCCGACCCGACCGACCCCATGCCGTTCATCGACGGGTCGACCCTGCTCCACACGTTCGAGCCGCAGACCGCCGAGGCCGTGCTCGCGGTCGCAGGACCGCAGTCGCAGGCCCCTCTCATGATGACCGAGATCCGTCACCTCGGCGGGGCGCTCGCCGACGGCACGCACGGTCCCGACTCCGTGACGGGACGCGACGCCGCGTTCGCGCTCTTCACGATCGGTCTGCCCGTCCCCGAGCTGTTCGAGACGGCCGTGCCCGCGGCGATCAACGGCCTGCTCGAGGCGACGCAGCCGTGGTCGCTCGGTCGCACCCAGGCCAACTTCGCCGGCTCGATCAGCCAGGCGGCGCCGATCGACCTGTGGTCACCGGCCGACCAGGCGCACCTCGCGACCGTGCGTCGTGAGATCGACCCCGACGGGAGGTTCGCGCTGCCGGTGTGAGCCGGTGCGGGCCGCTGCCACCGAGGTAGACCCGTGTGCGCGAGGTAGACCTCCGGGAGGTCTACCTCGCGCACACGGGTCTACCTCGGCATCGTCATCTCGACGCGGCTACCTCGGCAGGAGGCGTGTCAGACCGACCAGCGGACCTCGCTGGGCCGCGACTCGTTCCACAGCCGGTCGAGCGCGGTCACGACGTAGGTGTACTTCTTGCCGCGCAGCGCGGTCTCGTCGAGGTAGTCCTGCAGGACCCGCGCCTCGGCACGCTGCGTCGCGACGAGGTGCGCGGGGTTCTCGACGTCGACCTTCGTGACCCACCCGTCGACCCGGTAGATCGCGAACGACGTCGCGGGGAAGCGGCGTCCGCCGGCGTCGGTCCAGTGGACGCGGACGCCGTCGTCGCGCCACCCGGCCCACGCGAGGACCGGGGTGCGCAGCGGCTGCGCGGGGAGCTTCGGGGAGGCGGGCACGAGCGCAGGGTGGCGGTAGTGGTCGGCGAGCACGCGGCTCATGGAGCCCTGCGGGTCGGCCGGGACGTGCTTGGCCGAGAAGTAGACGTTGCCGAGCACGGGCCCGACCTCGGCGTCGACCTGCTGGCTGAAGGTCAGGTGGTTCGACATCTCGGCGGGGTCGGTGAAGACGCCCGACGTGACCTTGTAGAGCGCCTCGCCGATGAAGAGCTGCGTGCCGGACTGGGCCGCGACCTCGGCCCACCACGGCACGAGCTTCGCGTAGTCCGCGACGGCGAGCCCGATCTGCCAGTAGATCTGCGGGTTGATGTAGTCGAGCCACCCCTCGGTGACCCACTTGCGCGTGTCGGCGAACTGCATGTCGTACGACTGCGAGCCGTTGGTCGCCGAGCCGCGCGGGTCGGTCGAGGCGTTGCGCCAGATCCCGAACGGGCTGATCCCGAACTTGACCCACGGCTTGACCTGCTTGATGCGCTGCGAGATGGACTGCACGAACGTGTCGACGTTGTGGCGGCGCCACTCCTCGACCGTCGCGAAGCCTGCGCCGTGGGTCGCGTAGGTGTGCGCGTCGGGGATGGTCTGGCCTGCGACCGCGTAGGGGTAGAAGTAGTCGTCGAAGTGCACGCCGTCGAGGTCGTAGTTCTCGACCGAGTGCAGGATCGCGCGCTGGATGTGCTCCTGCGCCTCGGGCAGGCCGGGGTCGAAGTAGAGCTTGCCGCCGTAGGCCCACACCCAGTCGGGGTGCTGGCGGGCCGGGTGCTCGGGGACGAGCTGGGCGGGGTCGGCCTGCATCGAGACCCGGTACGGGTTGTACCAGGCGTGGATCTCGATGTTGCGCCGGTGCGACTCCTCGACGACGAACGCGAGCGGGTCGTATCCGGGGTCCTTGCCCTGGGTGCCCGTCAGGTACTGCGACCACGGCTCGTAGGGGCTGGGCCAGAACGCGTCGGCCGTGGGCCTGACCTGCACGAACACGGCGTTGAGCCGGTACTGCTCGGCGACGTCGAGCCAGTGCAGGTACTCGGCCTTCTGCTGCTCGGCGGTCAGCCCGGCAGCCGAGGGCCAGTCGATGTTGACGACGCTCGAGATCCACATCGCGCGCAGCTCGCGCTTGCGCGGCACAGGGCCCGACGGCGCCGATTCCGTCGCCGGGACGGGTGCGGTCGTGGCCGCGGCGGGGGAGAGGGAGCCGATCGTCACGCTCAGCGTGCTGGCCGCGATGCCCGCGGTCGCGAGCGTGAGGAATCCGCGACGGCCGAGGCCCGAGGTCTCGGGCGAGGGGGTGGTGGGAGCGGCGGCTACCGCGGTGGGGTCGCTCGGGTGGTGCGTCATGTCCATGCCTCCGTTGGTACGGGTCAGATGCATGGAAGAGAATTTCACAGTTCCCATCATTTGTGAAGGAATCTGCCGACGAGGTCTGCGGACGAGAACGGGGTTGCGGCCGCTATCCGATGGATAACGACCGCAACCCCGTTCTCGGCAGCCCGAGTGAGCCCCCGGTCAGTCCAGGTAGTCGGCCACCAGGCGCTCCGCGATACCCGTGTACGTGCCCGGGGTGAGGTCCGTGAGGCGGCGCGTGACGTCGTCGGGCAGGCCGAGGCCCTGGACGAACTCCCGCATCTCCTCGCCCGTCAGCCGGTGCCCTCGCGTGAGGTCCTTGAGGCGCTCGTACGGGTTCTCCATGCCGGGGACGCCCGCGACCGAGGCCGCGCGCATGGCCGACTGGATGGGCTCGCCGAGCACCTCCCAGTTGGCGTCGAGGTCCGCGGCGAGCAGGTCCGCGTTGACCGCGAGGGCGCGCAGCCCGCGCGAGACGTTGTCCACCGCGAGCAGCGAGTGGCCGAACGCCGGGCCGATGTTGCGCTGGGTCGTCGAGTCCGTGAGGTCGCGCTGCAGGCGTGAGGTCACGAGCGTCGAGGCGAGCGTGTCGAGCAGCGCGCAGGAGATCTCGAGGTTCGCCTCGGCGTTCTCGAAGCGGATCGGGTTGACCTTGTGCGGCATGGTCGAGGACCCCGTCGCGCCCGGCACCGGGATCTGCTTGAAGAAGCCGAGCGAGATGTACGTCCACACGTCGGTGCTGAGGTTGTGCAGGACGCGGTTGAAGCGGGCCAGGTCGCTGTAGAGCTCGGCCTGCCAGTCGTGCGACTCGATCTGCGTCGTCAGAGGGTTCCACGTGAGGCCGAGGCTCTCGACGAAGGACTTCGAGACGGCCGGCCAGTCGACGCCCGGGACGGCGACCGTGTGCGCACCGTAGGTGCCCGTCGCGCCGTTGAGCTTGCCGAGGTACTCGGCGCCCTCGATGCGGCGCAGCTGGCGGCGCAGGCGGTGCGCGAGCACCGCGAGCTCCTTGCCCAGGGTGGACGGCGTCGCGGGCTGGCCGTGCGTGCGGCTCAGCAGCGGGACGGCCGCGTGCTCGCGCGCCATGTCCGCGAGCTGGTCGGTGAGGGCCGTCGCGGCGGGCAGCCACACGTCGCGCACCGCGCCCTGCACCATGAGCGCGTACGACAGGTTGTTGATGTCCTCGCTCGTGCACGCGAAGTGCACCAGCTCGCCCGCCGACGGCAGGACCGTGCCCTCGCCCAGGACGCCCGGCGCGGCTTCGAGGCGACGCTTGATGTAGTACTCGATCGCCTTGACGTCGTGGACCGTGACGCGCTCGATCTCGCCCAGCTCGGCGATGCCCGCGGCGTCGAAGTCCGTGACGATCGCGCGCAGGTACGCCTTCTCGGCGTCGCTCAGCGTGGGTGCGCCCGGGACCACGGGGCCCTCGGTGAGGGCGATGAGCCACTCGACCTCGACGTGGAGGCGCTCGCGGTTCAGCGCGGCCTCGCTCAGGTGGTCGACCAGGGGCGCGACGGCGCCGCGGTAGCGCCCGTCGAGCGGGCCCAGGGCGATGGGCGGGGTGATGTCGGCGAGCGTGGCGCGCTGGGTGGTGGTCACAGGCGCGGCGGAGTCGGCGGAGTCCGTAGGCATGGCGCCATTCTCCCACGCGTGCCCGACGGCGGAGCGGCCGTCTCGCGGTCGTCCCCGGTTGGTCTCGCGCTCGCCGCCCTCGGTGCCGAGCATGCGGTCGTCGTCGTGAATCGGCCGGTTCTCGACGCCGACCGCATGCTCGACCGACGCCGACCGCATGCTCGGCGGACGCGTGCTCGGCGGACGGCGCACGTGCTGCGGCGAGAGCGTGCCGCGCGGATCCGGAGGGCGGGTCCAGGACGACCCTGAGTGCTCGCGGTGGATGCCGACTCCCGTGCGCGGCTGCGGCACGCGAGGCGTGGCCGTGCACAGGTCGGGCACGGGAGGTCCTGCCCACAGACGCGAGCGCGGGCCCAGCAGAGCCTCCGGACAGGTCTCTACGGTCAGGCGCATGTCGACCTCCCTCTCCCTCTCCCTCACCGGCGCCACGTCCGGCTGGTCACCTGCGATCGACGTGGTCGACCCGGGACCCGAGCTGCGGCGTGCGGGCGACCTCGTGGCCGAGGCCGTCGCGATCGTCCGGCGGACCACCGACGTCGCCTGGGAGGGACAGGCGTCGGACGGGTACCGCGACCTCGTCGTCGCGGCGGTCGGCGAGCTGTACCGGGCAGATCGCGCCGTCGATCAGGCGCTGGGGGCTGCGGCCCGCTACGTCCGGACCGTCGAGGCCGCGAACGTCGAGGCGAGCCTGCGATGAGCCGTTCACCGGACCCGACCGCGGGGATCGTCGTCTCCGGGGGAGTGACCCGGGTCGAGGTCGAGGCCCTGGTCGCGGCCGCCGCGACCGTCCTCGAGGCGGCGTTGCACGTCGAGGCGTCGCTCGACCAGAGTCGCCGTGCGTACGGGCTCGTCAGCGGCCTCGTGGAGGCGCTGCCGTCGTCGGTGCGCTGGGGTGGCGGGACGGCCGCGTGCTACAGCGCCCTTGGCGCTGCGGGCTCGTCGGGATGGGCGCCCGTCCCGACCGAGGTCGTCGCTGCCCGCTCCGCGCTGCTCGACGAGACCGTGGCCTGCACCGACGCGCTGCTCCGGGCCCAGGAGGCGCTCGTGGGACTGTTCGACCGGCTCCGGAAGGCCGCCGGGATCTACGAGGAGGGCGAGTCCCGGGCCGAGGGATCTCTCTCCTGGCTTGCGGGGGTGCCCGGAATCGGGATCGGGGTGGCGCTGGCCGCAGGGCTCTACGACGTCGGGAAGGGGATCGGGGCGGGGCGAGGGGTCCAGCCGTGGCGCCTCGTCACGGGCTCGTCGGAGTTCCACGACGAGGTCGTGCGGGGAACGAGCAGGATCGTCGGGCTGGGGGCGAACGTCCGAGGGCTTGGCGGCCCCGGCGGCTGGTTCCGTGAGGCGACGGTCGAGGACGCGGCCGGCGTGCTGGGCGACGCGTCCCGGTCGTACCGACGGTTGTTCGCGCCGGGGGTCGTGACGACCGAGCTCACGGGTACCGACCTGCCCGACGGGTTCGACAAGCCCGTGGCGCGCAGTGCCGAGGACCTCCTGTCCGGGATCGACGTGGTCTACGGCACGGGTGACGACCTCCCGGACTCGGTCGTGTCGGTCGAGAAGTACCTGGACCAGGACCGACGGGCGACGTGGGTCGTGACGGTGCCCGGGACGCAGCTCGGCAGCCTGACGACGCCGTTCAGCATGACGTCGAACTTCGACCTGGTGCAGGGCGAGCACGCCGACAGCACCGCGCACGTGCTCGAAGCCATGCGTCAGGCCGGGATCCCGGAGGGCGAGGAGGTCGTGCTCGTCGGCCACTCGCAGGGCGGCATGGTCGCGATGGCCGTCGCGACGGCCGTGACCGGTGCGGGGGGCGTCGCGGGGGCGTCAGGAACCGCGCTCCGCTACGACGTCCGGCAGGTCCTGACGGCTGGCGCGCCGGTCGGGCTGGCGCGGCTGCCGGCAGGTGTCCGCGGGACGCACGTCGAGATCGAGCAGGAGGGCGTCTCCCAGCTCGACGGCACCGACAACCCGGTCGGTCCGGACCGGGTCACGGTTCGCGCGGACCTGGGTGCGCGGGGTGTGCCGGGGGCGGACGGAGCCGTCCCGCACGGGGTGCCCTTCCACGTCGAGGTCCTCGGACGCGCCCGAGAGGTCGGCCAGCCGGGGCTGGTGGACAACCTCGACGCGCTCGAGAAGGCCGTCTCGGGCGAGCGCGTCGAGGGGCGCTACTTCCGCGGAGCCCTCGACCCGCTCCCGGTCGCGCCGCCATGACCCTGGGAGGGTCCTGGTCGTCCGTGGTCGGGGTGACTTCGCACCGTGCCGACGACACGGCCAGAGCGGCAGGTCAGGCCCGTGACTTGGGTGCGACCACCGCGGAGATGAGGAAGTTCAGGACGCCGATGATGAGCGCGGCGAGCAGCGCCCACCAGAACCCGCCCTCGATCCGGATGCCCCAGTCGGTCTGCTCGGTGATCCACGCCGTGAGCATCAGCATCAGGGCGTTCACGACGAGCGTGAACAGACCCAGCGTGAGGATGTAGAGAGGGATCGAGATGATCTGCACGATCGGCTTGATGATCGCGTTGACCAGCGAGTAGATGAGGGCCACGGCGAGGACGATCACGATCTGGCCGCCGACGGTGTCGGAGCCGACGATCGAGAAGTGCTCGTCGATGAACAGGCTCGTGAGCCAGATCGCGAGGCCGGTGACGAGGACGCGGATGACGAAGCTCATGCGTGCCATCCTGCCATCCCTGTCCATCGCCCCGCCGGGCCACGCCGTGCAGGGGTGGGCGGTTCCCGGGGACCCCCGCGGGGTGCGCCCACCTCCGGTCCCCGAGGGGTGGGACGTGCCCGGGACGTGGGCGACGCCGTCGGGCAGCGGGGGACGGTGGCATCCTGGAGGGCGTGACCAGCCCCGCGCCCTCCGTGCCCTCGCCCGCCGCCGCAGGCGTCCCCCTCCGTGCCGCCGTCGCGGCCCTGCCTGCCTACGTGCCGGGCGCGCGCCTCGCACCCGGGTCGAGCGCGTTCAAGCTGTCGTCCAACGAGAACCCGTACCCGCCGCTCGCCGCGGTCGTCGCGGCGATCGTCGACGCCGCCGCGGACACCAACCGCTACCCGGACATGTACGCGACGGACCTGACCGAGGCGCTCGCGACCGACCTGGGCGTGGACGCGGCGCAGGTCGTCGTGGGCAACGGTTCGGTGGCCGTGCTCGCGCACGTCCTGTCGGCCGTCGTGGACGCGGGCGACGAGGTCGTCTACCCGTGGCGCTCGTTCGAGGCGTACCCGATCGCGGTCGCGGTCGCGGGCGGCACCTCGGTGCGCGTGCCCGTGACGCAGGCGGGCCGTCTCGACCTGCCCGCGATGGCCGCGGCGATCAGCGACCGCACCCGTGTGGTCCTGGTCTGCACGCCCAACAACCCGACGGGTCCCGTGGTGCACGCGGGCGAGCTCGACGCGTTCCTCGCGGCGGTCCCGCGTGACGTCCTGGTGGTCCTCGACGAGGCCTACCTCGAGTTCGTGCGCGACCCCCAGGCGCCCGACGGCCTCGCGGTCCTCGCGGCCCACCCCAACGTGGTGCTGCTGCGCACGCTGTCCAAGGCGTACGGCCTGGCCGGGCTGCGGGTCGGCTACGCGGTCGCCGAGCCCGCGCTCGCGGCGGGCATCCGCGCGGTCTCGACGCCGTTCGGCGTCTCGCACGTGGCCCAGCGTGCGGCGCTCGCGGCCCTGTCGGTCAAGGACGAGCTGCTCGAGCGCGTCGAGCACCTGGTCTCGCGGCGCGAGCGGCTCGTCGAGGGGCTGCGCGACCAGGGCTGGGAGCTGCCGGAGACGCAGGCGAACTTCGTGTGGTTCCCGCTCGGCGGCCCGACGGCGGAGCTCGCCGCGGGCGCGTCGGCCGCGGGTCTCCTGGTGCGCCCGTTCGCGGGCGAGGGCATCCGGGTGAGCGTGGGCGAGGAGGAGGCGACCGAGGCGTTCCTGAAGGTCGCGGCGGGCTGGCGGTAGAGGTCTCGGCCGTCCCGCGCAGCCTTGCGGGCGGTGGCCGGTACCTGTTGCCGGAGGTGGCGACCCGGAGAAGACTCCCGGTATGGACACTCCCTCGTATGACCAGCTCCAGGAAGACTACGGCTGGCTCTTCGGCACGGCCGCGCTGATCGTCTGGGCGGCCGTCGCGATCATCTTCCTGATCGCCTACATCCAGATCATCCGCAAGGCCGGCTACTCGGGGTGGTGGGTCCTCGTGGGGATCGTGCCGCTCCTCAACGTCGTGATGTTCCTGGTGTTCGCGTTCTCGACGTGGCCGGTCGTCCGGGAGCGGGACGCCCTGCGTGCGCGGGCGGGGTACACCGGCCAGTATCCGCAGGGCTGACCCCCGGGTCTCGTCGGGCGGACGCGCGGTGAGCGCGGGGTGACGGCGTGACCGGTGCTGCGAGGGCTCGCCGGTTCTGAGGGGTTGCGCCAACCGTTCTGCCCGTGACGCCCTGGTTCGCGGCGACACGCGGACGCCGAGTTGGAGGGAACCTCCAAAGACGGGCGGGGAAGGTTTGTCCTCCAATGGCGGAGGAGGCTACGGGCTCGTAGCCTACGCTTGCGTAAGCTACGGTGTCGTAGGTTCGGTCGGGAACGGCCGAGGACCGCCCCCGAGCGACCCGGGCTCACGCCTCGGGCCGCACCGAAGGAGAACGCGTGAACCAGCAGCACACGGCCCCCGCGGCCGACCTCGCAGCCGAGCCCGCCGGCGGTCCCCTGACGGCGACGACGGAGTCCGGCGCGACGGACACCGGGGCGACCCTCCCCGTCGACGCCGACCTCCTCCAGCTCCTCACCCCGACCGGGGTGCGGGTCGAGACCCCGGAGAACGCGACCTACCGCGAGCGCGTGGCCCACCTCGACGCCGACGCCCTGCGCGGCCTGTACCGCGACATGGTCCTGACCCGCCGCTTCGACGACGAGTCGACGTCGCTCCAGCGTCAGGGCGAGCTCGGGCTCTTCCCCCAGGCGCTCGGGCAGGAGGCCGCGCAGATCGGCTCGGGCCGGGCGCTCGCCCCGCAGGACTACGTCTTCCCGTCCTACCGCGAGCACGGCGTGGCGTACACGCGCGGCGTCGACGTCGCCGACATCCTGCGCCAGTTCCGCGGCATCGACCACGGTGGCTGGGACCCGGACGAGCACAACTTCCACCTCTACACGCTCGTGATCGGGTCGCACACGCTGCACGCGACGGGCTACGCGATGGGTGTCCAGCGCGACGGCCTCGTGGGCACGGGTGACGCGACCAAGGACACCGCGGTCGTGACCTACTTCGGTGACGGCGCCACGTCCCAGGGCGACGTGAGCGAGGCCCTCGTCTTCGCCGCGGTCAACGAGTCCCCGGTCGTGTTCTTCTGCCAGAACAACCAGTGGGCCATCTCCGAACCCACGACCAAGCAGTCGCGCGTGCCGATCCACCAGCGCGCGCACGGCTTCGGCATCCCGAGCCTGCGGGTCGACGGCAACGACGTCCTCGCCTGCTACGCCGCGACGGCCGAGGCGCTCGAGCGCGCGCACTCGGGCGGCGGCCCCACGTTCATCGAGGCGTACACGTACCGCATGGGCGCCCACACGACCTCGGACGACCCCACGCGGTACCGCACCTCCGAGCAGGAGGAGCTGTGGCGCCGTCGGGACCCGATCGACCGCCTGCGCCTCCTCCTGGAGGCCGAGGGCGCGTGGGACGAGCAGTGGGCGGCGGACCTCGAGGCCGAGGGCGACGCGCTCGGCGAGCGCCTGCGGACGTTCGTCCGTGGTCTGGGCCGCCCGTCGACCGAGTCGATGTTCGAGCACGTCTACGCGACCGAGCACGCCGTCGTCACGGCCGAGCGCCGGTGGTTCGAGGAGTACGAGGCGTCCTTCACGGACGAGGGAGCCTCGCGGACGCACGACCAGCACGGAGGAGCACGATGAGCGCGCCGACCACCACCGCACCGGCCACGGCGACCGGAACGTCCCGCCTCACGCTGGGCAAGGCCATCAACGAGGGCATGCGCGCCTCGCTCGCGAGCGACCCCAAGGTCCTGCTCATGGGGGAGGACATCGGCAAGCTCGGCGGCGTCTTCCGCGTGACCGACGGGCTCCAGGCGACCTTCGGCGAGGACCGCGTGGTCGACACGCCGCTCGCCGAGTCCGGCATCGTCGGGACCGCGATCGGTCTCGCGCTGCGCGGCTACCGGCCCGTGTGCGAGATCCAGTTCGACGGCTTCATCTTCCCGGCCTACGACCAGATCACGACGCAGCTCGCCAAGATGCACTACCGCTCGCGCGGTCGCCTGAACCTGCCCGTGGTCATCCGCGTGCCGTTCGGTGGGGGGATCGGCGCGGTCGAGCACCACAGCGAGAGCCCCGAGGCCCTGTTCGCGCACACGCCGGGGCTGCGCGTCGTCTCGCCGTCGACGCCGCAGGACGCGTACACGATGATCCGCGAGGCCATCGCGTCCCCGGACCCCGTGCTGTTCTTCGAGCCCAAGGGGCGCTACTGGGACAAGGGTGACGTCGTCCTCGACGGGCCCGTGGGCGACTCGACGCTCAACTCCGCGGTCGTGGTGCGCGAGGGCACGGACCTGACGCTCGTCGCGTACGGCCCGACCGTCCCGACCGCGCTCAAGGCCGCGGCCGCGGCCGCCGCCGAGGGCACGAGCATCGAGGTCGTCGACCTGCGCAACATCTCGCCGCTCGACACCGCGACGGTCGTCGCGTCGGTCCGCAGGACCGGGCGCTGCGTCGTGGTGCACGAGGCCGCGACGTTCCTCGGCTCGGGCGCGGAGATCGCCGCGCGCGTGACCGAGGAGTGCTTCTACGAGCTCGAGTCGCCCGTGCTGCGCGTGGGAGGCTTCCACACGCCGTACCCCGTCGCGAAGCTCGAGCACGAGTACCTGCCGAGCCTCGACCGGGTCCTCGACGCGGTCGACCGCGCCATGGCGTTCTGACGGCCCCGCGCCGCACCCGATCTTCCGACCCGCAGACCAGTTCACACGAGGAGCAGGCAGTGCCCACCTTCGAGCAGTTCAAGCTCCCTGACGCCGGCGAAGGACTCACCGAGGCGGAGATCGTGCAGTGGCACGTCGCCGTCGGTGACGAGGTCACGGTCAACCAGACGATCGTGGAGATCGAGACGGCCAAGTCGCTCGTCGAGCTCCCGTCCCCCTACACGGGCGTCGTCACCGAGCTGCTCGTCGCCGAGGGCGACACGGTCGAGGTCGGCGTGCCGATCATCGTGGTCGACACCGACCCGACGGGTGAGCAGTCGGCCCCAGCCGCCCCCGCGGCGGAGGCTCCTGCAGGGGAGGGCGGCGGCGCCGTCCTGGTCGGCTACGGCGTCGCCGAGCAGGCGAGCGCGCGCCGCCCGCGCCGTGCCGCTGCGGCCGCCCCTGCAGGCCCGACGGCGCAGCTCCCCGCTCCCGTCGCCGCACCTGCCGCCCCGGTGACCCTGGTCCCCGCCGCACGCGTGCAGCCGGCGCGACCGGCGCCGTCGGGCCCTATCCGCGCCCTGGTCTCCGCCGCGACCGCCGGGCGGACCGTCCTCGCCAAGCCCCCCGTGCGCAAGCTCGCGCGCGACCTCGGCGTCGAGCTCGCGTCCGTGCCCGCGACCGGCCCCGGCGGGATCATCACGCGCGAGGACGTGCTCGCCTACAACGCGCGCTCCGAGCCGCGCACCCTCGCGACCTACGCGGGCGACGACTCGCCCTGGCTCAACGACGCCGGCACGGGCTCGACCGTGACCCCCGACGGCCGCCAGACGCGCGTGCCCGTGAAGTCCGTGCGCAAGCGCACGGCCGAGGCCATGGTGCAGAGCGCGTTCACGGCCCCGCACGTGACCGAGTTCCACACGGTCGACGTCACCAAGACCATGAAGCTCGTCGCGAAGCTCCGCGAGGACCGCGAGTTCAAGGACGTGCGCGTCACGCCCCTGCTCATCACGGCCCGCGCGCTGCTGCTCGCCGTGCGCCGCCACCCCGACATCAACGCGAGCTGGGACGAGGCCGCGCAGGAGATCGTCTACAAGCACTACGTGAACCTGGGGATCGCGGCTGCGACGCCCCGCGGGCTCGTCGTGCCCAACATCAAGGACGCGCACCGCCTCGACCTCAAGGGCCTCGCGCAAGGTCTCGCCGACCTCACGGCCACGGCGCGCGCCGGCCGCACGTCGCCCGCCGACATGTCCGACGGGACCATCACGATCACCAACGTGGGCGTGTTCGGGATCGACACCGGCACCCCGATCCTCAACCCCGGCGAGGCCGCGATCCTCGCGTTCGGCGCGATCCGCGAGCAGCCCTGGGTCCACAAGGGCAAGATCAAGAAGCGCTGGGTCACGCAGCTCGCGCTGAGCTTCGACCACCGCCTCGTCGACGGGGCGCTCGGCGCGTACGTCCTCGCCGACGTCGCGAAGATCCTCGAGGACCCGGCCCAGGCGCTCGTCTGGGGCTGACGGCTCCACAGACCACCGGGAGGGAGCGTGCGGGACGACCCGTGCGCTCCCTCTCGTCGTCGTCCTCCTCCTCCTGCTGAGCTGTCCGTCCGGGCGCACGTCCCCGCGGGACTCGGCCGCATGTCGAGAACCCGCCCACCGTTCCGACCATGGGGTGAGCGTGCCACGCTGGGCACGACGGACGAGAGGAGCGGGACGATGAGGTATCTGCTGGGAGTGGACTTCCGGGCCGGGGTCGACGAGTCGCCCATGGAGGAGTGGACGCCCGAGGAGGTGAACGCCCACCTCGGCTACTACGGGGCGCTCAACGCCGAGCTCGAGGCGAGCGGCGAGCTCGTGCAGACCGTGATCCTCACGGGACCGGACCTTGCCAAGGTCGTGCGGTCCGACGGCACCGCGCCCGTCGTCACGGACGGACCCTTCGCCGAGTTCAAGGAGTGGCTCGCGGGCTACCAGATCGTCGACGTCGGGTCCGAGGAGCGTGCGCTCGAGATCGCCGGGCTCGTCTCGGCCGTGCCGGGCCGGGGAGGGGTGCCCACGCAGCAGCCGATCCAGGTCCGGCGGCTCATGGACGACGGTCCTTCCGACGCCACCGAGATGGCCGCCTTCCTCGACACTGCCCAGGGGACCCGTTGACCCAGGCGCCGGCCGTCGAGGACCTGCTGCGCACGGTCGCGCCGCAGGTCCTCGGCACGCTCGCACGCCGCTCGGGCGACTTCGTCGGTGCTGAGGACGCCGTCCAGGAGGCGCTCGTCGCGGCCGTGCGGTCGTGGCCCGCCGACGGTCTCCCCGACCATCCCCGGGCCTGGTTGCTGCAGGTCGCCTCGCGGCGGCTGGTCGACGCCCAGCGCAGCGAGATCGCGAGGCGTCGTCGCGAGCTGGCGCTCGCGGCGAGCGAGGTGCCGGGAGCCGAACCCTCGGCGCAGGACGACTCGCTCGCCCTGCTCTTCGGCTGCTGCCATCCCGCCCTCACCCCGCCCTCGGCGGTCGCGCTGACGCTGCGTGCGGTCGGCGGGCTGACGACCGCCGAGGTGGCACGTGCGTTCGGGGTCCCCGAGGCGACGATGGCGCAGCGCATCAGCCGCGCCAAGCAGAAGGTCGCGTCGTCGGGCGAGCCGCTGTCCGTCCCCGGGCCGGCCGAGCGGCCGGCCCGTCTACGGTCGGTCCTGCACGTCCTGTACGTCGTGTTCACCGAGGGGCACACGGCCTCGACCGGACCGGTGCTCCAACGCGTCGACCTCACCGACGAGGCGATCCGCCTGGCCCGCTGGCTGCACGCACTGCTGCCCGACGACCCCGAGGTGGGCGGTCTGCTGGCCCTCATGCTCCTCACGGACGCCCGGCGCCCGGCCCGCCTCGACGCCGCGGGCGACGTCGTCCCCCTGGCCCAGCAGGACCGGACCCGCTGGGACGCGGCACGGGTGGCCGAGGGGACCGCGCTGCTCGACCGGGTGCTCGCCCGCGGCGACGTCGGCGAGTACCAGCTCCAGGCCGCGATCGCCGCCGTGCACGACGCTGCCGCCACCGCGCAGGACACCGACTGGCCGCAGGTCGTCGGCCTCTACGCGCTCCTCGAACGCATGACGGGCAGCCCGGTCGTGACGCTCAACCGCGCGGTCGCGGTGGCCATGGTGGACGGCCCGGTCGCGGGGCTCGCCGTGCTCGACGGGATCGGCCCGGTCCCGGGGCTCGCCGTGCTCGACGGGATCGGCCCGGTCCCGGGGGACCCGCACCGCGTCGACGTCGTGCGTGCCCACCTCCTGGAGACGGCAGGGCACCGGACGGCCGCGCTCGAGCACTACCGCCGGGCAGCCGCGCGCGCCACGAGCACCCCGGAGCAGCGCCACCTCTCCGCCCAGGTGGCGCGCCTCGCACGGTCCTGACGTCCAGTCCTGACGTCCCGTCCTGACCGGTTCCTCCGCGGTCGACCGGGGCGAATCCCTACCGGTTGCCCACCCAGGTTCCTCACCAGAGACTGTCAGGACCGACGAGAAAGGGCCTGCCCATGACGACCACCCGCTCCAGCCGCACCCGCTCCGGCCGGTCCCCCGGAGGACGGACCTCGCGTCGACGACTGGTCGCCTCGACGTCGGTCCTCGGCCTCACCGCCGCGCTGACCCTCGGGGCCGCGGCGGTCGGTCCGTTCGTCGCGCCGGCCGCTGCCGAACAGCTCCCGACGTGCCCCGCCGGGGACAACGACGGGACCGTCGGACCACCCCTGTTCACCGACAACGCCGTCGCGGTGTACGTCGGTGGAGACTTCACGGCGAACGAGAACGCGGCCGAGAGCGAGGGGCTGCTCGTCGTCCACGGGGACGCGAGCTTCGAGCGGAACGGGATCTTCAACGTCGGGGTCGTGGGGGCGGGCTCGGGAGCAGCACCGACGCCTGGGTCGACCATGCTGGCCGTGGGCGGGAACCTGACCATCGGACAGAGCTCGGCCGTCGACGTCGGCGCCGGGACCACCGGCGGAGGGGCGGTGCACGTCGGCGGGGTCATCGACGACGACTCGCGGCTCCTGACGAACGGAGCGGGGGCCGTCGAGAACATGGGGCCGAGCGCGCTGCTGCCCTACGACCCCACGGTCTTCCCGCAGGAGATGATCGACGTCTCGGCCGAGCTCGCCGGGTTCGCCCCGAACGGAACGGCCACCCGGACGGGCGCCACGGTCGTCTTCACCGCCGGGCCCGACGACCCGGCCCACCCCGGTCTCCAGGTCTTCGAGGTCGACGCCGCGACGCTCGACGGCTCGAACGCCGTCCAGTTCAACGGCGTCCCCGACGGTGACTCGATCGTGGTCAACGTGACAGGGGGACCCCTCGCCTTCTCGCCCCAGGACTTCACCGCGGACGGTGTCCGGGTCGACGCGTTCGGCTTCCCCGGGTTCGCCGACTTCGCGACGAGCCTGATGTGGAACTTCACGGGGTCCGACCAGGTGTCGATCGGCCAGAACGGCCAGTTCATGGGTTCGATCCTGGGGCCCGACATCGACCTCACCGTGACCACGAGCACCAACGGCCGCATCCTCGTCGGTGGCGACTACGTCATGGGCGGTGCGGGGACCGAGCACCACAACTACCCCTGGAACTACGCGTTCCCGTGCGACGACGACGTCCCGCCGATCCCGACCGAGGTCGGCCAGGTGACCGTGACCAAGACCGTGGCCCCCGGGTCGGGACTCACGAACCTCGTCTTCACGGGCTCTGCGCGCTGCACCCTGCCCGGGGGTGCGATCTTCGTGACGCGATGGGCCGTCAAGGCCGACGAGGTGACAGTGTTCGGCAACATCCCCGTCGGCGAGACCTGCCAGATCTTCGAGGACCTCAGCGGTGTGTACGAGGACGTGAACGGGGTCCTCGTCCCCGTGGACGTGGGGGACCGGCAGTGGGCTCAGCCCGTGTTCACGATCGACGGGCAGACGACGAACAGCTTCACGATCACGGACACGGGCCAGAACATCACGATCGGCCTGGCCAACGCCCTGCTCGGCACGGTCGACGTGACCAAGGTCGTGTCCGGTCCGGAGGGCGGGTACGTCGGGACGCGCGAGTTCGACGTCGCCTGGCAGTGCTCCGCCGGGGCCTGGGTGGACGGGGTCGCCGTCGCCCCGGCGGTGACGTCCGGGACCGTGAGCGTCGCCGCGGGGGTGACGGCCCGTCCGGAGGTGAACGGCAGCGAGGCGAGCTTCCCGGTGGGGACCAGGTGCACCTTCACCGAGGGGCCGCTCACGACCGAGCCCGGGGACTTCACCGACGGCACCTACGAGTGGGACGGGTCGAGCGTCGACCCGTCTGAGGTCGTGGTCGGCACCGGTGAGTCGGGGACCGTCGCCGTCACCGTGACCAACACCTACCGCAGCACGGTCGGCGGGTTCGCGATCGCCAAGGCGCTCGACGGGGAGGGCAGCAGCCAGGTCCCGG
Source organism: Oerskovia sp. NPDC057915 (assembly GCF_042887685.1). Taxonomy (NCBI): domain Bacteria; kingdom Bacillati; phylum Actinomycetota; class Actinomycetes; order Micrococcales; family Cellulomonadaceae; genus Oerskovia; species Oerskovia sp. NPDC057915. The sequence continues at coordinate 66,044 of NZ_JBHVOS010000018.1, read as the reverse complement.
CAGGCACGGTCTTCACCGTGCGCTACTCCTACACGCTCAACGGGACGACGGTCAGCCAGGACGTCCAGGTCCCTGCGGACGGGACCCCGGTCGACGGCCCGCAGGACCTGCCCGAGGGCACGGTCGTCACGTTCGAGGAGATCGCCCTGCCGGGAGTCCCGGGGATCACCTGGGGCACGCCGACCATCACGGTCGACGGGCAGGGGACGAACCGGCTCGTCGTCACGGGCGGGTCCTCGGCCGAGGTCGTCGTGACGAACGCGGCCGACGTCACGCCGACCCCCACCCCGACGCCCACCCCGTCCGTCCCGGCGACCCCGGGCGCGGACCTGCCGGCGACGGGGGCCGACATCGCGATGATCGCCGGGCTGTCGGTGCTGTTCGTCGCGGTCGGCCTCACGGCCGTCGTGGCCCGCCGGCGCCGGGAGTCGAGCACGAGCTAGCCGGGGCGGACCGCACCGGCCCGAGGGGGCGGGTGCGGTCCCGGACCGGACGAGCACGGGGTGGTGAGCCGGACCGGCTCACCACCCCGTGCTCGCGTCGGCCGACCAGGTCCTGCCCGGCCCGCCGGTGTCGACGGACCGGGTCCCGCCCGGCCCGTCCGTGTCGGTCAGTGACGTGCAGCGCTGCTGCGGTCCTGCGTGTCCGACGGCAGGCCGTCGTCGTAGGACCAGCCCGCGGGCCTGCGCGTCGGGTCGAACCAGACGTGGCCGCCGCGGGTCCAGCGGCGGCGGTAGGCGATGATGCGCTCGGGGGTCGTGTCGTCGATCCCGCTCTCGGACCCGCAGCAGTCGCAGATCGTGTGCGTCGGCCCGTCGAGCGTCCAGCCGGCCTCGTCGAGGTACCAGGCGCACACCCGGCACAGGGCCGCGCTGTGGTCGACGTCCTTCGGTGCGGATGCGCTCGACAGTCGGACGAGCGCGGCGAGCGCGCGCAGCGGGTTGACCGCTCCGGATGCAGCGGTGCTCTGTCGCGGCATGCGTGGATCCTTTTCTCGAATCTCAACCTCTGGACGTAGGCCCGGCGGTGCGCCTCTTCGTGCAGCGGCCGGGGCGCGCCCGGTCCGACCACTGTTGAAGGGGCTGGCGCGAGTCTAGTCCGGCGTGGTCGGGCTCGGGCAGGATGAAACGCCGGACCGCCCAGATCTCACCTGACGGTTTGGTCACTGTGCTTCCTGAGCCAGGTGCGGGGTCGGCTCTCACAGCCAGGCCGGCCGCTGTGTGCGCAAACCCTTACGGACGGGAAACGGGCGCCGCGCCCGGCAGAAACACGCGCTTCCTACGGTCGTCGGTACCGGTCGGGCGTCGCTCGACGGGACGTCCACCCCGGTCCCACCAGGAGGCGCCATGTCCGTCCCCGCAGGCCCCACCCCGCAGGTCACGACCACCACGCTCGCGCCGCCGTCGTCGCCTTCGCCGGCCCAGGCCTCCGCAGCGGCCCCGGCTCCGGCAGCGGCCCCGGCAACCGCAGCGGCTCCCTCCCGCCGTCGCGGGCGCTGGATCGAGCACTGGGACCCCGAGGACCCGACCTTCTGGCGTGACGGCGGGCGCACGGTCGCCACCCGCAACCTGTGGATCTCGGTCTTCGCCGAGTTCCTCGGGTTCGCGGTCTGGGCCCTGTGGTCGATCGTGGTCCCGCAGCTCGGCGCGGCCGGCTTCGCCTTCACCGTGGACCAGCAGTTCTGGCTCATCGCCGTCCCGAGCCTCGTGGGCGCGACCCTGCGCATCCCGTACACGTTCGCGGTGCCGATGTTCGGGGGACGCAACTGGACGATCGTGTCCGCGCTCCTGCTCCTGGTGCCCACGGTCTCGCTCGCGGTCGTCGTGCAGGACCCGGGGACGCCGTTCGGCGTGATGCTGCTCGTCGCGGCCCTCGCGGGCGTCGGCGGCGGCAACTTCGCGTCCTCCATGGCCAACATCTCGTTCTTCTACCCCGAGAAGGAGAAGGGCAAGGCGCTCGGGCTCAACGCCGCGGGCGGCAACCTCGGGACCGCCGCGGTCCAGCTCGCGGTGCCGCTCGTGATCGTGACGGGGGCGGGGATCGCCCTGGAGCGTGCGGGGCTCATGATGATCCCGTTCGTCCTGCTCGCGGCGTTCCTCGCGTGGCGCTTCATGGACAACCTGTCGCACGCCAGGGCCGACGTGCGCTCGTTCGCCGCGGCGACCCGCAACCGGCACACGTGGATCATCTCGTTCCTCTACATCGGGACGTTCGGGTCGTTCATCGGCTACTCGGGCGCGTTCCCGACGCTGCTCAAGAACCAGTTCCCCGAGGTCACGCTCTCGATCGCGTTCCTCGGTGCGCTCGTGGGCTCGGTGTCCCGACCTCTCGGCGGGATCGTCGCCGACAGGGTCGGCGGAGCCCGCGTGACGATCGCGGCGTTCGCCGTCATGGCAGGCGGCGCGTTCGGTGCGATCCAGGCGCTCGAGTCGCACTCGTTCGGACCGTTCTTCGGCTCGTTCCTGCTGCTGTTCGTCGCGACGGGCATCGGCAACGGCGCGACCTACCGCATGATCCCCGCGGTCTTCGCGGCGTCGGGGGAGGCCACCGCGCAGGGCCTGCCCGACGACGAGCGCGCCGCCCACCGCCTCCGGGTCCGCAAGGCGGCTGCGGGCTGCATCGGTATCGCGGGGGCCGTCGGGGCGTTCGGCGGTTTCCTCATCCCGCGCGGGTTCGCGGTCTCGAACGACCTCGCCGGGTCGCTCGTCCCGGCGCTGTGGATCTTCATCGGCGTGTACGCCGTCATGGCCGTCGTGACCTGGGCCGTCTACCAGCGCCGGGGTGCGTCGCTGGCCGCGGCAGGGGTCTGAGTGGCGCGCGCGGCCCTGCCTGCCCACGACCCGGCCGGCGCCGCCCTCCCCGGGCGAGCGGCGCCGTCGGGCAGCGACACCCATTGCCCCTACTGCGCGCTCCAGTGCGGCATGACGCTCACGCCCGCGCAGGCCCGCATGCCCGACGGCGGAGCCTCACCCCCCGTGGTCGTCGCACCGCGCGAGTTCCCCACCAACAAGGGCGGGCTGTGCCAGAAGGGCTGGACCAGCGCGAGCCTGCTCACGGCGAGCGACCGGCTCACGGTCCCGCTCGTGCGCGACCGCACGGTCGACGCGCAGGGCGTCGTGACGCGCGGTGGGCTGCGGCCCGTGACGTGGGACGAGGCGCTCGACCGGGTCGTCGACGGGATCACGACGATCCAGGCGGAGTCCGGTCGCGACGCGGTCGCGGTCTTCGGCGGCGGGGGACTCACCAACGAGAAGGCGTACGCGCTGGGCAAGCTCGCCCGGACGGTGCTGCGCACGGCGAACATCGACTACAACGGGCGCTTCTGCATGGCGAGCGCAGCCGCCGGGGCGAACCGGGCGTTCGGTGCCGACCGCGGCCTGCCGTTCCCGCTCGCCGACCTCGCGGGCGCCGACGCGGTGCTCCTGCTCGGCTCCAACCTGGCCGAGACCATGCCGCCCTCGGTGCAGCACCTCGCGGGCGTGCGCTCGCGCGGCGGGCTCGTCGTCGTCGACCCGCGGCGCACCGCGACGGCCGCGCTCACCGGCCCGCCCGAGGGCCCTTCTCAGGGCGTCCACCTGCAGCCCGTGCCAGGCACCGACCTCGTGGTGCTGCTCGCGCTCCTGCACGTCGTGTGGTCCGAGGGCCTCGCGGACGACGACCACCTCGCCGAGCGCGTGTCCGGGGTCGAGGACGTGCGGCGCGCGGTCGCGGCCTGGTGGCCCGAGCGTGCCGAGACCGTGTGCGGGATCGGGGCCGACGACCTGCGCCGCGTCGCGCGCCTGCTCGCGGCAGCCTCGCCCTCGCACGGCGGGCGCGGGGCGTACGTCCTCACGGGCCGGGGCGTCGAGCAGTCGACCCAGGGGACCGCGACCGTCACCGCGGCGATCAACCTCGCGCTCGCCCTCGGTCTGCCCGGCCGGGCCGGGTCCGGGTACGGCGCGATCACCGGGCAGGGCAACGGGCAGGGCGGGCGTGAGCACGGGCAGAAGGCCGACCAGCTCCCGGGCTACCGTGCGATCGGCGACCCGGCCGCGCGCGCCCACGTCGCCGCGGTGTGGGGCGTGGACCCGGACTCGCTGCCCGGGCCGGGCAGGCCCGCGGTCGAGCTGCTGCGCTCGCTCGGGATGCCGGGCGGGCCGCGAGCGCTGCTCGTGCACGGGTCGAACGTGCTCGTCAGCGCCCCGGACGCGACGCGCGTCGCGGAGCGCCTCGACGCCCTGGACCTCCTCGTGGTGTGCGACCTGGTGCCGTCCGAGACCGCGCTGCGCGCCGATGTGGTGCTGCCCGTGACGCAGTGGGCCGAGGAGGAGGGGACCATGACGTCGCTCGAGGGACGCGTGATCCGCCGCCGGCAGGCCGTGACGCCACCCGAGGGTGTGCGGTCCGAGCTGTGGGTCTTCGCCGAGCTCGCGCGCCGCCTGGGCTCGACCGTGTCGTTCCCGCTCGAACCTGCCGCGGTCTTCGACGAGCTGGCTCGGGCCTCGGCGGGCGGCGTCGCGGACTACTCGGGCCTCAGCCACGCGCGGCTCGACGCCGACGAGGCAGCGGGCGGGCCGGGGCTGTTCTGGCCGGTGCCTGCGGCGCCGGCGGTGCCGCCCGCCGAGCGGGCAGAACCCGCGCCGCCCACCGAGCCGTCGGAACCAGCGAGGGCTCAGGTGCACACGGGTCCTGAGGAACCCCGGTGGGGAGGGGCGCACCCCGGCACCCCGCGACTGTTCCTCGACCGCTTCCACACCCCCGACGGGCGCGCACGCATGGTCGCGGTCGACCACGTCGGCCCCAGCGACGACCTGCGACCCGACGCCCCGGTCTACCTCGTGACCGGTCGCGTCCTGCAGCACTACCAGTCGGGGGCGCAGACGCGCCGCGTCGCCGACCTCGACCGGATCGTGCCCGGGCCGTTCGTCGAGATGCACCCGATCCTCGGGTTTCGTCTGGGCATCCGCGACGGCGACCCCGTACGGCTCACGTCGGCCCGGGGCGACGTCCGGGCACCCGCGCGGTGGAGCGACGGCATCCGGACCGACACGGTGTTCATGCCCTTCCACTGGAGCGGGGCCGGGAGCGTCAACCGCATCACGACCGACGCGACCGACCCGGTCTCCGGGATGCCCGAGTTCAAGGTCTGCGCGGTCGCGGTCGCACCGGACCCGGGAGCGGGGCCGGGCCCGGCTGCGGGGCTGGACGCGGGTGCGGAGCTGGACCCGGGTGCGGAGCCGGACGCGGGAGCGGACGTCGACCGGGTCCGTGAGCGCTCCGAGGAGGTGGTCGCATGACCCACGTCGCCGGGCTGACGGAACCGGCGGGGGCCGTTGGCCACGCGGGTCCTGACACCCCGTTCCGGGTCGTCGTCGTGGGCGACGGGATGGTCGGGTCGCGGTTCGTGGCCGACCTCCTGGCCGCCGCCGGCCCGGAGCACGAGCGCCGCGCCCGGCCACTGCGCGTCACCGTGCTCGGCGACGAGGGGTACGAGCCGTACAACCGGGTCCTGCTGAGCGAGGTCGTCGCGGGCCGGGCCGACATCGGTGCGCTGACCCTGCCCTCGGCGGTCGACGGGCGCGTCGACGTCCACCGCGGTGCGCCCGCCATCGCGATCGACCGCGCCTCACGCACCGTCCTCACGAGCGACGGGGCGTTCCCGTACGACACCGTGGTCCTCGCGACGGGCTCGGCCGCGCGCGTCCCGGACGTCCCGGGCCTGCGCGCGGGGCCGGGCGGTTCGCTGCCCGCCGGGGTGCACGCCCTGCGCACGCTCGACGACGCTCGCGAGATCGTCGCCGCGACCGTCGACGCGCGACGCGCCGTCGTGATCGGGGCGGGGGTCCTGGGGCTCGAGGTCGCGTGCGGCCTGGCCCGGCGCGGGCTCGCGGTGACCGTGGTGCACGGCGGCGCGAGCCCCATGGACCGTCAGCTCGGCCCGGACGCGGGCCTCGCCGCGCTGCGCACGCTCACGGACCTCGGGATCACGGTGCGGACCGGGACGCGCACGCGCGAGGTCGTGGTGCGCCGTGCCGGCGAGGGGGGTGCGGTGGTCTCGGGACTCGTCCTCGTGCCCGACGGCGGACGCTCACCCCGTGCGACCGGCGCACCCGGGGCGGGGAGCGCCGGGGTGCACGCTGCCGCGGACGCGGCCGGCCCGGCCGACGAGATCCCGGCCGACCTGCTCGTGCTCGCGTGCGGGACGGTGCCCGAGGCGACCCTCGCCCGGACCGCCGGCCTGACGGTGGACCGGGGCGTCGTCGTCGGGCAGGGGCTGGCGAGCCCCGACGACCCGGACGTGCACGCGATCGGCGACTGCGCGCAGCCGCCCGAGGGTGGGACGGGGCTGATCGCGCAAGGGTGGGAGCAGTCGCGGCGGCTCGCGGCCCGGCTCGCGCTGCGGGTGTCCGACGCACCCGGACCGGCGACCGCCCGGGGGCGATCCGCGACCGACGCCCCGAGGGGGCACCACCGCGTCCGGTTCGTCGACGAGGACCGGCCCAGCATGGCGCTGCGGATCGCGCTCGACGTCGAGCGGAGCGCGTGGGGTCCGTTCGACGTCGAGCGCCCTCACGAGATGCGGCCAACTGGGGTCGACGCCGCCCAGGAACCCCAGCTGGCCGCATCTCGGGAAGACTCTCGCGACCGTGGGACGAGGCCGTCGGCGGTCGGGACGGTCGAGGAGCCGGTCGGAGGGGCGCCACCCGCGCCATCCGTGCCGCCCGTGCCGCCCGCCCCACCTGTGCCGACCCCCGCACCCACCGACGTCGTGCGCCTCAAGGCCGCGGGTCTCGACGTCGTCGCGATGGGCGTCTGCGGGTCACGACGTCCCCACGACCCCACCCACCGCACGCTCCGCCTGACCGATCCCGACGCGGGGCGGCACGTCGAGATCGTGGTCGCGGGCGGGTTCCTCGTCGGGGCGACCGTCGTCGGTGCCGCGCAGGTCGGCGCCGACCTCGCCGCGACCTACACGCGACGGGTCCCCGTGCCAGCCGACCCGGCCCACCTCCTGCTGCGACCGGTCGCGCAGGCGGCGGCTCCGGCGTCGGACCCCACGCGCATGCCCGACCGGACCACGGTGTGCAGCTGCAACGGCGTGACCAAGGGCGACGTCGTCGTGAGCTGGCGCGAGGGTGCGCGCAGCACCGCGGACATCGCTCGCGCGACCCGCGCGACGACCGGGTGCGGTGGGTGCAAGGACGTCGTGTGCGGGCTCGCGGACTGGCTCCGCAGGTCCGACCCGGAGCAGGAGGAGCCGACGCCCGCGCGCCCCGCAGCCCCCGAACCGGCCGGCGCTCCCCGCTGACCGGTCCTGGGGCGGCGCTCGCGGGCCGCGCGGCTCGTTCTCACGTGCCGGCCCCGGCGCGCGTGAGAAGAACGTTACGGAGGGGCAAAGGGGCGGGAGCGGAGCCGAAACGGCGCGTCCCTAGTGTCGGGGCAGCAGCTGCTTCCCGGACACCCGGACCGCACCCCCCAGGAGCCCCCGTGACCGCAACATCGAGCTCACCCCGTCACCTCGTGGTCGTCGGCGGCGGCATGGTCGCCCAGCGTCTCGTCGAGGCGTTGCGCGCCCGTGACACCGCCGGCGAGTGGCGGGTCACCGTCTTCGCCGAGGAGCCCCGCTACCCGTACGACCGCGTGGCGCTGACCTCGTACTTCTCGGCGCGCGACCCCGAGGAGCTGAACCTCGGCGACCCCGCGCTGTGGAACGACCCGCTCGTCCGCCTGGTGCGCGACTGCCGCGTCGACTCGATCGACCGTGAGGCCCGCCAGGTCACCGACCGCCTGGGACGGGTCCACGAGTACGACGAGCTCGTCCTCGCGACGGGATCGGACGCCGCACGGCCCCCGATCCCGGGCAACGACCTCCCGGGCGTGTTCGTGTACCGCACGATCGACGACGTCGCCGCGCTGCGCGGGTGGGTCGAGGCCAAGCGCGAGGAACGTTCGGGGGCGTCGTACGACCGCCCGGTGCGCGGCGCGGTCATCGGCGGGGGACTCCTGGGGCTCGAGGCCGCGGGCGCCCTCACGGCGCTCGGTGCGCAGGCGACCGTGATCCAGTTCGGCACGCACCTCATGGACGCGCAGGTCGACCTGGGCGGCGGGCAGGCGCTCGGGCGCCTCATCAACGACAAGGGCATCGCGGTGCGCGTGAGCACCGCGACCCAGCAGATGCGCCCCGCCCGCGCGACGGGGCACGTGGGGCGGCTCGACTTCGTCGACGGCGGACGGCTCGACGTCGACGTCGTCGTCCTGGCGACGGGCGTCCGGCCGCGCGACGAGCTCGCCCGGGCGGCGGGTCTGCCGGTCGGCGAGCGCGGGGGAGCGGTCGTCGACCTGTCGTGCCGCACGCCGGACCCGCACGTGTGGGCGGTCGGCGAGGTCGCGTGCATCGAGGGGCGCTGCCTGGGCCTCGTGGCCCCGGGATACGCGATGGCCGAGGTCGTCGTGGACCGCCTGCTCGGTGGCGGGGCGACGTTCCCGGGCGCGGACACCGCGACGAGGCTCAAGCTGCGCGGCGTGGACGTCGCGAGCTTCGGCGACGCGTTCGCGCGCACCGAGGGGGCCATGGAGCTCGTCTGGGCGGACCCGGTCGCGGGCGTCTACAAGAAGCTCGTCCTGTCCGACGACGCACGCACGCTCCTGGGTGGGGTGTTCGTCGGCGACGCGTCGCCCTACGCGTCCCTGCGGCCCATGCTGGGGCGCGAGCTGCCGGGCGACCCCGGCTCGTTCCTCCTGCCCGAGGGCGCGGCGGGCGGCGGCGCGGCGGGGCTCGAGCTGCCCGACGACGCCACGGTCTGCTCGTGCAACAACGTCACCGCAGGCACGGTCCGCGGGGCCGTGACCGAGCACGCGTGCACCGACGTCGCCGCGGTCAAGGCCTGCACCCGGGCGGGCACGAGCTGTGGCTCGTGCCTCCCGCTCGTCAAGAAGATCACGACGACCGAGCTCGAGAAGGCCGGCATCGAGGTCTCGAACGCGCTGTGCGAGCACTTCGAGCTCTCACGCGCGCAGCTCTTCGACGCGGTCCGCGTCGCGGACCTGCACACGTTCAGCGAGATCATCGCGCGGTTCGGACGCGTCCCGGAGGTCGTCCCCGACGGGACGCCCGGCGCGCCCGCCCTGCCCGACGGCGTCGCCCCCGCCGGGCGTCCGGGCGCGGGGCTCCCGGGCGCTGGACACGCGGGCCACCCGGGCCACCCGGCCCACCCGGGCCCGGGTCGTGGGTGCGACATCTGCAAGCCGGTCGTGGCGTCGATCCTGGCCTCGCTGGGCAACGGTCACATCCTGACGGGCGAGCAGGCCGCGCTCCAGGACACCAACGACCACGTCATGGCGAACATGCAGAAGGACGGCACGTACTCGGTGGTCCCCCGCATCCCGGGCGGGGAGATCACGCCCGAGGGGCTGCTCGTGATCGGGCAGGTCGCGAAGGACTTCGGGCTCTACACCAAGATCACGGGCGGCCAGCGGATCGACATGTTCGGGGCGCGGATCGAGCAGCTCCCGCTGATCTGGCGCCGCCTCGTCGACGCGGGCATGGAGTCGGGGCAGGCGTACGGGAAGTCGCTGCGGACCGTGAAGTCGTGCGTCGGGTCGACGTGGTGCCGCTTCGGGGTGCAGGACTCGGTGGGCATGGCCGTGCGCCTCGAGCTGCGCTACCGCGGCCTGCGCTCGCCGCACAAGATCAAGCTCGGCGTCTCGGGCTGCGCGCGCGAGTGCGCCGAGGCGCGGGGCAAGGACGTCGGGGTCATCGCGACCGACAAGGGCTGGAACGTGTACGTGGGCGGCAACGGCGGCTTCACGCCCCGGCACGCGCGGCTCCTCGCCGAGGACCTCGACGACGAGACACTGATCCGGACGATCGACCGCTTCCTCCTGTACTACGTCCGCACCGCCGACCGGCTCCAGCGCACGTCGGTGTGGGTCGACGAGGTCGAGGGCGGCCTGGACGGGATCCGCGCCGTGATCCTCGACGACTCGTTGGGGATCGCGGCGGACCTCGACGCCGCGATGGCACTCCACGTGGACGCGTACGAGGACGAGTGGCGCGCGGTCCTGGAGGATCCGGAGAAGCTCAGGCGGTTCGGGTCGTTCGTCAACGCGCCCACGACGGCCGACCCGGACCTCGCGTACGTGGCCGAGCGCGGGCAGCCGCGTCCGGCGACGACCGCGGAGCGAGCGGGCGCAGCGGTGCTGATCGCCGGGACGACGCTGGAGGTACGGGCATGAGCGCGCAGACCGTGGGAACGACGAGCACGACGGCCGGGCCGGGGCCGGCCGGTGCCGTGCCGGGTGGCGCAGCGCAGGACGCGGAGGTCGGGTCGGTGTGGCAGCCCGTGTGCGGGGTCGCGGACCTCGCGGTCGAGCGTGGTGCCGCGGCGCTCGTCGGCGGGAACCAGGTCGCGCTCTTCCGCCTGACCGACGACCGCGTGCTCGCGGTCCAGCAGCTCGATCCGTTCAGCGGCGCGAACGTGATGTCGCGCGGCATCGTCGGGACCCGTCGCGGGGTGCCGACGGTCGCGTCCCCGATGTACAAGCAGGTCTTCGCGCTCGAGACGGGGGAGTGCCTCGACCCGGTCGGGTTCCTCCCTGTGCTCGTGGCGGGCCCGGACCTGGTGACGTGGCCGGTCGAGGTGCGCGACGGCGTCGTGCACGTCGCCACGCCGCCCGTCCCGACGCCGCCGGTCCCGACGCGGCCCGGCCCGACCCGGTGACGCCCCCCTCGGTGCCGAGCATGCGGTTGGCGTCGGGATCCGGCCCGGATCGGACGACAACCGCATGCTCGGCCGACGACAACCGCATGCTCGGGACCGGCGGGCCTGGCATCACCGGCGGGACCCGCGGGTCGGTCGTGCTCGTCGGCGGCGGGCCCGGCGCGGCGGACCTTCTCACGCTGCGTGCCTGGCGCGCGCTCGCGAGCGCCGACGTCGTCGTGACCGACCGCCTCGGACCCGTCGAGGTCCTCGCTGACCTGCCACCGGGGGTCGAGATCATCGACGTCGGCAAGTCGCCGGGCCACCACCCCGTCCCGCAGCACGAGATCAACGCGATCGTCGTCGAGCAGGCCCGCCGCGGCCGACGGGTCGTACGCCTCAAGGGCGGCGACCCGTTCGTCTACGGGCGGGGCGGCGAGGAGGTCCTCGCGTGCCGGGCTGCGGGCGTCCCGGTCGAGGTCGTGCCCGGCGTGAGCAGCGCCCTGTCCGTCCCGGCGCTCGCGGGCATCCCGCTCACGCACCGTGGGACGGTCGGCGCGTTCCTGGTCGTCAACGGTCACGAGCCCCTGGGCGTGGTCGCGCTGACCGCGGTGCGCGACCGCACGGCTACCCTGGTGATCCTCATGGGAGTGTCGATGCTGAGCGAGATCACGGACCAGGCGGTCACCGCCGGGGCCGACGCCGCCACGCCCGTCGCCGTGATCGAGTCCGGTTCCACGCAGCACCAGCGGGTCACGCACGCGACGCTCGGGACGCTCGTCGGCCGCGCGGCCGAGGTCGGGGTCCGTGCGCCCGCGGTCGTCGTCGTGGGAGACGTCGCGGCCGAGGGGCTGCTCGTCCCGGACGCCCTGGTCCCGGAACCCGCCCTGTCCGTCCTGGTGCCGGAGCCCGCCCGGTGACGGGTCGGGTCACGGACGTCACGCCGGACGAGCCCACCGTGGAGCACCGGCCCGCGCTGGGTCAGGTCATGGCAGGCTGCACGGTCCTCGTCACGGCCGACCGTCGCTCGGCCGAGCTCGCCGCCGCACTGTCGCGCCGGGGTGCCGAGGTGCGGCACGCGCCTGCCCTGAGCATGGTGCCCAACGAGGACGACGAGGCGCTGCTCGCGGGGACGCGGGACCTGATCGCGGACCCGCCCGACGTCGTGGTCGTCACGACGGGCATCGGGTTCCGGGGCTGGATCGAGGCCGCCGACGCGCACGGCCTGGCCGACGAGCTGCTGGACGTCATGAGCCGCGCCCGGCTGGTCGCGCGCGGCCCCAAGGCGCGCGGCGCGATCCAGGCAGCGGGGCTCCAGGCCGACTGGGTCGCCGAGTCGGAGACGTCGGGCGAGATCGCGGACGTGCTGCTCGGCGAAGGGGTCGACGGGCTGCGGATCGCGGTGCAGCACCACGGTGCGGGGGCGGACGGCCTCGACGTGGTCTTCGCTCAGGCGGGGGCCGACGTCGCGAGCCTCATCGTGTACCGCTGGGGGCCGCCGCCCGACGAGGTGGCGCTGCGCGCGTCGATCCGTGCCGCGGCGGCGGGCGAGATCGACGCGGTCGTCTTCACGTCGGCCCCGGGCGCCGAGGCCTGGCTCGCGGCGGCCGAGTCCGAGGGCGTCGGGGATGCCGTCGTCGCACGCTTCGCGAGCGGTGCCATGATCGCCGCGGCGGTCGGCCCCATCACGGCCCGCCCCCTCGCGCACCGCGGCATCCCGACGCTCCAGCCGGACCGCGGCCGGCTCGGGGCGCTGGTCCGCACGCTCGTCGGGCACTACGAGCACGCCGAGACGCTCGCTCTCGTGACGGTCGCGGGCAACCTGCAGATCCGCTCGCGCGTCGCGGTGCTCGACGGCCGGGTCCTGCCGCTCTCGCCCTCGGGCCTGGAGGTCCTGCGCCTGCTGGCCGCGCGCGCGGGGGACCGGGCGGGGGACGTCGTGACACGGGACCAGGTCCTCGCGGCGCTGCCCGGCGACTCGCGCGACCCGCACGCCGCCGAGGTCGCGGTCGCTCGGTTGCGCGAGGCGGTCGGCGACCGCACCCTCGTCAAGACCGTCGTCAAACGTGGCTATCGACTGGAGCTGGCATGAGCACGGAGATCCTGGGGTTCCCCTCCGACGCGAGCGAGGAGAGCGCGCCGTCCGCCGGTCCGGCCGGGGGCGCTTCGCCCGTGCTCGTCGGCTGCTCGCACGGGACGAACAACGCGGACGGCCAGGCCGCGATCCGCGCGATCCTCGACGACGTCCGCGCGACCCGCGCCGACCTCGACGTCCGCGAGGCGTTCGTCGACGTCCAGCAGCCCGAGGTCGCCGACGTCGTCACGCAGGCCGTCGCACCGCCCGCCACGGGCGAGGGGCAGGGTGGGGCGGCCGTCGTCGTGCCGCTGCTGCTGTCGACGGGCTTCCACGTGAACGTCGACATCACCGAGGCCGTGTCGCCCGCGCACGAGGGCCGCGGCCCCCAGCACGGACCCGCGACCGCTGCCCGCGCGCTCGGCCCCGACCCGCGGCTCGCCGAGATCCTCGCCGACCGCCTGGCCGAGGCCGGGGTCCGACCGCACGACGCCGTGGTCCTGGCTGCGGCCGGGTCCAGCAAGGCCGGCGCCGCGCGCGACGTGGAGGCCGTCGCCGAGTTCCTGCGTGCGCACCACGACGGCCCCGTCACGGTCGGGTTCGGCGCTATGGCCACCCCCTCGGTGCGCGACGCCGTCGCGGCGGCCCGCGAGGCGCTCATGGCCGCGGCTCCGGCCGCGGCCCGCGAGGCGCTCGTGGCCGCGGCTCCGGCCCCGGGCGGGACGGACGCACCCGCTCCGCGCGTGGTCGTCGCCGCCTACCTGCTCGCTCCCGGTTTCTTCCACGACCGGCTGCTCGAGACCGGCGCCGACCTCGTCACGGCCCCGCTCGCACCCGACGCCCGCCTGACGGCGATCGTGCTCGACCGCTACGCCGAGGGCGTCAGGGCGCTCGCGGGCAGCTGACGCGAGGGCTCACGCAGGTACCCGGGTCCGCGGCGAGACGAACGCCGCGAGCAGCGCGATCGCGACCATGACCCCGAAGCACACGACGTAGGCCAGGAGACCCAGCGGCTCGCGCAGCACCACGAGCATCGAGCCCGTCACGGCGAGGGCGATCGCCGCGGACAGCGCGTCGGACACCTGGAGCGCCGAGCTGTTCGCGCCCTGCTGGTCCTCGGGGGACAGCGCGAGCGTGAGCACCGAGAGCGTCGGGTGGACCAGCCCCATGCCCAGGCCGGCGAACGTCCAGGCGAGCATGCCGACGATCGGCGGCACCGCGGACCAGGCGAGCAGCACCGTGCCGGCGATCCCGCCCGCGACGAGCAGCGACCCGACGAGCACGAACCGTGCGTGCGACCAGCCCCAGTGCGCCTTCCCGCGCAGCCATGCTCCGACCGACCAGCCGATCGCCCCGAAGGTGAGGATGCCGCCTGCCAGGGTCGGGGACATGGCCCGCTCGGACTGGAGGAGCAGGGGGAGAAGGACCTCGGTACCGGTGAAGGCCGCCGCGACGAGCCCGCGGATCGCGATGACCGACGGGAGGCCCCGGGCGGCGCGGGCGGTGCCGCGCGGGAGCAGCCGCGGGACGGCGACGACGACGAGCGCGAGCGCCACGAAGAGCGGGACGTACAGCCGCGCTCCCTCCTGCTGGCCGGCGAAGTGCAGCAGCCCGATGCCCAGGGCGGCGGCGACGGCCCACCACAGGGCCGCGTTCCCGGCAGTGTCGGGTGCGGCCTCGCGGCGCTCGGCGCCGACGGCCCGCAGGCCCGGGCGCATCATGAGCACGGCCGGGACGGCGAGCACGGGCACCGCGAGGAAGACCCAGCGCCACCCGAGGTGCTGGACCATGAGCCCAGAGATCACGGGACCGACGAGAGAGGGTACGACCCACGCCGCGGCGAACGCCGCGAACACGGCCGGGCGCCGCGCCTCGGGGAAGACGCGGGCGACGAGCACGTACAGGGCCACGATGTACATCCCGGTGCCGAGCCCCTGCACGACGCGCCCCGCGACGAAGACCTCCATGGTCGGTGCGAGCCCCGAGACGACCAGGCCCGCGAGGAACATGCCCACGCCGCCCCACAGCGACGGGCCCGGTCCGAAGCGGTCGCACCACCGGCCTGCGGCGACCATGCCGACGACGCTCGCGGCGATCGAGCCCGCGAACGCGACGGCGTAGAGCGCCATGCCGTCGAGCGCCGTCGCGACCGTGTGCATCGCGGTCGCCACGGCGAGCGCCTCGAAGGCGCCGAGCAGGACCAGGGCCACCATGCCGACGAGGACGGTGCGCTGGGTCGCGGGGGACAGGCCCGCGCCCACGGTGGCCGCGGGCGTCGCGCCGGAAGCCTCGACAGCCTCGACAGCCTCGACGGCAGTGGCCGCCGCGGTCGGTGCGGGCGAGGGGTCGGGGGCGTCGCCGATCGCGGCGGCGACCGCGGCGTCGGGGGCCGCAGGGCGTGATGGTTCCATGATTCCTCGCAGGGGTGGGCGCGGACCCGTGGGGCTGCGCGGAAGGTATGTGCTCGATCGAGCGCTTCGACTAGTCTCGAACCTCAACCATTGTCGAGGTCAAGCGGACTCGTCTCGACGGTGGACGGAGCGACGAATGCCTGGAGCAATCATGCCTGACGACGGGCCTCACCCGGACGACGAGCTCACGGTCGGCGAGCTCTCGCGCCGCAGCGGCGTCTCGGTGTCGGCCCTGCACTTCTACGAGCGGGAGGGGCTGCTCTCGGCCCGCCGCACCCCGGGCAACCAGCGCCGCTTCCCGCGCGAGACCCTGCGACGCGTCTCGTTCATCCGTGTCTCCCAGCGCGTGGGGATCCCGCTCGCGCTGGTCCGCGAGGCCCTCGCGACGCTCCCTCAGGACCGGCCCCCGACCGCCAAGGACTGGCGGCGCCTGTCCCGGATGTGGCACGCCGACCTCGATGCCCGGATCGAGCAGCTCGTGCGCCTGCGCGACCACCTCACCGACTGCATCGGGTGCGGGTGCCTCTCCCTGCGCAAGTGCGTCCTGGCCAACCCGCAAGACGTGCTCGCCGAGGAAGGACCCGGGCCGAGGACCCTGCTGGTCGAGGGCCTCGACGACTGAGGTCGCGCCAGGTGCTGCGCGCCAGGCGCGGGGCTCACCAGTTCTTCGAGGACCCGCCGCCGTCGCCCGAGCCGTCGGCCGGTTCCTCCCCGCCGAAGTACTCCTGGTACTCCTGCCGGCTCTGGTCCTCGTCGTCGCGGGCCTCGGAGTTCTGCTGCTGGAGCTTCTCCTGCCGTTCGGCCTCGGCGCGCTCCTGCTCGCTCTGGTCGGTCTCGGGCTGCGGCTCCTCGCCCTGAGAACCATCCTGCGGGTCCTGCTGCTGCTGCGGCTGCGCGTCCTTCGCCCGCTGCTGCTTGTCCTGCAGGCGCTGGACGGAGGCCTCGTTCTGCTCCTTCTCCTCGGGCGCCTGCTCCTCGCAGCCCGGCCAGCCGCGGACCTGCTCGGCCGTCGCGAAGGAGCGTTCGGCGAACGCGAACCACTGGGAGGCCTCGTCCTGGAGGTCCTGGGGGACGAGCTCCTCGCCCGTGCCGAAGGGGTCGATGACGAACTGGTCGTAGTCCTCGCCCGCGTCCCGCGCCGCGAGAGCGTGCTCGAGCGCGGCCTTCTGCGACAGGAGGTCCTCGCCCGTGGCCGTCTCGTAGTCGCCCGCGGTCTCGTAGGAGATCGACAGGTTGACCTGGATCTGGCAGCGGACCATGGGTTCCTCGTCCTCGGCGAGGTCGTAGGCGCGGTGCAGGTCGGAGATCGCGGTCGTGTCGTCTCCGGCGCGGTGAGCCGCGGTACCGGTGTTGAACCACGCCTTCCACGGGTCGACGAGGTTCATCGTCTTCTGGAGGCCGAAGGTCGCGGCGGCATCCGTGTGGTCGCCCGCGTCGTAGCGTCCGGACGCGTAGGACGCGACCACGGCCAGGAAGACCAGCTTGGCTCCGAGCACGAGCGCGGCGACCAGCAGGGGGAGGGGCAGGAGGAGCAGCAGCGCCCGACGACGCAGCCGCCTCCTGCGCAGCGCCGCACCCTGGGGCGAGAGCGAGCCGGGCCGGGGGGCCGGGAACGGCGAGCCGCCGTGCGTCGGTCGCCGGTCGCCGGGTACGCCGGGGCCGCCCCACGACGGCGGGGGCTGAGGGGGCTCCGGGGGCCGGCCGTCGCCGCTCATGCGCGGACCCCCACCCGACGCGACGCAGACCGGCCTGCCGCCCACGCCTCGAACCCGAGCAGCACCGCACCCACGAGGGCGAACGGCCACACGACCGGACGGTAGGCCGTGACGAGGCGCCTGCCGTCCGCCGCGACCTGCTGGGGGTCGACGCCCGCGACGAGCTCCGCCGTCGGGCCGGTGGTCTCGCGGTGCACGTACGGCACCCCCAGCTGGGTGGCGATCGCCCGCAGGTTGTCCTCGTCGATCACCGACAGTGCGTCGGGCGCGTCGGGGTCGTCGAGGGTCGCGCGCGACGGATCCCGCAGGTACTCGGCCGTCGACGGGTCCTCGCCCGGCATGTACTCCTTCATGCGCCCGCCCTCCGGGGTGCCGTAGCCGAGGACGGCGCCGCCGTCGACGAAAGGCGCGAGGTCCTCGAACGACCTGGGCTCTCCGTCCGCGGTCTGCTCGCCGTCGGACAGGAAGAACACCAGGCGGACGTTGGCCGGGCGGTCCGTCGCGGCCCCCTCGAGCGCGGCGCGGAGCGCGTCGAGAGGTCGGTCGGTGAGCGACCCCTTGGAGTAGAGCGTGATCTCGCGCCTGAACGTGTCGGCCCAGGACGTGACGGCCCGGGCGTCGGTCGTGAGCGGCACCTGACGGCTGGCCTGGGAGTCGAACGAGATGATCGAGTAGCGGGCCCCGGGGACGTCGGCCGTGAGGCCCGCGACGTCGTGCCGCACGCCCACGAGGCGCTCCTGCGTGCCGTCGAAGTCCTCGGCCGCCATGGAACCCGTGCGGTCGACCACGAAGAACATGTCCACGTTCGCGACCGACGTGTCCCGGTCCGTCACGGGGACCGACGGCCCGAGCCCGATCACGGCGAGGACCGCGACGAGCGCGGTGCGCCGCACCCACGCGCCGCGCGGTCCGACGGGTGCGCTCTGCGTGCCGGCCGCCTCTCGCGACGGACCACGGAGCGCGACGACGAGCTGCCACCCTGCGAGCCCGAGCAGCGGGACGAACACGACGGCCCACGCCCACAGGGGGATCAACGGCTGGAAGGTCATTCGCGCAACCTCCAGCCGACGACGACGAGCAGGGCGGCACCGGCGGTCGCGACGAGGAACCAGACCGTGGGCAGGTCCGTCACGACGACCTCGGGGCTCGCGTCGAGCTCGACGGCCTGCTGCGCGACCACGTCCTCGACCATGCCCTCGACGGCCTGCGGGTCGCCCGCGAGGAAGTACAGCCCGCCGCCGGCCTCGACGAACTCGCGGTACCGCGTCTCCTCGGGGGTGCCCGCGTAGAGGTCGGAGCCGCCGTAGATGCCGTGCAGCGTGATGTCGCGCGACGCGACGAGCGCCGAGGCCTCCTCGAGGGTGTAGATGGGCTCGCCCGCGACGTAGTTGTCGGTCGCGAGGATGATCGAGCGCGACCGGTCGGTCGCCTCCTCGTCGAACTGCAGCGCGCAGTTCGCCAGCCCGTCGCCGATGAGGCTCGCCGCGGACTCGTTCGCGAGGGTCCCCGCGGTGTACGTGAGGAACTCCAGGACGTCCTCCTGGTCCCGCTCGCTGCTGAAGTCGAGCGTGCTGGGGTCCTTGTCGAACGCCGCGACCCCCGCGGCGAGCTCCTCCTGGACCAGGGTGTAGTCGTCCGTCAGCGGGAACACGGTGCGCGACGTCGAGTTGAAGATCGACAGCGCGATGCGCTCGCCCTCGAAGCTGTCCACCAGCTCCGAGTAGACCTTGAGGATCTCGCCGTCGTACGCCGTCATCGAGCCCGACACGTCGAGGCACAGGACGATGTCGCGGGTCCCCAGACGGTCCACGACGAGGTCCGTCTCGACCGGCCGAGCAGCCACCGCGCCGACACCGACCAGCGCGACGAGCAGCCCCACGAGCCCCGCGACCTGGAGCGTCCGGTAGCGGCGCACCCACGCCGCGAAGGCCGGGACCTGCGCGAGGTACGACGAGTTCGCGACCCACGTGACGTCGTCGGGCCGCGCCTTCTCCGCCCGCGCCCGACGCCGGCGCGTCAGCCACCACGCCGTCGCCCCCGCGGCCAGGACGAGGACCACGACCGCGGCGAGCAGCCACGGCCACAGGATCGAGGCGCCCTGCGGCCCCGGCGTCACCACGTCCTCACCACCGAGCGGGCGCGGTCGATCGACTCCCTGCCCGAGGGCGTGCCGTCCTGCGCGCCGGGACGAGCCGGCGCACCGACGACGTCCTCCGCGAACGACGGGTGGTAGTACCGGGCGATGAGCCGGGTCAGGTGCTGCGTGCCCGTCATGTGCTCGATCTCCGAGAGGGTGAGCACCGAGGCGTCCACGCCCAGGCGCCCCGACGCGAACCCGCGGACCTCCCGGGACAGCGCCAGGTGCAGACCGCGCTCGTCGAGGCCGCCCGCGAGATAGGTCGCCTCGACCGCGTCGAGGCGCGACTCGAACTCGCCCCGCAGCCCCGCGTACGGGTCGAAGGGTCCCGACCCCGCCCCGGGCGGCGAGAACCGGGAGGCCTTCTCCTGTGCCGACGCGCGCGTCGACACGAGCGCGAGCACGACCCAGCCCACGGCCAGCAGCACGAGGACCACCCCGAGGGCCGCCCACCAGCCGCTGTAGAGGGCGGGGGCGTAGAGCTCATCGTCGGGCACGCCTGGACCTCCCCAGCAGCTCGACGAAACGAGGCACGACGTCGTGCGTGCCGGACACGCTCACAGCCTCCGTCTCGAGCGAACGCAGCAGCGCCACGACGGACTCGCGCCGTGCGCGCGCGGCCTGCTCCGCACCCACGGCGACGTCCACGCGGCCACGTAGGAACGGCGGCAGGTCGAGCGTGCCGTCGACGTCCGCGACCTGCGACGCCCGCCGGGAGGTCCGGCCCGCCGGGGCGGCCACGGTCCCGTGCCCCGCACCCTCCGGTGGTCCTCCGGGGACGACGCCGCCCCCGACGGGCGACAGGTCCGCGACCGCGACGACCATCACCTCGTGGCGCACGCGCAGACGCCGCAGCAGACGCTCGTGCTCAGGCCCCGGACGGGCCTCGTCGGTCACGACGACCATGAGCGAGCGGCGCCGGAAGGCGTTGAGCGCCCGGTCGAGAGCCCGGTTCAGGTCGCTCGCGGGCGCGTCGACGCCCAGCTGTCCCTCGACCGTGCGGAGCAGGAGCTCGAGGTCCCGCGTGCTGGCCCGCGGCGGGAGCTGGACCACGCGCTCCGCGTCGGCCGCGACGAGCGCTACCCGGTCGCCGCGGTCGCGCGCGAGGTACGCGACGAGCGCGCAGCAGAAGCTCACGACGTCGGCCTTGGGCTCCCCGCTCGCCGCCGTCGCCCCCATGTTGCGGCCCGTGTCCACGACCAGGACGAGGTTGACGTTGGACTCGCGCACGAACCGGCGCACCACGGGGATGCCGGCGCGGGCGCTCGACTTCCAGTCGATGTCGCCGACGTCCTCGCCCGGCGCGTACAGGTGAAGGTCGTCGAAGTCCTGCCCGTGCCCCTTGAGGACCGAGCGGTGCCGCCCCTCGAGCAGCCCCGAGGCCCGCCGGGCCAGCGGGAGCTCGAGCCTGGCCCGCACCTGGGCCAGTCGCGACACGTCTGTCATGGGACCGTGCCCTACGGGGTCGGGACCGCGTCGAACACGGCGTCGATGAGCTGCTCGGGCGCGACGTCGGTCGCGAGCGCGTCGAACGTGCGGACCAGGCGGTGGCGCAGGACCGAGTAGCGGACCGCCTTGATGTCGTCCGGGACGACGTACGCGCGACCGGCCTGGATCGCGAGGGCCTGGCCCACCCGCATGAGCGCGATCCCGCCGCGCGGGCTCGCGCCGACCCGCACGTGCCGGTCGAGGCCCGGGACCGGCCGCGGGCCCGAGAGACGGGTCGTGTTGATGAGGTCGACGATGTACCGCTTGATCGACTCGTCCACGTACACGTCGTCGACCAGGCGCTGGAGGAAGACCACGTCGTCGATGCTGATCGGCTCGGCCGTGATGGGTGCCGACATGCGGCCCGTCGAGATCCGGTCCAGGATCTCGAGCTCCTGCTGCGGGGCCGGGTACGTCAGCACCTCCTTCATGAGGAACCGGTCCATCTGGGCCTCGGGCAGCACGTACGTGCCCTCCTCCTCGATGGGGTTCTGGGTCGCCAGGACCATGAACGGCGAGGGCAGCGGGAAGTTCGCGCCGCCGATCGACGTCTGCTTCTCCTGCATGGCCTCGAGCATCGCCGACTGCGTCTTGGCGCTCGACCGGTTGATCTCGTCGAGCAGGACGAGGTTCGCGTGCACGGGCCCGAGCTGCGTCGTGAAGGACCCGGTCGCGTAGTTGTAGATCTGGGTGCCCACGATGTCGTTCGGCATGAGGTCCGGCGTGCACTGGATGCGACGGAACGACCCGTTGACCGCCGCGGCCAACGTCTGGGCCGCCGTCGTCTTGGCGAGGCCCGGGACGGACTCCAGCAGGATGTGGCCGCCCGCGAGGAGCGAGCTGACCAGGGCCGTGCGCAGGGCCTCCTGCCCGACGACGCGCTGGTCGAACACCTGCTCGACCCGCTTGAGCAGGTGGCCCGCGCGGTCCAGGTCCGTCGTGGAGATGCTGCCGTGACCTGTGGCCATGGTGAGGTCCTTCGCGTGTGCCCGGGTCGTGCTGGGGATCTGGTCACGGCCCCTGCCCACGAGGGGGACGCCGTGCGAACCCGGCCCAGTATGCCAGCGGGGGCCTCGCGACGCGGTGCCTCGTCCACAGGGGAGGCACGGCGAGCGACCCCCACCGGGGTGCCCGGTCCCGCCCTGGCGGTCGCGCGACGGGAGGCCGTGACCCGAGGGGAATACCGCGATGACCCGCATGCCGCCTACCCTGGTCGGGTGACCGCCACCGCCCCTCGCAGCACCTCAGGAACCGCGCCCGACCGGGCCGCGCAGCCCCCCGGTCGGGGCGTCGTCGACGCACCCCGAAACCCCTGGTGGCTCGTGCTCTCCGGACCCGCGGCCGTGGTCGTCGCGATCCTGGCGGTCGTCGCTGCCGGAGCCTTCTCCGGGGCGTTCGAGCCCCTCGCAGGGTTCGCGGACCCCGGCGCCGTCGCCCGCTGGGGGCTGCCCGTCTCGACCACGCTGACCGAGCTCGCGATCGCCCTGACCATCGGGTCCCTCGTCCTCGCGGCCTGCGTGCTGCCCGCCGGGCCGCCGCTGCGCAAGGCCCTCGGGGTCGCCGGCGCCGCCTCGGCGGTGTGGGCCGTGCTCACCGTCGCCCAGACGATCCTGCGCTACTCGGTCCTGTCGAGCATGCCCGTCACGAGCGTCGGGTTCGGCGAGCAGCTCGCGGCGTTCGTCACGCAGATCTCGCTCGGCCGCAGCCTCCTCGGCGTCATCGTCGTCGCGGCGCTGACCTCGGCGTGCGCGTTCGCCGTCCGCACCGCGACCGGTGCCCTGTGGACTGCGCTGCTCGCGCTCTCGGCCCTGGCGTTCCAGGCCAACACCGGTCACACGGCCGGCGCCGCGAGCCACGAGCTGGCGATCTCCTCGATGTTTCTCCACCTCGGCGGTGCGGCCCTGTGGATCGGCGGGCTCGGGGTCCTCGCGATCGTCCGGCTGCGCGGCGGGCTCGACCGCACGGCCTTCGCGTCCTCGGTCTCGCGCTACTCCTCGATCGCGGGCTGGTCCTTCGTCGCGGTCGCCGTCTCGGGCGTCGCCAACGCCTGGATCCGCCTCGGCGGCGTCGCAGGGCTCAGCACCGACTACGGCGTGCTCATCCTCACCAAGATCGGCCTCATCGTCGTGCTCGGCGCGATCGGGTTCGCGCACCGCGAGCTCGTCGTGCGCCGGCTCCAGGGCGTGGGTGGCCCCGCCCGCACGGGTGGCCCGTCCGGCACTGCCACCGCCGCGGGCGAGCCGAGGACTGCGGGAGGCTCCGCCGTCGGGCAGAAGGCCGTCGTGCAGAAGAAGGCTCCGGCCGCCGCCGGGAAGGGCGGACCGCAGGCCGCCGCCGAGAAGGCCGCGACGTGGCTGTTCTGGCGGCTCGTCGCGGTCGAGCTGCTCGTCATGGGCGCGGTGTCCGGGGTGGCCGTCGCGCTCGGGTCGACGGCGCCGCCCGTGCCGGACGAGCCGATCGCGCTCCCGACCCCGGCCGAGCTCGTGACCGGGCACCCCCTGCCCCCCGAGCCGGACCTCGGGCGCTGGTTCACCGAGTGGCGCTGGGACCTGCTGCCCGCGTTCGCGTGCGTCGCGGCCCTCGTCGTCTACCTGCGCTGGGTCCGGCGCCTCGCGAAGCGTGGCGACAGGTGGCCTGTCGGGCGGACGGTCTCGTGGACGCTCGGGATCGTCGTCCTGTTCTGGGTGACGAACGGCGGGCCCGCGGTGTACGGCCACGTGCTGTTCAGCGCGCACATGGTGCAGCACATGGTGCTCGCGATGGTCGTGCCCATCTTCCTCGTGCTGGCCGCGCCCGTGACCCTGCTGCTGCGCGCCGTGCCCGTGCGCAAGGACGGCTCGCGCGGGCCGCGCGAGTGGGTGCTCGCGCTCGTGACCTCGAAGTGGGGGCAGTTCTTCGCGAACCCGATCGTCGCGGCGATCAACTTCGCCGGGTCGATGATCGTCTTCTACTACACGCCCGCGTTCGAGCTCGCGATGACGACGTACGTCGGTCACCTCGTGATGATCCTGCACTTCACGCTCGCCGGGTACCTGTTCGCGAACGCGCTCGTCGGGATCGACCCCGGCCCGCACCGGCCCGGCTGGCCCCAGCGGCTCCTGCTCCTGCTCGTCACCATGGCGTTCCACGCGTTCTTCGGGGTGTCCCTCACGACCGGGACGCAGCTGCTCGTGCCCGAGTGGTTCGGGCTCATGGGGCACGACTGGGGGATCACCGCGATCGCCGACCAGCAGCGCGGCGGCGGCGTCGCCTGGGGCATCGGGGAGCTGCCGACGCTGTCGCTCGCGATCGTGGTGGCCGTCATGTGGGCGAGGTCCGACGAGAAGGACGCCCGACGCCGTGACCGCCGCGTGGACAAGGACGGCGACGTCGAGATGGACGAGTACAACCAGATGCTCGCGAGGATGGCGGAGCAGGACAAGGACTGACGGGCCCTCCCTGGTCTGGAGGTCGGCACCCGGTGCCGAGCATGCGGTTGTCGTCCGGATCCGGCGGATTCTCGACGCCAACCGCATGCTCGACCGACGCCAACCGCATGTTCGGCGGCCGACGGGGCCGTGCACAGTCGTGCTCGCGAAACCCTTCCTCCACAGGTAGGGGCCCGGCCGCCCGCACGCGTCGCGCGGATCCGCTGGAGTGGGCCGATGCCGCGTCGACCCGTGCCACCCGCCCTGCTCGTCCACGCCGCCGACCAGGCGGGCCTGGTCGACATCCGTCAGGCTCGCGCCTCAGGACTCACGGACGGCCAGGTCCGAGGGCTCGTTGCCCGCGAGGAGTGGTCGCGGGTCGCCCGTGGGGTCTACGACCTGTCGGGGGTCCCGGTCCGTGAGCAGCCGTTCGGTGCCCGACGGCGGCGCGCGGCCTGGGCAGCGCTGCTCGCGTTCGGCCCGGGTGCGGTGGCCGTCGGTGCGTGCGCCCTGGTGCTGCACGGGATCGAGGGGCTACCGGTCGCCGTCCGTCCTGAGGCCGCGCTCCCGGGGGGAGTGAACCGGGTCGATCGGGACGGCGTCAGGCTGCGCCAGTTCGACGACGGGATGACGACGACCCGGATCGGGGTGCAGCGGCTTGCGACGATCGACTGGGCACTGGCCCAGGCGGTCCCCGAGCTTCCGCGTGCGAACGCGCTCGCTGTCCTCGACTCGGCGCTGCACCGAGGAGCGATCAGCGCTCGGGGGCTCGAGGTCGCGCACGACATGGCCCGGGGGCGGCGCGGGGTCGCCCGTACGCACGACCTGTGGACGGTGGCGGACGGGCGGGCCGAGTCGCCGCTCGAGTCGTTCGGCAGGCTCGACTGCCTCGACGAGGGGGTTCCTCCCACGACGCTCCAGCTCCCGATCGAGCACGCGGACGGTCTGGCGCCTCTCCGGGCGGACATGGCGTGGCGCCGGAAGGACGGGCGGTGGCTCGTGGCGGAGATGGACGGACAGGACCTGCACGCCGAGCCGAGGGCCGTGTATGCCGACCGGCGCCGGCAGAACCTCATCGTGGGGACGGGGCAGGTCGACGTCCTACGGTTCACGTCTCGCGACCTGCCGGGAGTGGGGCGAACGGTCCGGGCACTGCTGGGTCGCTGACCGTTCGGTGCCGAGCATGCGGTTGGCGTTGGCCGAGCATGCGGTTGGCGTCCGGAATCACCCGGATCCGGACGCCAACCGCATGCTCGGCACCGGCAGCCCGAGACCTCAGACCGCGATCCTCGCCCTCGCCCACGACGAGAACCGGTCCACGACCCACACGAGCACGAGCACCATGAGGATGTAGGTCAGCATCTCGTCGAACCGGAACAGCTTGATCGACTTGTTGATGAGGAACCCGATCCCGCCCGCGCCCACGAGCCCGAGCACGAGCGAGGACCGCACGTTGACGTCGAACCGGTAGAGCAGCAGCCCCAGGAACTGCGGCACGACCGCGGGCAGCACCGCGTGCGTGACGACCTGGGTCCGGCCCGCGCCGTTGGTGCGCAGCGCGTCGGCGGGCCCGGGGTCGATCTCCTCCATGGCCTCGGCCCACAGCTTGCCCATGACGCCCGTGTTGTGGACGACGAGCGCGAGCACCCCCGCGAACGGCCCGAGCCCCACGGCGGTCACGAAGATCAGGGCGAACACGACGTCGGGCACGGCACGGAAGAACGACAGGATCGCGCGCGACCCCTGGTACCAGAACGATCCCGGGGTGCTGCCGCGCGCGGCGAGCACCGCGAGCAGGAGCGAGAGCGGGATGGACAGCGTGGTCCCGAGCAGCCCGATCCACAGCGTCACGAGCGTGGCCTGGAGCCCGGGGGCCACGACGGTCGACCAGTCGAGGTCGGGCGGGAACGCCTCGCCGACGAACCGGGCCATGCCCTCCCAGCCGCCCACGAGCGCGCTGATCGAGAAGCCCGTGCCCTGCCAGGCGAGGACGTGCAGCCCGAGCAGCACGGCTCCGGCGGTGACCCAGGTCGTGACCTGTCGGCCCGAGCGGTGGGCCGTAGGCACGACGACGTGCGCGAGCCGCTCGGGCGACGGCCCCTCGGTCCGGGTGGACGAGCCGCCGCGCGGGGGGCGGGGCGAGCGGGCGGGGGCGGTGGCGGTCATGCGGGGATCCTCGTTCCGACGGTCGTCCGGGTGACGGTCACGGTCGCGGTCTCGGCCGAGTACAGGTGCTCGACGGCGTCGCGCGTCACGGCGTCCGGCGCCCCGTTGAGGCGCTCGCGGCCCGCGACCATCCCGACGAGCCTGTCGGCGTGCTCGCGCGCGAGCTCGGGGTCGTGGAGCACGGCGACGACCGCGAGGCCCTCGTCGTGCGCGAGGGTCGCGAGCAGCTCCATGACCTGGGTCGAGGCCGCGGGGTCGAGCGCCGACGTGGGTTCGTCGGCCAGCAGCACGCTCGCCCGCTGGCACAGGGCCCGGGCGACGGCCACGCGCTGCTGCTGGCCGCCCGAGAGCTGGCCGACGCGGTCGAGCGCGCGGTCGGCGAGGCCGACCCGCTCGAGGCACAGCATGGCCTCGGCGCGCAGCTCGCGGGGGAAGAGCGACGCGACGAGCGACTGCCGCAGGGGCAGCCGGCCGAGCGCCCCGGCGCAGACGTTGTCGAGGACCGTGCGTCGTCGCACGAGGTTGACCTGCTGGAAGATCATCGCGACCCGGCGCCTGGCCTCGTGCTGCTCCGCGGCGGACGTCCGGTGGTGGGGGTGGACCTGCTCGCCGCCGACCCACACCTCGCCCGACGTCACGGGCGCGAGCCCGATCACGGACTTGAGCGTGGTCGACTTGCCGCAGCCGTTGGCGCCGAGGATCGCGACGAGCTCGCCCGCGGCGACGTCGAGGTCCATGCCGTCGACCGCGCTGCGCAGCACGGCGTCGCCGGCCTCGGAGCGCGTGCTGAACTGGACCCGCAGGTCGCGGACGTGCAGACCGGGCGAGCGGACGCCGTCGGGCAGGTGCAGCACGCCCTCGGCCGCGCCCGGTCCGGCCGGTCCGCCCGGCCCGTCGGGCAGCCCCGGCGAGCCCGGCGCGAGCGCGCCGTGGTGTGAAGCCATCTGGAACAACTCCTTGCTGGAGCGGGACGCGAGCCCGCGGGGGGACAGGACGGTCGACCGGGGCGGCCGACCGGACGAGGGTGCGGTGGGGTGCCGCCAGGGCGTTCGGCGCCCCGGCGGCACCCGTCCGCACCTCGAGGTGGGTCAGACGTCGTCGGCGGTCAGCTTCAGGGTCTTCGCGAGGTCGAACAGCGGCTGGTACGTGTCGACGTCGACCTCGACGAGCGGGCCCGCGGGGTCGACGTCGAGGAATGCGCCGATGGCCTCGACGTCGGCGGTGTCGAGCGTGAGGAGGGCCTCGCGCACGGCGTCCTTGAACTCCTGGCTCTGCGACCCGGCGACCGTGATGGGGTCGTTCGGGATGGGGTCGGACTCCCAGACCTGGCGGAACGCCGAGGAGTCGAACGTGCCCTCGCGCTCGGCGGTCGCGAGCGTCTGGGAGTTGATCTGCGCGGCGTCGACCTGGCCGTTGGTCAGGGCGAGGAGCGCCTCGGGGTGGCCGCCCGCGTAGGTGATCTCGACGTCGGACTCGGCGAGACCCGCGTCGAGGATCGCGAAGCGGGGCAGGGCGTCGCCCGACGTCGAGCCGGTCGAGCCGAGCGCGAGCGAGTGGCCCGGCAGGTCCTCGATGCTCTGGATCGGGGAGTCGACGGGGACCCAGATCCCGGCCGTGTAGCTCGAGAGCGAACCGTCGGCGAGGCCGAACGAGGCGAGCGGCTCGGCGTCGGCGCGCTCGCTCGCGAACACGAACCCGAGGGGGCCGAACTGCGCGAGCTCGAGCTTGCCGTTCTCCATGGCGAGGACCTCGGCCGAGTAGTCCTCGACGATCGTCAGCTCGACGGGGCAGTCGAGCTTCTCCGACAGGGCGTCGGCGAGGTGCTGGTAGGCGGGCTCGAGCTTGGCGGGGTCCTCGTAGGGCTCGATGCCGAAGCGGATCGCGCCGTTCGGGCACGTCGCGGACCCGGCGCCGTCGGCGCTGGTCCCCGCGTCGGCCGTGCCGGTCGAGCAGGCGCTGAGCGCGCCGAGGAGCAGTGCGGCGGCGAGGACCGAGGTGGCCTGGCCGGTGCGGCTGCGGTGCATGTCTTCTCCTGGGGGTGGGGTTCGCGAGAGAGGCTGGTCTGGTCAGAGGAAGCTGTCGAGCACGCGCGGGGCGAGCCCGAGCGCGGTGGTCATGCCGATGCCGGACGTGACCGACACCGCGCGCACGCCCGGCATGGGCGTGACGTCGAGGAACGGTGCGGGCGCGGAGGCGTAGACGCCCTGCCAGCGCTCGCGGACCGTGAGGGGGCCCGTGCCGAAGAGGCGCGCGGCCTCGGTGAGGAGGAGCTCGTCGAGGGCCTCGGGGTGGAACGGCCCGGGCGTCGTCGCGTAGGCGTGCGTGTCGCCGAGCGTGAGCGTCCCGTCGGGGCGCTGGGTGACCATGAGGTTCACTGCGGCGTCGATCAGGGCGGGGTGCTGGGCGGTGAGGCGCTCGCGGACCGCGGCGATCGCGGGGGAGTGGCGGAAGCCGTCGTAGCGCAGCAGCGAGGTGCCGGTGAAGATCGCGGGGTCGATCTCCCGGGGGGCGCCGCCCGCGCCCGCGGGGGCGTCGACGCGCAGCATCTGGAGCGTGCACCGCTGGATGCCCGCGGCGGCGGCGGTGTCGGGGAAGAACCGGTCCACGTCGTGCCCGACGGCGAGGATCACCTTGGTCGCGACGACGTCGCCCCGGGAGGTGCGCACGAGGGTCACGCCGCTGCCGGCCTCGAAGCCCTGGACGGTCGTGGACCAGGCGAGGTGAGCGCCGCGCTGCCCGGCGTACCAGCGGGCGATCGCGGGGACCGCCTCGCGGGGGTCGACGCGGACGTCCTGGGACAGGAACGCGCCGCCGACGACCTCGTCGGGGTCGCCCGGGACACGGTCGAGGACCTGGTCGCGGTCGAGCAGCCGGACGTGCCCGTCGCGGCCGTGGGCGAAGTCCTCGAGGACCTGCCGCTCGTCGTCGGCGCGGGCCACGACGACGGTCCCGGACTCGCGCAGCCAGAAGTCGGCCTCCTTGGCGAGCTGGATCCAGCGCTCGCGGGCCGCGAACGCGTAGGTGAGGGCCGTGCCGTCCTGCGCGGTGAAGCAGCCGTGCCCGAAGTTGCGGACCGAGGCGCCGACGGCGCGGTCGTCGCGCTCGACCACGAGGACGGACAGCCCTCGGCCGACGGCGTCGACGGCGTGCGCGAGGCCGACGATCCCGGCGCCGACGACCACGAGGTCGACACGGGCGGGGAGGTCGTTCCCGGTGGACGGGCTGCGCGTGCCGGGGCGGCCGGCGGGGAGGCTGGAGGTGTGGCCGGACGGGGCCGGGCGTCGAGGTGCTGTGCTGCTCACGACACGGACACTGCCGTGCGGGTCGAGCAGGTATCAAGCGATTCCGGGACTTGTCCAGACAAGTTTCCGGAGTGTTCACCTGGCGTTGGCGCGCCGGGTACGGGGTTCATGCGGCCGTCATCGGAGCGCCGTCCGCAGCGCCGGTGTGACCTGTATGGTCAAGTCATGGCCCAGTCCTCGTCGTCCCCACGTACCGCACCGCCCCCGCAGGCCCAGCAGGCACCGCTGGCCCGGCCGGGTCAGCCCACCCAGCCGTCGCACGGCCCGCTGCACCAGCACGTCCTGGGCGAGCTGCGCCGTCGGATCGTGTCCGGCACGTACGCGATCGGCGACTCGCTCCCCTCGGAGGCCACGTTGTGCGCCGAGTTCTCGATCTCGCGCGGCACGGTCCGCCAGGCGCTCGGGACGCTGCGCAGCGAGGGCCTCATCGGCGGGGGGCAGGGGCGTCCGCCGGTCGTGCGCTCGCGCGCCGTCCCGCAGCCGTTCGAGACGTTCCTGTCGTTCAGCCGGTGGGCCGCGGGGGTCGGGCGCGTGCCCGGTCAGCGGACCGTCGAGGTCGCGCGCCGCGGCGTGCAGGGCGTCGCGGCCGACGCCCTGGGGCTCGAGGAGGGCACGCCCGTGGTCGAGGTCCTGCGCCTGCGCCTGCTCGACGGGGTCCCGGCGATGGTCGAGCGCGACACCTTCATCGAACCCGTCGGGCGCCTCATCTTCGAGTTCGACCCCGACAGCGGCTCGATCTACGACCACCTCATCTCACGTGGCGCGGACCTGCACGCGGCCCGCCACGTGATCGACGCCGTCGCGGCCGACGAGACCGACGCCGGCCTGCTCGAGGTGCCCGCGGGCGCCCCGCTGCTGCGCGAGCGCCGCACCACGCGCAACGCCGCGGGCGTCCCCGTCGAGTACGCCGACGACCGCTACCTGCCCGAGCTCGCGGCCTTCACGATCGACAACACCCAGGACACGTCGCTCTCGATGGTCCGCTTCCCGACGGCGTCGGCCGCCGCGGCGTCCCTCGTGTCGCCGACCGCCGGCCGGGCGGACGCAGCCGCCTTCGCGGACCCGGCCGAGCACACCGAGCACGCCGACCCCACCGACCCCACCGACCCGAAGCAGGAGCCCTCCGCATGACCAGCAGCATCACCAGCACCTCCGGCACCGCGCCCGGCGGGCGCTCGCCGCTCGCGATCGAGCTCGTCGCGCTCGACATCGCGGGCACGACCGTCGAGGAGGGCGGCGCGGTCTACGACGCGCTGCACACGGCTGTCCTCGAGCACGGGAGCGGTGCGACGTCGTCGGACATCCAGCACTGGATGGGGGCCGAGAAGCGCGCGGCGATCACCGCGCTGCTCGCGATCGGCTCCGGTGCGCCGGGGGACGCTCCCGACGAGGCCACGGTCGACGCCGCGTTCTCGCGCTTCACCGTGCTGCTCCACGAGGCGTACCGGCTGAACCCGCCGACCCCGATCCCCGGCGCCCCCGAGGCCTTCGCGGCCCTGCGCGCGGCGGGCGTCAAGGTCGCGCTGACCACGGGTTTCACGCGGGACGTGACCCAGGGGATCCTCGACGTGCTCGGCTGGACCGTCGCGTCGGGACCTGGGCAGTGGCTCTCACCCGAGGTCACGCTCGACGCCGTGACGTGCGCCGACGAGGTGCCGCTGGGCCGCCCGGCCCCGTACATGGTCCACCGCGACATGGAGCGCACGGGGGTGCTCGACGTCGCGCGCGTCCTCGTCGCGGGCGACACGGTGCTCGACCTGCGCTCGGGGGTCAACGCGCGGGCCGGGGCGGTCGTCGGGGTGCTCACGGGCAAGCTCGGTGCGGCCGACCTGGGGCGCGAGCGCCACGACTTCCTGCTCGACTCGGTCGCCGAGCTGCCGGGGCTGGTGGCCCGCCTCAACGCCTGAAGCCCGACCCGGGCTGCCGGGCCGGGTGTCGAGAACGAGGTTCGGGCCGTCATCCGGCCCGGAACGACCCTGATCCCGTTCTCGGCACCTCGCTGCCTCGGGGCTCAGCCTCGGGTGACGACCCAGCCGTCGCCCGGGCCGCGCGTGACGGTCAGGGTCGAGCCCGGGGTCAGGACCCGGTTGGTGATCGGGAGGCCCTCGGAGCACACGTCGGCCTGGGCGAGCCGCAGGTCGGCGACCTGCTCGACCTCGTCGTCGTTGACGAACACGAGGTGGCCCGTGCCGACGTCGACCGTGCTCGGGAGCTCGCCCTGCACCGGGCCGTCGGTCCCGGCGGCCTCTGCGACCTCGGTCGGGTCGTCGCCGGGGCACACGATCACGGCCTTCTGCCAGTCGAAGTGGGTCGTGGAGATGAGGTCGAGGTCGCCGTCCGAGCGGCCGGCGGCGACGATCCCGGCGAGCACGGTGTCGTCGAGGTCCTGCGCGGGCTCGGACCCGCACCCGGTCAGGAGCAGCCCGACGACGGCGCTCACGGTCAGGGGGAGGAAGGGAGCCTTGCGCACGGGTCCAGTATGCGCCGAACGACCCGCCCGGTGAGCCGAGCACGCGGTTGTCGCAGGTCGAGCATGCGGTTGTCGTCGGGAATCGGGCCGAGGACGACGCCGACCGCATGCTCGGCACCGCGAGGGGAGCGGGTGGGCGTGATAGGACGGTGCAGTGACCACCGACAACGCAGACCCCGCCGCCAGCGGCCCCGCCCCGACCCCCTTCCACGACCTCGACCAGTACGTCGCGATCCCCCGCACGGGTGGGCTCGTGATGTCACCGGACGGACGGCGCCTCGTGACGAGCGTGGCGACGCTCGACGCGAAGCGCACGGCGTACGTCTCGGCGTTGTGGGAGGTCGACCCCACCGGTGAGGCCCCGGCCCGCCGCCTGACGCGCAGCACCAAGGGCGAGTCGGGCGCCGCCTTCACGGCCGAGGGGGACCTGCTCTTCACCTCGGCCCGCCCCGACAGCGACGCGTCGGCGTCGGCCGAGGGCGACCCGACCTCGGCCCTGTGGCTCCTGCCCGCCGCCGGTGGGGAGGCGCGCATCGTCGCGTCGGCCCCCGCCGGGGTCTCGGCCCCGCTGGTCGCGCGCAGCGCGCCGGTCCTGTCGCTCGCGGCCGACGTCCTGCCGAGCGCCCGCGACCTCGCGCACGACGCCGAGCTCCGCACGGCCCGCAAGGACAAGAAGGTCGCCGCGATCCTCCACACGGGCTACCCCGTGCGGTACTGGGACCACGACCTGGGCCCGTCCGAGCAGCACCGCTTCGTCGCCGACCTCTCGCAGCTGACCGACGAGCCGGCCCGTCCGCTCCCGGCGGCGCCAGCGGACTCCGACGCGGAGGGCGCGACCCTCGACCTCCCCGCGGGGCGCGTCGAGCTGCGGGACGTGACCTCCGCCGTCGGGCGTGGGCTGCGTGAGCACTCTGCGGACCTGTCCGCGGACGGGACGACGCTCGTCACGACGTGGACCGTCGCGGGGCCGGGTGCCTCGGAGCGGTCGATCCTCGTCGCGATCGACACCTCGACCGGCGAGCGCCGCACGCTCGTCGACGAGCCCGGCGCCGAGGCCTCCTCGCCCGTGATCTCGCCCGACGGCGCGTGGGTCGTGTTCGTGCGCGAGACCATCACGACCCCGCAGGCCGCACCCGAGCAAGGCCTCGCGGTCGTCCCGCTGCGCGCGGGCGACGGCTCGGACGGCGACCCGGGTGACGCCGCGAACCACGGTCTGCGCTCGCTCGCCGCGAGCTGGGACCGCTGGCCCACGTCGGCCGCGTGGCTGCCGGACGGCTCGGGCCTGCTCGTCACGGCCGACGACGACGGTCGCGGCCCGGTCTTCCACGTCGCGTTCACGCCCGACGGGTCGGGGGCCGACGGGATCGTGTCGCGTCTGACCTCGGACGACGCGACGTTCACCGACGTCCGCGTCGCGCCCGACGCCTCGGCCGCCTACGCCCAGCGCACGAGCTACCTCGAGCCCTCGCACCCCGTGCGGATCGAGCTCGCGGACTTCCTGGCGGCCCCTGCCGGCGAGCGGGCACCCGTCGCGGCGACCGCGCTGCGCGGCCCCGTCGAGAGCCCGGACCTGCCCGGCACCCTCACCGAGATCGAGACCGCGGCGTCGGACGACGTGCGCGTCCGCGGCTGGCTGGCCCTGCCGCACGGCGCGAGCGCCGAGAACCCCGCACCCCTGCTGCTGTGGATCCACGGCGGGCCGCTCGGCTCGTGGAACGCGTGGAGCTGGCGCTGGAACCCGTGGATCCTCGTGGCCCAGGGCTACGCGGTGCTCCTGCCCGACCCGGCGCTGTCCACGGGCTACGGCCAGGACTTCGTGCAGCGCGGGTGGGGCTCGTGGGGTGCGGCCCCGTACACGGACCTGCTCGCGATCACCGACGCCGCGGAGGCGCTGCCGGAGATCGACGAGACCCGCACCGCCGCGCTGGGCGGCTCGTTCGGCGGGTACATGGCGAACTGGGTCGCGGGCCACACGGACCGGTTCCGGGCCATCGTGACGCACGCGAGCCTGTGGGCCCTCGACCAGTTCGGCCCGACGACCGACTCGTCCTACTACTGGCAGCGCGAGATGACGCCCGAGATGGCGGCCGAGCACTCCCCGCACCGCTTCGTCGCCGACATCGTCACGCCCATGCTCGTGATCCACGGCGACAAGGACTACCGCGTCCCGATCGGCGAGGGCCTGCGTCTCTGGTACGAGCTGCTGTCGTCCTCGGGCCTGCCGGCCGCGGCCGACGGCAGCACCGACCACCGCTTCCTGTACTTCCCCGACGAGAACCACTGGGTGCTCCAGCCGCAGCACTCGATCGTCTGGTACCAGGTCGTGCAGGCGTTCCTCGCGGAGCGTGTGCTGGGCGTGGCGCCGGGCGAGGGGGCGGCCCAGCTCCCGACGACGCTCGGCTGACGCTCGGGCGCGAGGTGGGGTGGGGCGTCGTCGTGCGCCGAGCCCCGCCTCGCGCGCCCGGTCCGGGAGCGCGAGCAGCAACGCCCGACGGCGGAGCGCGCCTCCGGGGGTCGGCGTGCCTGGGGAGGTCCCCGCGTGCCGGGGAGGACCCCGCGTGCGGGGGAGGACCCCGCGTGCCCGGGCCCCGCGTGCCCGGGCCCCGCGTGCCCGGGGGGCCGCTCAGTGCGACATGCGCCGGTGCGGTGGGAGACGCCGGTCGTGCGCGGCGCGGACCAGCTCGACGACCATGAACACGATGATCGACGCGACGAGCACGATCCCGAAGAGCAGGAACCAGTTCGCGGGTCCCGACCCCGTGGGCACGTAGACCGCAGCGTCGACGCTGCTGGCGAGCATGAGACCGGACATGTCGACTCCTCGCTGACCGGGAGCTCCGGGGCGGAACCCCTTCCTCCAGGATGCACCCGGACGCGGGGGTTGCAACCCGCTGGCCGAGAACCTGGGGTGACGAGAACGGGGTCGTGGGGGGGGGGGTGGGGGTAGAAGAACGCAACCCCAACTAAGGCTCACGGGCGCCGCGGGGGGGGGGTGGCGAGGTAGGGGGGGA
>NZ_JBHVOS010000018.1:0-31174 GCF_042887685.1 Oerskovia sp. NPDC057915 | reverse complement strand
GCCTGCCCCCCCCGCGGGGGGCGGACGCCCCCGGCGGGCCGTCCCTGGGGTTCCCGCTGGGGGTGTGGCGGCTCGCGGCCGCCCCCCCCCCCCCCCCGACCCCGTTCTCGGCTGCCGGCTGCCGGTGAGGTGGGTCAGTCGTCGAGCGAGATCTCGCCGCGCGCGACGGAACCGAGCCAGCCGAGGCTCGGCTTGGGGGTGCGCTCGAAGGTCTCCGGGTCCCAGCCGATGAGCCCGAAGGTCGGTGCGAAGGAGCCCCACTCGTAGTTGTCGAGCAGCGACCAGTGGAGGTAGCCGATGAGCGGCAGCCCCGCCTCGACCTCGGCACGCAGGGCGCGCAGGGCGTCACGCGTGTAGTCGATGCGGCGCGCGTCGTCGGCCGTCGCGATGCCGTTCTCCGAGACGAGCACGGGCAGGCCCGTGATCTCGTACCCCAGCCGCGCCGCCTCCGCGATGGCGGGCGGGTAGTACTCCCAGCCGGTGAGGGTCTTCTCGGAGTCCTCCGGAGCGGGCAGGGGCCCGTCGACCGTGATGCGCGTGCGGGTGTAGGCCTGGACACCGACGAAGTCGTCGCCGCGGGCGGCCTCGAGGAACACGGTCTCGCGCGGGTAGGCGTACTCCCGCAGGACGTCCTCGGCACCCGGGTCCGCGAAGAACTGCTGCGGGGCCACGGGCCAGCCCACGGGCACCCCGACGGTGCGCACGAGCTCGACCGCGCGGCGGTGCGCCGCGATGAGGTTCTCGGTCGCGACGGGGTCGGGCGCGTGCATCGTGCCCGCCTGGAGCTGTTCCGCACCCTTGGCCGCCGTGATCATCATGGCGAGGATGTTGGGCTCGTTGATCGTGAAGACGTGCGAGGCGGAGTCCAGCAGCGGGAGGACGCGCTCCACGTAGCGTGCGAAGCGCTCGACCGAGCGCGGGTCGGTCCACCCGCCGTCCTCGGTGAACCACCGGGGGGACGTGAAGTGGTGCAGCGTGATCAGCGGCGTGACGCCGTGGTCGAGGCAGCACTGGACCATGCGGCCGTAGTGGTCGAGCT
This sequence comes from Oerskovia sp. NPDC057915, assembly GCF_042887685.1. Classification (NCBI taxonomy): domain Bacteria; kingdom Bacillati; phylum Actinomycetota; class Actinomycetes; order Micrococcales; family Cellulomonadaceae; genus Oerskovia; species Oerskovia sp. NPDC057915. The sequence continues at coordinate 30,135 of NZ_JBHVOS010000018.1, read as the reverse complement.
CGGCACGCGAGAACATGCCCTCGGCGGGCTCGATGCGCGCCCACTCGATCGAGAAGCGGTAGGACGTGAGGCCGGACTCGGCCAGCAGCCGGATGTCCTCGGCGTACCGGTGGTAGCTGTCGGCGGCGTCACGCGACGGCTCGGCGAGGGTCGAGTCGGCCGCGACCTCGCGCGCCCACCAGTCGCTGTTGACGTTGTTGCCCTCGATCTGGTGGGCGGCCGTCGAGGCGCCCCAGGCGAAGGGCTCGGGGAAGTTCAGGGGCACGACGTTCTCCTACTTGATTCCGGTCATGGCGATGCCCTGCACGAAGTAGCGCTGCAGGAAGAGGAAGAGGATCAGGATCGGGGTCACGACGAGCACCGAGCCGGCCATGAGGAGGCCGTAGTACGTGCCGTTGGACCCGACCGAGTAGAGCGAGAGCGCGACCGGGAGCGTGTACATGTTCTCGGTCTGCGCGACGACGAGCGGCCACAGGAAGTTGTTCCACGAGCCGAGGAACGTGAGGATGCTCAGCGTCGCGAGCGGCGGCCCGCACTGGGGCAGGACGATCCTGAAGAAGATGCGGAACTCGCCCGCGCCGTCGATCCGGGCGGCCTCGATGAGCGCGTCGGGGATCCCGAGGATGAACTGGCGCATGAGGAACACCCCGAGCGGCCCTGCGAGGAACGGCAGGACGAGCGCCGGGTAGGTGTTGACGAGCCCCATGTTCGACACCAGGACGAACATGGGCACGAGCGTCACGACGCCCGGGACCATGAGGGTCAGCATGACGAGCGCGAACAGCACCTTCTTGCCCGGGAAGCGCATCTTGGCGAGCGCGTACCCGACCATCGAGCAGAACACGATGTTGCCGAGCACGACGGCGACGGCCACGACGATCGAGTTGGTGAAGAACTGCCCGTAGTTGAGCTGGGACAGCCACTTCTCGTAGTTCTCGAGCGTGGGGTTCTCGGGCCACCAGGTGATGGGCCGCTGCAGGAGCTCGCCCTGCGTCTTGAAGCTGCCGAGCAGCATCCAGATGAACGGCATGAGCGTCAGCAGCAGCCCGACGACGAGCGCGGTGTACGTGGCACCGCGGGACCAGCGGATCGGGCGTCGGGGTCGGCGCGTCGTCGTGCCCGCGCTCGTGCCTGTCGGCGCCGGAGCGACCTTCGAGGACGTGAGGGACATGTCAATCCTCCTTCGACCGCAGCAGGCGGAACTGGACTGCCGCGAGGGCCGCGATCAGTGCGAAGAGCACGTACGCCGCCGCGGACGCGAACGCGTAGTTGCCGTAGCCGAACTGGTTGTAGACGTAGTAGCTGATCGTCAGCGTGGAGTTGACGGGGCCGCCCTTGGTCATCACGAACGGCTCCTCGAAAACCTGGAGGAAGCCGACGGACAGCAGGACCGCGCCGAGCAGCAGCGTGGGGCGCATGAGGGGAACCGTCATGGAGCGGAAGCGGCGCCAGGCACCGGCACCGTCGACCTCGGCCGCCTCGTAGACGTCCCGCGGGATGGCCTGGAGACCGGCGAGGAAGATGATCATGAGCGTGCCCATGTTGCGCCAGGCCGCCATGACGATGATCGAGGGCATGGCCCAGGTGCTGTCGTTGAGCCAGTCGGGGCCGTTGATGCCGACCCAGCCGAGCACCGTGTTGACGAGGCCGGAGTCCTGGAGGATGAACCGCCAGACGACTGCGACGGCGACGATCGAGGTCACCACCGGGGTGTAGAACCCGACGCGGAAGACGCTGCGGAACTTCTCGATGCCCGAGTTGAGGGCGACGGCCAGGGCAAGGCCCAGCGCCATCGTCAGCGGGATGCCGACGACCACGAAGAAGAAGGTGTTGACGAGGGCCTTGCGGAAGAGCTCGTCCTGGAAGACCTGGGCGAAGTTGTCCAGTCCGACGAAGTTCACCGCGAAGGGGGTCTTGATGTCACGGATCGTGAGATCCGAGAACGACATGCCGAACGACGCGAGCAACGGTCCCAGCATGAAGACCGAGAAGACCGCGACGAACGGCAGCGCGAACAGCCAGGCGACGACGGCTTGACGTCGCCGGTGGACGGCGCCGACCGAACGTCGGCGCCGCCCCTCGGTGGTCGTTGTCATGGCGTGGACTTACCAGCCGAGCCCGAGCGTGTCGGCCTTGGCCTGGATCGTCTTCGCCGCGTCCTCGGACGTGACCTGACCGTTCGCGACCTTCTCGGCCTCGGTCTCGATCGTGGCCGAGAGCTCGTCCCAGCTCGGGACGGTCGGCGGGGCGATCGTGTTCTCGAGCTGCTGCTGGAGCACCTGGGTGCGCGGGTTGGAGGTCAGGGCCTCGTCGTCCCAGGCGCTGTTGACGGCCGGGAGGTCGTTCGTCGCGGCGTACCACTCCTGCTGCGTCTCGGGGTCGGCGAGCCAGCGGACGAGCTTCCAGGCGCCGTCGGCGTTCTTGGCCTCGTTGAAGACGCCCAGGTGCGCGCCGCCGATGTAGGAGTCGTTGTTCGCGGTGCCCGCGGGGACCGGGATGGTCGCGACGTTCTGCTCGACCCAGTCCTCGCCCTGCATGTCGGCGAGGACGTTGACCATCCACGGCCCGGAGATGAAGGCCGGGTCGGAGCCGTCGACGAACGCGCTGTTCTGCGTGTCGCCGTAGCCCGCCAGGGGGGACAGGCCCTCGGTGAAGAACGAGGCGTAGTAGTCGAGCGCGTCGATCATCGCCTGGTTGTCGAGGTCGTAGGCGTCACCGGCCGCGTTGAAGATCGAGCCGCCCGCCTGCGAGTAGAACGGGAGGATGACCTGCGTCGAGTCCTCGGCGTCGCCCATGGGGAGCTGGAGGCCGTACGTGGAGCCGTTCGTCTTCATCGCCTGCGCGAAGGCGGTGAGCTCGTCCCAGGTCGTGGGAGCAGCCACACCGGCGGCCTGCGCGAGGTCCGAGCGGTAGTACATGACGCGGGTCTCGACGTACCACGGCACGCCGTACTCGACGCCGTCCGCGACGGTCGAGGCGGCAGCGCCCTCGACGAAGTCGGCGCTGTCGACGAGTCCGTCCGGGACGGGCGCGAGGCCTCCCGTGGAGACCATCGTCGGCATGAACGACGTGCCGATCATGATCGCGTCGGGCACGGTGCCGGCGGCGACGGCCGTCTGGAACTTCGTCATGACGTCGGCCCACGGGATGGTGGTGACCTGGACCTTCGCGTCCGGGTTCTCGTCGGTGAAGCCCTTGACGAAGTCAGGGAGCTTCTCGCCTTCCTCGCCCATGGCCCAGACGGTGATGTCGCCCTTCGCGGGCGAGTCGTCCACCGTCGTGCTGGACGAGGCGCCGGGCTTCTCTGCCGACCCTTCGTCCGCGCGCCCACAGGCGGTCAGTGCCAGGAGTCCGACGATGCCGACGGCGACCGCCTTGCGTCCGAGCTTCATGAGCAATCCTCCTCATCGAGTGTTCGGCTCGATCTCTGAGCCGATGTGAAACTACCATAGCGTGCGCTCGGTTAGTCTTTTCACCAGTGGTGTCCGGCACCATACGGTGGATACCGATCAAATGCTGACGAAGGAGACGGTGATGACCGACAGCGGTCCTGGTGCCCGAGCTGCCGACACGATGACGACCCCGAAGGCCCCGAACGGTGGCAAGCGTCCGGACGGCCGCCTGGTCCGTGGCGAGCAGCGCCGGCGGGAGATCCTGCGGACCGCGGTCGAGGTGTTCGGCGAGCAGGGCTTCCGAGGGAGCTCGCTGCGCGAGATCGCTGCCCGTGTCGGGATCTCCGAGGCCGGCCTCCTGCACCACTTCGGCAGCAAGGCGGGCCTCCTGACGGCGACCATCGAGGAGCGCGACCGGCGTGATCTCGAGCGCCGCACGCAGTCGGAGACCGACGGCGCCTCCCTGCTGGCCACGATCCGCGACCAGGTCCGGCGCAACGCCGAGACCCCCGGGCTCGTCGGCCTGCACGTCGTCGTCGCCGCCGAGGCCACCGAACCGAGCCACCCTGCGCACGACGTCGTCCGGGACCGCTACCGGGCGCTGCGCCACCAGGACGACACCCGCTTCCGGGACGCCATCGATCGCGGCGAGCTGCGCCCCGAGGTCGATCCCCAGGCGATCGGCCAGCTCTTCTCCGCAGTCATGGACGGGTTGCAGCTCCAGTGGCTGCTGGACCCGGAGAACGTCGACATGGTCGCGCTCTTCGACCACTTCGTCGCGCTGCTGCAGCCGGACCAGGGCGCCGCGCGCGCCATCGATGAACAGACGACAGAGCAGGAGTCCACGTGACCACCACCGCCATGACCGCCGCCCCCGCGGGCACGACGCTCGCCTCGGGCGAGATGACCGTCGAGCTCACGACCGGCGGCGACGTGCATGCCGTCCGGACGGGCGGGCTCCTCGTCAACCAGTACCTCCCCGGTGAGCACGACCGCATGCCTGGCGGTGTCCTCCTGCGCGCGACCCGCGCCGACGGAACGGTCGAGGTCGCCCGGCTCACCGGCTCCGCGCCCGCCGTGACGGGCGTCGAGACCGGCACCGACCGCGTCGTGTGGTCCGGCGAGGCGCTCGGGCTGACGTCGCGCGTCGCGCTCACCGTGGCCGACCGGACCCTCGTGTGGCGTGTCGACCTCACGGTCGGACCGGGCACGGACGCCCGCACCGGCTACGACGTCGTGCACGTCCAGGACCTCGCCCTGGCGCCGCCCGCGGCCGCGCTGTCGAGCGAGGCGTACGTCTGCCAGTACCTGCTCCACCGGGCGCTCACGCACCCCGCCGCGGGCACCGTGCTCGCCAGCCGCCAGACCATGTCCGCGCAGCCGAGGCTGCCGCTCGCCGTCACCTTCCTCGTCGAGGGGGCCACCGCCCACCTCACGGACTCCCTCCAGGTCTTCACCCCGCTGGCGCGCCACGACGGCGTCCCGCACGGCCTGCTCGGCCCCGTCACCTCGGGAGTGCTGCAGTACGAGTACGCGATGCAGACGCTCGTGTCCCGGCCCCTCGACCTGTCGACGGGCACCGCCCAGGTCCATGCCGTGACGGTCGTCGACCTGGACGCCCGCGGGCCGCTCGCGGACACCGTCGAGGAGATCGACCGGTGGGCCGCCGCTGCCGTCGCCACCGCCGCGCAGGAGCGTGCCGCGCACCCGCTGCCCACGACCGGCTCGGTGCTCCGCGACGCCCCGCTGCTGTCGGGCGACGCGCTCGACGAGGCCGACCTCCTCGCGGCCCTCGACCTCGCGGCCGACGACGTCCTGCTGCCCGAGCGCGACGCCGACGGCACGCTGCTGTCCTTCTTCACCCCCGACGGGGCGCACGTCGTCGACGGACGCAAGGAGACCCTGACCGAGCGGTCGCACGGCCACGTCCTCAAGGCCGGGGATGCGGTCCTGCCCACCGACGAGGTGCTGTCCGCGACGGCGTTCGCTCCCGGTGTGTTCGTCTCGCACGTGGTCCTCGGCAACACCACCGCCAACCGCCTCGCGTCGGTCCACCGCCACCACCTCAACCTGCTGCGCAGCAGCGGGCTGCGGGTCCTCGTCGACGACGGCGAGGGCGCCCACCTGCTGGGCGTGCCGTCCGCGCTCGTCCTCGACGTGGGCGGCGTGCACTGGGTGTACGAGACGCCCCTCGGCCGCGTCGACGTGCGGACCGTCGCCCACCACCGGCGCGACCGCATCGACGTGAGCGTCCGGTGCGAGCGCGGGCTGCGCGTCACGGCGACCCTCGAGCTCGACGACGAGGCCGGCGGCTGGGTGGCCGAGCACACGTCCGAGGGGACGGTCGTCCTGCGCCCCGTCGCGGACGGCGACGTCGACTCGCACTACCCCGACCTGCGCTACGCCGTCACGTCGACCGCTCCGATCGCGCTCGACGACGCCTCGGCGCACCGGCTGTCCAGCACGACGGGCTCGGGCGGTCTGGCCGTCGCGATCTCCGGCTCGCTCCACGGCGACGCCGCCGCGCTCGAGCTCCTCGCTCCCGAGCACGACCCCCTCGACGATCTCGAGGCGACGCTCGCGGGCCACCTCGACACCGTGCGCGGACTGGTCCGCGGCCTGCGCTTCCAGCCGCACCCGGAGCTCCAGACGCAGGAGCTCGACCTCCTCGTCCCCTGGTACGCGCACGACGCGCTCATCCACTTCCTCGTCCCGCACGGGCTCGAGCAGTACTCGGGCGCGGCGTGGGGGACCCGCGACGTCTGCCAGGGGCCGCTCGAGCTGGCGCTCGCCGGCGGCCGTGAGGACATCGCGCGGCAGATCGTGCTGCGTGTCCTCGCGCACCAGCACACCTGGGGCGGGTTCCCGCAGTGGTTCATGTTCGACGAGTACGCCGAGCGCTACAACGACTCGTCGCACGGAGACGTCGTCGTCTGGCCGCTCTTCGCGCTCGCCCAGTACCTCGAGGCGAGCGGCGACGTCGCGATCCTCGACGAGAAGGTGCCCTTCTGGGACCACGCGCACCGCCGACCCGCCGCCGCAGGGCCGGACGCCGAGGCGACCGTGCTCGACCACGTCGAGCGGATCCTCGACCACCTCGAGACCGACCTGCTGCCCGGCACGTCGCTGCCCGCCTACGGCGAGGGGGACTGGGACGACACGCTCCAGCCCGCCGACCCGCAGATGCGGACGAACCTGGCCTCGACGTGGACGTCCGCGCTCCTCGTCCAGGCGGCCGACCTCCTTGCCCGCACCACGGGCGGCTGCGACGACCTGGCCCCGCTCTCGGCCCGCGCCGCCACCCTCGCCTCCTCGGTCCGCACCGACCTGCGCGAGCGCGCGCTCGTCGACGGCGTCATGGCGGGGTACCTGCGGCACGGCGAGCAGGGCGACGAGCTCGTCATCCACCCGCGGGACACCAGCACCGGCATGCGCTACCGGCTCATCCCGATGAACCAGTCCATCACGGCGGGCATCCTCACCCTCACCGAGGCCGAGGAGCACGAGCGACTCATCGCCGAGCACCTCCACTTCCCCGACGGGGTGCGGCTCATGGACCACCCCGCCGCGTTCGACGAGGGGATCCCGCACACGTTCCAGCGCGCCGAGCAGGCCGCGAACGTCGGGCGCGAGGTCGGCCTCATGTACGTGCACGCGCACATCCGCTACGCGGAGGCGCTCGCCGCGCTGGGCCGCGGTCGGACGCTCGACGAGCTCCTGCGCATCAGCCCGTTCGACCTCGGGGACCGCATCGCGCACGCCGCACCGCGCCAGCGCAACGCGTACTTCTCGTCGAGCGACGCGGACTTCCCGGACCGTGCGAGCTTCGCGCGCGACTTCGACAAGCTCCGCGACGGGTCGGTCGGCGTGCGGGGCGGGTGGCGCGTCTACTCGAGCGGGCCGGGGATCTACCTGCGCCAGCTCGTCCAGGGCGTCCTCGGTCTCACCGAGCAGGCCGGCGCGCTCGTCGTCGACCCGGTCCTGCCGGCGACGGCGGACGGGCTCACCGTCGACCTCGAGCTCGGGGGCCGGGCGCGCACCGTCGTGTTCCGGATCGGTGCCGAGGGTTCCGGCGTCCAGGTCCGTGCGGGCTCGGGCCCGGACACCCCCGTCGTGGTCCCCGCCTCGCCGCGGGCCGGTGACTACCGCGAGCGCGGTGTCGTCGTGGCCCCGGGCGCTCTGGGCGACGCGGCGCTCGTCGAGGTCACGGTCCAAGCCGGGTCGTAGCCCCCGCCCCTCGCCGCGCCCACGTCGAGAACGAGGTTGAGGTCGTCCTGGACCCCAGGACGACCTCAACCTCGTTCTCGACAGCCTCCGACTACGCCCGCGCCGCCCGCACGATCTCGTCCGCGAGGTCGGCGGGTCGCGAGAACATGGGCCAGTGACCGGTCGGCAGGTCGACGTACGTGACGTCGAGCTCGCCGAGCTCGGTGTGCAGGGGCGGCCCGGGGTGCGCCATCTGCTTCAGGACCTCCGAGGGCAGGCTCGTGCAGATCACGGTCGCCGGGACGTCGAGACGCGCCGGGTCGCTCACGTGCACCCGACCCCCGGCGACGCCGCCCGGGTGGGGCACGGCGCGTGCGCGGAACCGTGCGAGCCCGGCCTCGTCGATCCCGTCGAGGCTCGACCCCGCGGCGGCGAGCTCGTCCCACGAGGGCAGCGGCACCTCGACCGTCCCTGCGGGCAGGTCCGGCGAGAGCGACGCGCCGTCGACGAGCGGACCCGTGTCGACGTGGACCGTGCGTCGGATGCGCGCCGGGTCGCGGTCGACGACCTCGTGGATCACGGGGCCGCCGCCGCTGTGCCCCACGAGCACGACGTCCCCGACGAGGGGCGCGATCACGTCGCGGACCGCCTGGACGTGGTCCTCGCGGGTGAGGCGGCTGCGGTCGGTCGCGACGTCGTCGAGCCCGGGGAGCGTCACGGCGTGCGGTGCGAGGCCCGCGGCCTCGAGATGGGGGACGACGTCGTCCCACGCCCACGCCCCGAGCCAGAAGCCCGGGACGAGGACGACGTGGACCTGCTGCTCTGTGCTGGAGCCCTGCGCTGAAGTGGTCATGGACCCACCCTCGCGCGGCCCTGGTGACACCTGTCTGTCACCATTGTTCGAGGAGTTCCGGGTTCTCGACGGAGGCGGCACGTGAACAAGACCGAACGGCTCTACGCCGTGGCCGAGGAGCTGCGCCGCGCCGGGCCCGGCGGCACCACGGGGCCGCGTCTCGCCCGGCTGCTCGAGGTCAGCGAGCGCACGATCAAGCGCGACGTCTCGGCGCTCCAGCAGGCGGGACTGCCGATCTGGGCGCAGGCCGGGCCGGGCGGCGGCTACGTGCTCGACCCGTCCGCGTCCCTGCCGCCCGTGAACTTCACGCCGCAGCAGGCCGTCGCGGTCGCGGTCGCGCTCGCCGCGCTCCCGCCCGGCAGCCCGTTCGCGGTCGACGCCGTCGCGGCGCAGGGCAAGGTCTGGGACGCCCTGGGGCCCGAGGCGCGCGAGCGGGCGGCGGCGCTCGCGGCGAGGGTGTGGATCGACCACGGCGGCACCTCCGACCGCGCGGCCTCGCTGCCCGACGGCGCCGCTCGCCCGGGTGCGGGCGTCGCCACGGAGCAGGTCGCGTCGGTGGGCGACGGCACGGCGGGGGACGCGACGGGCGGCGGCACGGGGGCGGGAGGTGGCGCACCGGGCGACCCCGTGCCGCGCGCCAGGGTGCACCTGCAGGTCCTGCGCGCCGTCGAGCAGTCCCTCGCCCGGTCGACCGTGCTCGCGATCCGGTACCGCGACGGCCGCGGCCAGGAGTCCGCCCGTCGGGTCGAGCCCGTGATCCTGGCGCACACGGCCGACGCCTGGTATCTCATCGCGTGGTGCCGGTCGCGGGAGGCGGTCCGCTGGTTCCGGCTGGATCGCGTCGAGCGGGCCGACCTCACGGGCGAGCCGTACGTGCCGCGGCCGGTCGCGGAGGTGGGGACCCCGCCGTCGGGCGCGGTGCCTGTCGCCTGAGCGGGTGCGCCGCGTCGAGGACGGGCTTGCGGTCGTTCAGCGGCTTCGGACGGCCGCGACCCCGTTCTCGGCGACCGGGTGTCGCGAACCGGGACCGCGCGCGATGATGGCTCCCTGCCGACCCCGAGGAGACCTGCCGTGAGCACCGACCGCACCCGCGCCTTCTTCGACGCCCAGGCCCCGGACCTCACGGTCCTCGACACCGGCGAGGACACCGCGACGGTCCAGATGGCGGCGGCGACGCTCGGGGTCGAGCCGGGGCAGATCGCGAAGACGCTCGCGCTGCGCGACGGCGAGCGCAGCTTCCTGCTCGTGACGCGTGGCGACGCGCGGGTCGACAACGCGAAGTTCAAGGCCACGTTCGGGGCCAAGCCGCGCATGCTCGACGCCGAAGGCACGACCGCGCTGACGGGGCAGCCGATCGGTGGTGTGGGGCCGTTCGGGCACAGCGGGCCCGTGACGGTGTACTGCGACGTGTCGTTGCAGGGCTTCGAGACGGTCTACCCGGCGGCGGGCAGCCCGACGAGCGCGTTCGCGATCACGCCCGGCCGGCTCGCGGAGCTCGCCGGGGCGCAGTGGGTCGACGTCAGCCGGTAGCCCGGTCACAGGGCCTCGGTGTCGTCGCCGTCGATCAAGCGGTCAGGCTGCCATGGCCAGGGAGCTGGTCATGACGGACGACACCGCCGAGGCCTCGAGCCAGCGGCGCACGATGCGTGCGTCCGCGGCCCGGCGCACGGGGCTGCGCAGGTTGAGGTGCGCGTAGGCCCGGTGCTCGACGAGGGCGGCGCGGTCGTGGTCGAGGGCCCAGAGGATGGCGCAACGGATCTCGTCGGTCGAGGGCCGGAACGCGTGGTCGAGGTGCATGATCACTCTCAAGGTGAGGGCCGCGGGTCTCGCGGCGGAGAAACTGTGTACACCTCTCAAGAGGGGCGAACCGGCAATTCATGACGCGACTTTCCGGAAGAAGTTTTCCTGACAGTCTGTTTCGTGAAGCGAACAGCCCAGCGACACGGTGATGCTCGTCACGTGCGTGTCGGAGGGCCGTGCCACCCTCGATGCATGGACAGGGACGAGGCACGGGAGATCAAGGGTCAGCTCGCGGACTTCGCGCGCGATCTCGCGGAGCGCGGGGGCGCCGGTGCGACGGCGAGCGCGGCGGCTCCGGCCGGTGAGGGGGAGCCGGCAGGACCGGTCGGCCGGGAGGCCTGGGCACCCACGCTCGCGCTCGGCCTGGCCCCGCGCGAGGGCGGCGGGTACGGCATCGCGGTCCGCTACCGCCTGGGGGTCCCGGCCGTGCGCAGCATCGCACGGCGCGTCGCGTCGGAGGCGGGCCCGGTCGTGGACGTCCGCCGGACAGGGCGGATCCGGGCGCTCTCCCGGTCGACGGGCACCGGCCCGCGTCCGCCGGTCGTGACCGCGCAGGCAGCGGGCGAGACCGGTCGGGTGCGGCCGCTGCGCCCCGGAGTCTCGATCGCGCACGTCGACGTCACGGCAGGCACTCTCGGTGCGTTCGTCCTCGTCGGGGACGCGGTGCACGCCCTGTCCAACTACCACGTGCTCGCCGGCTCCCCGCGCGCACAGGTGGGCGACGCCGTCGTGCAGCCGGGACCTGCCGACGGCGGACGCGCACCCGCCGACCAGGTCGGGACGCTCGCCGCGACCGTTCCCCTCGCGCGGGGGCGGACCGCGACCGTCGATGCCGCGATCGCCCTGCTCGACGACCCCGACGTGGACCTCGACTACCCGGTGGGCCGCATCACGACCACGGCCGTCGCGCTCGGCGGGGAGACGGTCGGCAAGATCGGCCGGACGACCGCCGTCACCGCGGGGCGGGTCACCGCGATCGAGCTCGACGACGTCGTGGTCGGCTACGGCGAGGACCTCGGCGCGCTGCGGTTCGACGACCAGATCGAGGTCGAGTCGACCGGGACCGGGCCGTTCTCGCGCGGAGGCGACTCGGGGTCGCTCGTGTACCGCGCGGACGGCGTCGCGCTCGGGCTGCTCTTTGCCGGGTCGGAGACCGGGGGAGAGAATGGGACCGGGCTGACGTACGTCAACCCGATCGACACCGTCCTCGCCGCGCTCGACGCCCGGCTCGCCCGCTGAGCCCGCCTCGACCGGCGGTGGACGGCCGGAGGGTGGTACCGGTGGCGAGCATCGAGCAGGCCCGGGAGGCCAAGACCGCGCTCAAGCGGGCCCTCGCGGGCCAGGACGGCGTGACGGGGATCGGGCTGGCGCGCGCGTCCGCGGACGAGGCTGCTCGAGGGGGGACCGGGGCTGCGCAGACCGAGGCTCCCGACGACACCTGGTGCGTCCAGGTCAACGTCGTCGACTCCGCCGCGTCGGGTGACGTGCCGCGCGAGGTCGACGGCGTCGCGGTGGTCGTGCGCGTGACGGGGCACGTGGGCGCGGGCTGACGCCGCTCGTCCTCTCGCGCCTCGTTCCTCACCTGACGAGGAATGCTGCCCGGGGCTACGGTTGTTGTTCCTTGCAGATCGACGGACCACGTCCCGCACGGCGACCCCGGTCGCACGGCGCAGCCAGAGCCACGACTCTCACCGCCCGCCCTCGACGGGCTCCTGCTCGGCCCCTCGTCCGGCACCCGTGTGCCGGCTCCCCCCGAAGGCGCCCATGTCATCGAGCACCCCTGCCCAGGCAGGCAGCACCCGCAGCACGGTCAGCACCTCCGCCCGTCGCGCGGCACGCACCGTGAGCACCGCCCCGAGCCACCGCGAGATCCTCGTGATCCTCGGCGGTCTCATGATCGGCATGTTCCTCGCGGCCCTCGACCAGACCATCGTCGCGACCTCGATCCGGACGATCGGCGACGACCTGAACGGCCTCTCGGTCCAGGCATGGGTCACGACCGCCTACCTCCTGACCTCGACCATCTCGACCCCGCTGTACGGCAAGCTCTCCGACGTCTACGGGCGCAAGCCCTTCTACATGACGGCGATCTCGATCTTCGTCGTCGGCTCGCTGCTGTCCGGGACCGCGACGTCGATGTACGAGCTCGCGCTCTACCGCGGCCTCCAGGGCCTCGGCGCAGGCGGGCTCATGTCGCTCGCGATCACGATCCTCGGCGACCTCGTCGCACCGCGCGAGAGGGCCCGGTACCAGGCGTACTTCCTGAGCGTCTTCGGTGTCTCGTCGGTCCTCGGACCGGTGGTCGGCGGGTTCTTCGCCGGGGCCGACACGATCCTGGGCATCACGGGCTGGCGGTGGGTCTTCCTGATCAACGTCCCGATCGGGATCGTCGCCCTGCTCGTCGTGGGCCGCGTGCTGCACCTCCCGCCGCTGCGCAAGGTCCAGCACCGCATCGACTGGCCGGGGGCGCTGCTCATCGTCGTCGCGCTCGTGCCGCTCCTGCTCGTCGCGGAGCAGGGCAGGCAGTGGGGGTGGGCGTCGGCGGTCTCCCTGGCCTGCTACGTCGTGGGCCTCCTGGGACTGGTCGGGTTCGTGCTCGTCGAGAGACGTGCGGGCGCGGACGCGATCCTGCCGCTCGCGCTGTTCCGCAACCGCACCTTCTCGGTGGGGGCCGGGGCCAACCTCGTCGTCGGGATGGCGATGTTCGGCGGGCTCGCGACGCTGCCGCTCTACCTGCAGATCGTGCTCGGCATGAGCCCCACCGAGGCCGGTCTCGCGCTCATCCCGTTCACGGTGGGCATCATCGGCGGGTCGGTCACGGTCGGGCAGATCACGTCGCGCACCGGCAGGTACAAGATCTTCCCGGTGGTCGGGACGGTCCTCATGGGGATCGGCGTGCTCCTGCTGTCGCGGATCGGGGTCGACACCCCGTTCCCCTACATCGCGGCAGGCTCGGTGATCCTCGGGCTCGGGCTGGGCGGGTGCATGCAGCCGCTCGTGCTCGCGGTCCAGAACGCGGTGCCGGTCAGGGACATGGGCGTCGCGACGTCGTCGTCCCTGTTCTTCCGCCAGATGGGAGGGACACTGGGGACGGCCGTGTTCCTGTCGGTGCTGTTCTCGACGGTGGGCGGGAACATCGCGACCGCGTTCCGCAACGCCGCCCGGTCCCCGTCGTTCCAGGCAGCCCTCGCGGACCCGGCGGTCCAGCGCGACCCCGCCAACGCCCCGATCCTGCGGATGACGCAGGGCGGGGCCGTGCCCTCGCTCGACGACTCCTCGTTCATCTCGCACCTCGACCCACGCCTGGCGCAGCCGATCCTGGAGGGCTTCTCGCAGTCGGTCGACCTGGTGCTGGTCCTCGCGGCCTGCATCCTCGTGATCGGCTTCGTCCTGACGCTCCTGCTCCCCGAGCTGCCGCTGCGCGACGTCTCCGGGATCCAGGGCCGCGCCGAGGAGGACGCGGCCGACGAGGCGGCCGCGTCGCTCGCCGCCGGGGACGACGTCGAGACCGACCAGCCCGTCGAGGCGCGACGCACCCCGGGACCGCCCGGGGTGTGACCCACCGCCCCCAGGAGGGCAGAATTCTCGGGTGAGCTCCACGACCCCCCACGCCCGCCTGCCTCGAGTCCGCGCCTCCGAGCTCGTCGGCCGAGGCTGGCTCAACACGGGTGGCCGCGACGTCTCGCTCGCGGACCTGCGGGGCCGGGTCGTCGTCCTCGACTTCTGGACGTTCTGCTGCGTCAACTGCCTGCACGTCCTCGACGAGCTGCGCGAGCTCGAGGAGGCGCGCCGCGACGACCTCGTCATCGTCGGCGTCCACTCCCCGAAGTTCGAGCACGAGGCCGACCCGGTCGCGCTCGCCGCCGCGGTCGAGAGGTACGACGTGCGCCACCCCGTCCTCGACGACCCCGAGCTCGTCACCTGGTCCGCGTACACCGCGCGCGCCTGGCCGACGCTCGTCGTGATCGACCCCGAGGGATACGTCGTCGCGCAGATGGCGGGCGAGGGGCACGCGTCGGCGCTCGCCGCGCTCGTCGACGAGCTCGTGGAGGAGCACCGCGCCAAGGGCACGCTGCGTTCGGTGGCCGCGGGGGAGGGGGACGTCTACGTGCCGCCCGCCCCGACGTCGGGCACGCTGCGCTTCCCCGCCAAGGCGATCGCGCTCCCGGGGGGCAACCTCCTGGTCGCGGACGCGGGTCACCACTCGCTCGCCGAGCTCCTGCCCGACGGCGAGACGCTCGTCCGGCGCATCGGCTCCGGCGAGCGCGGGCTCGTCGACGGCGGGCCCGACGTCGCACGGTTCAGCGAGCCGAACGGGCTGTGCCTGGTCCCGACCGAGCTGCGTGCGTACCTCGACTACGACGTCCTGGTCGCGGACACGGTCAACCACGCGCTGCGCGGGGTGCGGCTCGCTGACGGTCACGTGACGACGGTCGCGGGGAACGGGCAGCAGTACATGGTGGGTGGTGTCGACAACGTGCTCGTGGCCGCTGACGGCGGTGCGCCGGTCGGTGGGACGCACGCCGAGGTCGACGGCCCGTTCGGGTCGCGTCTCACGGTCCTCGTTGGTGCGGACACGCCGGAGCAGCCCAGGCCCGCGGGCCTGCCCGCGTCGATCGAGAGCACGGGCGGCGCGGTGCTGCAGAAGCTGTCGTCGCCCTGGGACGTGGCCTGGGTCGAGCAGGCGGGGGCCTTCCTCGTCGCGATGGCGGGCAACCACTCGCTGTGGGCCTTCGACGGCGAGCAGGGGTCGATCGCCCTCGTCGGCGGCACCATGAACGAAGGTCTGCTCGACGGTCCGCTCGTCGACGCCTGGTTCGCGCAGCCGTCCGGGCTGGCAGTCGGCCCGGACCGGCGCGTGTGGGTCGCGGACTCGGAGACGTCGGCGCTGCGCGTGGTGACCCCGGTCGCCGGGACGACGCAGGGAGACGTGGGCACCGCCGTCGGGCAGGGGCTGTTCGACTTCGGGCACCGCGACGGCGCCGCCGACCAGGCGCTGCTCCAGCACCCGCTCGGGGTCGCGACGCTGCCCGACGGCAGCGTGGTCGTCGCCGACACCTACAACGGGGCGGTCCGACGCTACGTCCCGCCCGCGCCCCCGGCCGTGCCAGGACGAGCGAGCACTCCAGGCCACGATGGTTCTGGTGCGAGCGTCGGCCAGGTGACGACCCTGGCGACGGGCCTCGCGGAGCCGAGCGACGTCGTCGTGCTCGTGGACGGGGAGCCGTGGGCGCCCGGGGACGTCGCCGAGGCGGGGGCTCGCGTCGACCTGCTGGTGGTGGAGTCGGCGGCGCACCGCATCACGCGCGTCGCGCTCCCGGCGACGCTCGCAGGAGAGCTGCTCGACGGCGGCGCGCACCGCACGCAGCGACCCGTCACCGAGGTCGTGGCCGGGGAGCTGCGGCTCGACGTGCCGTTCTCGCCCGCGCCGGGGCAGAAGCTCGACGACCGCTACGGGCCCTCGACGCGCCTGACCGTGAGCGCGACACCCCCCGAGCTGCTGCTCGACGGCGCCGGGACGGGGACCGACCTGTTCCGAGCCCTGGTCGTGAACCCCGCGGTGGGCGAGGGCGTGCTGCACGTGACCGCGCAGGCCGCGTCGTGCGACGTCGTGCCGCTGCTCGACGCCGGGACGCCCGACCCCGACGTGTTCCCCGCGTGCCACCTGGCGCAGCAGGACTGGGGGGTGCCGGTGCGGGTCGTGGTGTCGGAACCGGCGGGCACCGGAGGTGACGCCGGTCCTGGCGAGCCTGCGGAGCGGGTGCTGACGCTGCCGCTGCGCGGCTGAGTCGCGGGGGCACAGGTGCAGGCGTAGGACCGGGACCGGGCCGAGGACGGCCCGGTCCCGGGCCCCGGACACGTCAGGACGAGCGTGACCTCGAGGTCACGCTCGTCCTGACACGGCAGATCACTCCCAGATCAGCAGGTCCTCGCCGCGCGCGACCCAGGTCCCGACCGGGGCCAGAGGCGTGACGGCGTCGGGCTTGCCCTCGAGCGCGACGACCGGGCAGACGGCCGAGCGGCCACCCTCCTCGATCGCTGCCGGGTCCCACGTGACCAGGGTCGCGCCCTGGTGCACCACGTCGCCCTGCGCGGCGTGCAGCGTGAACCCCTCGCCCGCGAGCTGGACCGTGTTGATGCCCAGGTGCACGAGCACGGCCTGGCCGCTGTCGTGCTTGATGACGAACGCGTGCGGGTGGACCTTGACGATCGTGCCGCTGATCGGGGCCGACACGAGACCACCCTCGGCGGAGTCGGGAGCGATCGCGGTACCCGGACCGACGAGGCCCGCCGAGAACACCGGGTCGTCGACGTCCGAGAGGGCGACGACGGTCCCGGTGACGGGCGCCAGGACGGTCAGGGGCGCAGCGGTCAACGGAGGTCCTCGATGTCCGAGGCGAGGTTGTCGGCCTCGGGACCGACGATCACCTGGATCGCGTTGCCCGTCCGGACGACCGCGATGGCACCAGCGCTGGTGAGGGTCTTGTCGTCGACGAGCGTGGGGTCCTCGACCTCCACGCGCAGACGCGTGATGCAGGGCTCGAGGTCGAGGATGTTGGCATCCCCGCCGAGGCCCTTGAGGATCTGCTCTGCCTTGCTCATGTCGTGCTCCTTCGTGTGCTGGTGCGGACGTACGTCGAGGTGCCCGCGGTCCGCGGGCACGGGGTCACATGAGGTCTGCGAGGTCCGAGGCGATCGTGTCGACCTGGGGGCCGACGACGACCTGGACCACTCGTCCGGTCGTCATGACCCCGAAGGCGCCCGCGGCGCGCAGGGCGGCCACGTCGACGAGGCTGGGGTCCTTGACGAGCGACCGCAGTCGGGTGGTGCAGGGGTCGATCTCCTCGATGTTGCTCACCCCGCCGAGGCCGGCGAGTATCGCGGCGGCCCGTGCTGCATCGGCTGCAGTCATCGTTGCATCCTCTCTGGTGCGTGGGTCGTGGGTACGGCGTCGGTCGTGCCGGTCGTGGGGCTCATGCGGTCTCCGCCGCCTCTGCTGCCTCTGCGACCAGGGGCACGGGCTCCGCGTCGAGCTCGGGTGCGGGGGCAGGCCGCGGGACGATCGTGGGCCGGGCCTCGCGGAGCGGGACGACGACCGAGTACCGGTCGCCCCGGTAGCACATCTGCGAGTACATGCAGGCGCCGTCGTCCGAGTAGGTCTTGCGGTGCGCGCGCAGGACCGCCCGGACGCTCGTCATGGCGAGGATCGCCTGCTCGGCGGTGCTTGCCTCTGCCGCCATGATCGTGTCCTCGCCCCAGGTCGGGGAGTGGCCGCGCTCGCGCAGCGCGCCGTACAGGCTGTCCGGGACGCCGTCGTCGAGCAGGTCGGGGGCGAGCGCCACGGGCACCCAGGCGCGCTCGACGGCCATGGGGGTGCCGTCGGCGAAGCGCAGGCGCTCGACGTAGTGCACCCGGTCCTCGGGGGCGATGCCGAGGGCCTCGGCGACGACCCGGCCGGCAGCGAGGGTGTCGCTGTCGATGACCTGGGTGCTCGGCACGAGGCCGAGCCGTCGGGCCTCCTCGCCGAACGTCGTCAGGCGCATCTCGAAGTCGGTGTGCTGGGGGGCGACGAACGTCCCGCGACCCTGCTCGCGCTGGAGCACCCCGTCGGCCACGAGCGCGTCCAGAGCCTGACGGACCGTCATGCGGGAGACGCCGAACTTCTCGGTGAGCACCCGCTCGGAGGGAACGGCGTCGCCGATGGACAGCTCGTTCGCGATGAGGTCGCTCAGGTAGGCGCGCACGATCTGGTGCTTGTGCCCACCTTTAGGTGCTCTGGCCTGCGTCGTCGCTGCCACGTGTTCCTCGCTCTCGGTCGCCCCGGAGTTGCCGGGGCTTGACACATCATGATGTCTAGACCACTCTGTCCGCAAGTGGTCCAGACAACTATCCCACCACAGACGGTGGCGATGGCTCGGGTTACAGCAACGACGCGCTCCAGAGTCCGGGCCGGCGTCGTGATCAAGGCAGTTCCCAGTTCAAGCGGTGCGGTCCGACGGCCTCGGATGCACCCGATCAACGAGGAGTGAACATGACGTCCGTGGCCGAAACACCCAAGGTGAAGAAGGGGATCCCCGGCTTCGCCCAGCTGCAGAGGGTCGGTCGATCCCTCATGCTGCCCATCGCCTCCCTGCCCGCCGCAGCGCTGCTGCTGCGCCTCGGGCAGGCCGACATGCTCGGCGCCGACGGCGCCGCGGGCACCTTCCCCTGGCTGCAGCCCGTGGCCGACGTGTTCGCGTCCGCCGGCAACGCGCTGTTCGCGAACCTCGCGCTGCTCTTCGCGGTCGGTGTCGCGGTCGGCTACGCCAAGAAGGCCGACGGCTCGACCGGCCTGGCCGCCGTCATCGGCTACCTGGTGTTCAAGGGCGTGAGCGACGCGCTCTCGCCGTACGTGCTGGGCAAGCCCGACACCCCCGCCGAGTGGCTGGCCGGGGCCAACCCCGACGCCATCACCGCGGCCCAGGACGGCAACTTCCTCGACCTCGTGACGGCGGCGATCACCGGTCCGCCCGCGCAGAAGCTCATCAACTACGGCGTCCTCGGCGGCATCGTCATCGGTCTGACCGCCGCGATCATGTTCCAGAAGTACAGCCGCATCAAGCTGCCGCCCTACCTGGCCTTCTTCGGCGGCCGCCGCTTCGTGCCGATCGTCACCGCCGGTGCCGCGGTCCTCATCGCCGTCGTCGGCGCGCTCATCTACCCCTGGTTCGACGCGGGCTTCACAGCTGTCGGCGACTGGGTCACGGGCTCCACGGTCCTCGGTGCGTTCGTCTACGGCACGGCCAACCGCCTGCTCGTCCCGATCGGCCTGCACCACCTGCTCAACTCGCTGCCCTGGTTCCAGTTCGGCAGCTACACCGACGCGAGCGGCGCGGTCTGGCACGGCGACATCGCGCGCTTCCTGCACGGCGACCCCACGGCCGGCACCTTCATGACCGGCTTCTTCCCGATCTTCATGTTCGCCCTCCCGGCGGCCGCCCTCGCGATCATCCACACGTCGAAGCCCAAGAACCGCAAGCTCATCGGCGGCATCATGGGCTCGGCCGCTCTCGTCGCGTTCGTCACCGGCGTGACCGAGCCCCTCGAGTTCGCGTTCGTCTACGTCGCCTACCCGCTGTACGCGATCCACGCGGTCCTCACGGGCACCTCGCTCGCGCTCGTCAACGCCCTGGGGATCAAGTCCGGCTTCGGCTTCTCGGCCGGCGCGATCGACTACATCCTGAACTTCCGGATCGCGACGATGCCCCTGTGGATCATCGTGATCGGCCTCGGGTACGCGGTGATCTACTACTTCCTGTTCCGGTGGGTCATCACCAAGTGGAACCTGCGCACGCCGGGCCGCGAGGACGACGACGCGGCGGTGGGCGCCGACCCGACCGCCGACCCGGTCCTGGTCGCCGAGGAGAAGAAGGCCGCGGAGGCCGACCTGTCTCCCGCGGAGCTCGATGCCCGAGACTCCGGGGCCAAGGCCGACGGCGGAGGCGGCAGGTGACCTCCGTCCTCGACGGTGTGGGCGTCAGCCCCGGGCGGGGGGCCGGTGTCGTCGTGACGATGCCGGCCCCCGTGCCCGAGCCCGCTGCGGCGACGCTCGGCCCGGATGCGGACGTCGAGGCGGCGGTCGCCGCGATCGACGACGCGGTCCGCAGCGTCCAGGCGGACCTCGCGGCACGTGCCGCGCGGGCCACCGGGACCGCCGTCGAGGTCCTCACGGTCACGGCCGCCATGGCGGCCGACACCACGCTGGCCAAGGAGTCCGCCCGCAAGGTCCGCGACGAGCGGACCACCCCCGAGCGGGCCGTGTGGGAGGCGGCCGGTGACCTCGCGGCTCGCCTCGAGTCGCTCGGCGGCATGATGGCCGAGCGCGCGGGCGACGTCCGCGATGTGCGTGAACGCATCGTCGCAGCCCTCACGGGCCGCCGGGCGCCGGGGGTCCCGGACCTCGACCACCCGTTCGTGCTCGTCGCGACCGACCTCGCGCCCGCGGACACCGCGACCCTCGACCCCGCGCGGGTCCTCGCCATCGTCACGAGCGGAGGAGGCCCGACGTCGCACACCGCGATCCTGGCCCGGTCGCTCGGGATCCCGGCGGTCGTCGCGGCCCCGCAGGCCAGCGAGCTCGCCGACGGCGAGACCGTGCTGGTCGACGGCTCGCAGGGCACGATCGAGCGTGACCCGTCGCCCGAGGACGTCGCGCGCGTGCTCGACCGCCCCCGTGGTCCGCGGGCGTTCGACGGTCAGGGCAGGACGGCCGACGGCGTCCGGGTCCAGCTCCTCGCCAACGTCGCGGACCCGGCAGGGGCCGAGGCCGCGGTCGCCGCAGGGGCAGAAGGGGTCGGCCTGTTCCGGACCGAGTTCTGCTTCCTGGGGCGCACCGAGGAGCCCGGGCTCGACGAGCAGGTCGCGGCATACCGGGCCGTGCTGAGCGCGTTCGGGGGCCGCAAGGTCGTCGTCCGCACGCTCGACGCGGGCGCCGACAAGCCGCTGCCGTTCGTCACGGCCGACGACGAGCCCAACCCGGCTCTCGGCGTCCGTGGGCTGCGCACCGCGGTGCGCCACCCCGAGGTGCTGACGCGTCAGCTCGACGCGATCGCTCAGGCCGCCTCGGCCGAGGAGGCCGACGTGTGGGTCATGGCCCCCATGGTCGCGACGCCGGACGAGGCCCAGGAGTTCGCGGCGGCCTGCCGTGAGCGAGGCCTGGCGACCGCGGGCGTCATGATCGAGGTCCCCGCCGCGGCGATCCAGTCGCGCTGGGTCCTGGAGCAGGTCGACTTCGCGAGCATCGGCACGAACGACCTGACCCAGTACACGATGGCGGCGGACCGGGAGACGGCGGACCTCGCCGCGCTCTCGACGCCGTGGCAGCCCGCGGTGCTCTCGCTCGTCGGCGCTGCGTGCGCGGGCGGGTCCGAGCACGGCCGCCCGGTCGGGGTCTGCGGGGAGGCTGCGGCCGACCCGGCCCTGGCGCCGGTCCTCGTCGGCCTCGGTGTCACGTCGTTGTCGATGACGCCGCGCGCGCTCGGTGACGTCGCGGCGGTCCTCGCGGCGACGACCTCCGAGCAGTGCGTGGAGCTCGCGAGGATCGCGGTGGCCGCGCCGACCGCGTCGGCCGCCCGGGACGCGGTCCGTGCGCAGCTGCCCGTGCTGGAGGAGCTGGGGCTGTAGCCCTCCGGACGGTGCTGCCTCACCGTCCGTCACGCAGCACTCAGCCCGTGCCCCCCTCGTCCGAGGGGGCACGGGCTGAGTGCTGTCGTGCGTCTGCTGTCGTGCGTCGGTCTCGTGTCGCCGCCGAGTGTGACGTTCGGGTCGTGCGATCCGTCTCCGGACAGCCCGAACGTCACACTCGGTGACGGCGCCGGGACGAGAGGCGCCAGGACGAGAGGGTCAGACCGTCTCGCGCCCGAGGAACTCGGCGAGCGCGTCGAGGGACGCCTCGGCCTCCGCACCGTCGGTCTCGGTCGCGAGCACGACCTGGTCGCCTGCTGCCGCGCCGAGCGTCATGACGCCGAGGATGCTCGCGGCGTCGACGGTCTCGGCACCTTCCTTGGTGAGGGTCACGGCGACGGGCTGCTTGCCCGCCTCGGCCACGAACAGCGCCGCAGGGCGTGCGTGGAGTCCCTCGGCGATGGCGACGGTGACGGTTCGTTCCATGACGTGCTCCCTCTGGAAGTGGTATAGACCAGTCCACTGTAGCCGAGGTGGGCGCGGGCAGCGGCCCGACGCGGACGGGCGCGGCGCCTGGGCGCGGAAGGGGGGGCGGCGCCTGGGCCGGCCCCCGCACGAGGCGAGGCTCCGACAGGGACGGCAGCGGCGCCGTCGGGCAGGGAGCGGCGACGGGACCCGCCGCGCGACCGCTCTCAGGCCGAGTCCTGCTCCAGGTACGCCACGAGCGACTCCAGGGCCGCGAGCGCGCGGGCGTCGTCCGTGTCGGTCGAGAGGATGACGTCGTCGTCCGGGCCGAAGCCCGGACGCGTCGTGCCGACGGTCGAGGGCGAGGCGGCGTCGGGACGATCCATGCGCACTCCAGTGCTCCGGGCGGTTCGGTCGAGCAGCATCCTGCCAGAGTTCGGAGGGTGCTCAGGACGACCCTGCGAACACCGCTCACCCGCTGGGACTAGGGTGTCGGACATGCGTGAAGCGACGACGCCCGACGCCCAGCCGCCCCTCCAGGGCGAGGCCCAGGGGGGTGAAGCAGGCAGGGGCGGGGAGCCCCGGATCAAGGTCACGCTGTCCAGCGCCAGCGTCTACCCGCGCAAGGCGCCCTTCGCCTTCGAGGCCGCAGCCCACCTGGGCTACGACGGCATGGAGGTCATGGTCTGGTCGGACACGACCACGCAGGACGCGAAGGCGCTCACCAAGCTCTCGACCGACGTCGGCGTCCCCATCCGCAGCGTCCACGCCCCGACGCTCCTCGTGAGCCAGCGGGTCTGGGGGCGCCTGCCCGGACCCAAGCTCGAGCAGACCGTCGACCTGGCGCTGGAGCTCGGGGCGCAGACGGTCGTCGTGCACCCGCCGTTCCGCTGGCAGGGCCTGTACGCGCGCGGCTTCGCGGACCACGTGCGCGAGCTCAACGCCGCCACGGGCGTCACGGTCGCGGTCGAGAACATGTACCCCTGGCGGGGGCGCAAGCGCGAGGTCCAGGCCTACCTGCCCGGCTGGGACCCGACCGACCACCCCTACGACGCCGTGACGCTCGACCTCTCGCACGCCGCCGTCGCACGCCAGAACAGCCTCGACCTGCTCGACGTGTTCGGCGACCGGCTCGCTCACGTCCACCTCGCCGACGGCACCGACTCGATGAAGGACGAGCACATGGTCCCCGGGCGCGGTACGCAACCGTGCGACAAGGTGCTCGGTGAGCTCGTGCGCCGCGGCTGGGAGGGGGACGTCGTCGTCGAGATCGCGACGCGCCGCGCCCGCACGGCCGCCGAGCGCTACGAGGACCTCGCGGCGTCGCTCGCGTTCGCGCGCACCTACCTCCAGCCCGCGCCGCACGCCGAGTACCAGCCGCCGCCCGGCCACGAGCACCGGCACCTGGACGCCTGGTAGGACCTCGGTGCCGAGAACGGGGTGGAGGTCGGTCCGTCGCCGATGCCGACCTCGATCCCGTTCTCGACGGTGCGCCCGCTAGCCCGCTAGCCCGCTAGCCCGCTAGCCCGCTAGCCCGCCAGCGCGGCCTTGGCGTCCTTCGCGGCCGTGCTCTGCGCGAACGCCGCGACGAGGATCACGACCCCGGTGACCACGAGGTACAGGCCCAGCAGCACCGTGATGGTCTGCAGCCCGGTCACGGGGCTCACGAGCACCAGGACGCCGAACACGACCCACAGCGCAGCCGTCGCGAGGTCCCAGTCCCAGCCGGGCTCGCGCGTGCGGCGGGCGCGCAGCGCCCCGACGAGGCCGATCAGCCCCGCGACGAGCGCCCAGACGCCGACGAGCCGCAGCACGAGGGTCACGCTCGCCGAGGGCCAGAACGCCAGGACGAGACCGACGACGATGCTCAGACCGCCCACGACCCAGCGCCACACCGCGCCCTCGCCGTTCTTGCGCTGCCGCCCGGCCTCGACCAGGAAGAGGACCCCCTGGAGGACCGCCATCGCGGCGACGAGCCACGTGAGCCACTGGATGCCGCGGTCCGGCGCGACGAACAGCACGACGCCGATCAGCAGGAACAGGGCCCCGCGCAGGTAGGCGAGGCCCCACAGGCGGCGGGCGATCTTGGTGGTGCGTCCGGTGAGGGACTCGTCCTGCTCGGTCATGGGATCCACCGTCCTCGCGGGCCGGCCCCGCAGCGGGTCCGTGGGGCGTCGCAGGCCTCGTCCTCGGAACGTAGCGTGCGGGGGCGACGGGCGCGCGGCGGACCCTGCGGTCGACCGTCCGTGCGGTCGAGAACGGGGTTCGGGCCGCTACGAGCGCCAGAGCGACCTCAACCCCGTTCTCGAGCCCCGCTGCTCGGCAGCTTGCGACAACGGGGGAGGGTCAGGGGTGCTCGCGGGCCCGGTCGATCGCCATCTCGACGCCGTCGAGCAGCCGGTCGAGGGATGCGTCGAACGGGTCGGTGGGGGTGTCGAACCCGCCCGCCTCCCAGATGCGGGTCATCACGGGGTAGCGCTCGACGTCGAACCAGTCGGCCCAGAAGCTGCTCATGGACGTCCAGTACTCGTCGCTGCTCATGCCGCTCACGTCCTTCTCGACCGACTCCGCGACGGCCGCCCGTGCGACCCCGCGCACGAACGCGTCGATGAGGCCGAGGATCTCGACGACCTGGTCCGCGGGGAGCCCGGTGTCGACGAGCGTCCGCAGGCCGGCCTCCTGTGCGTCGAGGACGTGCGGGGACAGCGGGAGCCGCCACATGTTGGTCTGCAGGATCCAGGGGTGGTGCTGGTAGAGGCTCCACACGGCGTGCGCGTAGCCCGACAGCCCTGCACGCCAGGGGGTGTCGGCCGCGGGGAGGTCGAGCCCGGCGAACGCGCGGTCGATCATGAGGTCGACGAGCTCGGTGCGCCCGGGCACGTACGTGTAGAGGGACATCGCGCCCATGTCCAGGCGGGCGGCGACGCGGCGCATCGAGAGCGCGTCGAGGCCGACCTCCTGCGCGACGGCGATCCCGGCGGTCACGACCTCGTCGAGCGTCAGGCGCGCCTTGCGACCGCGGGTCGGCGGTGCGGGCGGGTCCCACAGGAGGGCGAGGCGTCGGGTCACGTCGGCGGGGCGGGGGACCTGGTCGGTCGGGTCCGGGGCGGCGTCGCCCTCGGGTGCGTCGCCCTCGGGGGTCGGCGGCGCGTCGAGCGGCACGTCGGCCGATGAGTCCGGGGTCCGGGCGGAGTCCACCCCGTCGGAGGGGACCGGGGCGACGGTGTTGCTGGCCATGGTGCCTGATCCTCCCACTTCCGCGCTGTGCCGGGAGACCTTCAATTCCCGTACACCGTATGCTAGCGTGAAAACCGATTCCAGTACACCGTACGCGAGAGGCGTGAGCCATGATCCACACCGAAGGGCTGACCAAGACCTTCCATCGCAAGAAGGAGGTGGTCGAGGCGGTCAAGGGCATCGACGTCGACGTCCGCGAGGGCGAGCTCGTCGCGTTCCTCGGTCCGAACGGCGCAGGCAAGTCCACGACCCTGCGCATGCTGACGAGCCTCCTCGAACCCACGGCGGGCCGGGCCGAGGTCGCGGGCTTCGACATCCGCACCCAGCCCGCCGAGGTCCGGTCGCGGATCGGGTACATCGGCCAGGGCAACGGGGGAGGCTTCTCCTACCGGGTCGCCGACGAGCTCCACAACCAGGGCCGCTTCTACGGCATGGCGGCCTCGGAGTACCAGCGCCGGGCCACGGACCTCCTCGAGGCGCTCGAGCTCGAGGGCCTCGGCAAGCGCACGGTCCAGAGCCTGTCCGGCGGGCAGCGTCGCCGCCTCGACGTGGCCCTCGGGCTCATGAACCACCCGCCGCTGCTGTTCCTCGACGAGCCCACCACGGGTCTCGACCCCCACAGCCGCGCGAACCTCTGGGAGCACATCGGGGCGTTGCGCGAGCGGTACGGCATGACCATCGTCCTCACGACGCACTACCTCGACGAGGCGGACTCCATGGCCGAGCGCGTCGTCGTGATCGACCACGGCACGATCGTCGCCGACGCCCCGCCGGCCGCGCTCAAGCGCGAGCACGCGGACGACGTCGTGACGCTCGTCGTCACCGGGACGTCCACGTCCCAGGGACAGGTGCCCGACGACGTCACGCGCGTCCGCGCAGCCCTCGCCCGGGTCGTGGGCGAGGCCGGGGCGGGAGGTGCCGACGGCGCCGACCGTGCAGACGGTGCCGAGGACGGGAAGCTCCACGCGACCGTCGGTGCCGGGGGAGACGTCACGGTGACCCTGTCCACGGCGCACGGCGCCGACCGCCTGCCCGAGGCGATCGAGTCCCTGCGCGTGGCGGGCCTCTCGGTCCGGTCGGCCGGGCTCAAGCAGGCGAGCCTCGACGACGTGTTCCTCAACCTGACCGGCCGGAGCCTGCGCGAGGAGGCGGCATGATGGACGACCACCAGAGCCAGGGCACCGGACCAGAGGCCGGCCCGGGGACCGGGCAGCGCAGCCTGACGAACCTCGGGACCGACACCCGGACCGCACCACCGACCACCGCGAGGCAGGCGACCGACCGGCGCTCCGACGTCGGGCGCTCGGGGGCCGCGAAGTTCCTCGGCGACACCTGGGCCGTCTTCACGCGCGAGATCCTCCTGGTCCTGCGCGACCCCTTCACCCTGATCTTCTCTCTGCTCCAGCCGCTGATCTTCCTGGGCCTGTTCGGGCCGCTGCTGACCGGCGCCGTGGGCGGCGGCATGGGCGGGCCCGGCGGGTCCACGGCCGCGACCCTCCAGTGGTTCGTGCCCGGCGTGATCGTCATGATCTCCCTGTTCGGGACCTCCATGACGGGCTCCAACCTGCTCTACGAGATGATGACCGGCTCGTACGAGCGCGTCCTCGCGACCCCCCTCTCCCGGTCCGCGATCCTCGTGGGACGCGCGCTCAAGGAGTTCGCGCCGCTCGTGGTCCAGGGCCTGCTCATCGCGCTCGTGTGCATCCCGTTCGGGTTCACGTTCTACCCGCTGCACGCGCTCGCAGGGCTCGCGCTCCTGGGCCTGTTCGGGGTCGGCGTCGGGGCGCTGTCCTGCGCGCTCGCGCTCGCGGCGAAGAACCGCGAGTGGTTGTTCTGGGGCGTCCAGCAGTCCCTGCTGTTCCCGCTGCTCATCCTGTCCGGCATGATGCTGCCGCTCGAGGCGGGGCCGTCGTGGATGCAGACCGCCGCGAAGTTCAACCCCCTGACCTACATGGTCGACGCCGAGCGCGCCCTGTTCGGCGGGACGTTCGCGAGCACGACCGTCCTGTGGGGAGTCGTGGCCGCAGCGGTCACGTGCGCAGTCGGCCTGTGGGTCGGCATCCGTCGGACCAGGAAGTCGGTGTGAGTGCCATGGGCAGGGTCACGTTCGACGTCGGGCTGTCCCTCGACGGGTTCGTCGCGGGGCCGCACCAGTCCCTCGAGAACCCCCTCGGTGAGGGCGGCGAGCAGCTCCACCGGTGGATGTTCGAGGAGCCCGAGGCCAACACGGCAGCGCTCGAGTCCGTCGCGGCCCCCACCGCGTTCGTCATGGGCCGCAACATGTTCGCCCCCGGGCGCGGCCCGTGGGACGAGGACTGGCGAGGCTGGTGGGGCGACGAACCCCCGTACCACGCACCCGTGTTCGTGCTCACGCACCACCCGCGAGAACCACTCGTGATGGAGGGCGGGACGACGTTCTTCTTCGTCACCGACGGGATCGAGTCCGCGCTGTCGCAGGCGCTCGCGGCCTCGCGGGACGGGCACGTCGGCATCGCGGGCGGCGCCTCGACCATGCGGGCGTACCTCGCCGCGGGGCTGGTCGACGAGTTCGGGCTGCACGTCGCGCCCGTGCTGCTGGGCGCGGGCGAGCGACTGCTCGACGGGCTCGGCGGCCTGCGCGTCGAGGCCGGCCCGGTGAGCAGCAACCACCTCGTCACGCACCTGTCGTACCGCGTGGTGCGGGGTCTCGTCGGGGAGGGGCAGGTGCTTGACTGATGCGATGACCACCGCGACGCCGCGCACCCCGTCCGAGCCTGCGCCGTCGGGCCTGACGCTGCCCGCGCTCACCGAGCGCGTCGAGGCCGTGTCCGCGCTCTACGCCCACAAGTTCGGGATCGAGCGTGACCCCGACTGGTTCGTGCTCAAGCTCACCGAGGAGATGGGCGAGCTCACGCAGGCGTACCTCACCGCCACGGGACGCACGCGGCCGCGCGTCGCGACGGAGGGCGTGCCCGACGGCGCACGGGCGGCGCTCGCGGCCGAGGTCGCCGACGTCCTCGCGCACCTGCTGCTGCTCGCGCGGGCCCAGGGGGTCGACGTCGAGCGGGCCGTGCAGGAGAAGTGGCTCGTGTGGGAGGAGGAGATCGGCGCGGTCGAGGCGCCGAGATAGAGGGCCTGCGTCGAGGTCGAGGCTCCGGGCCCTCTGCTCGCCGGGAAGCCTCCGCCGCGGCGGCAGCGACGGCGGCACGCGCCGGCCGGCCTGTGACGCGCGGCAGAATCGATCACGTGACCACTGCGACCCCTCCCTACCGGCTTGCCCTCCTCGACCTCGACGGGACGCTGACCGACTCGGCCCCCGGCATCCTGTCCTCGGTCCGCCACGCCTACGCGACCCTGGGCATCGATCCCCCGACCGACGAGGCGCTGCGCCTGTTCGTCGGACCGCCGCTCGCCGAGACGTTCGCGCTGCACGGCGTCCCGGCCGACCGGGTCGCCGAGGCGGTCGCGGCGTACCGCGACGTCTACGCCGCCGGGCGCATGATGGAGAACTCGCTCTACCCCGGCATCCTCGAGTGCCTGACGGCGGCGCGCGACACGGGCGTCCGGCTCGCGGTCGCGACGTCCAAGCCCGAGGTCTACGCCCGCCGCATCACCGCGCACTTCGGGATCGACCCCCTCGTCGAGGGCGTCTACGGCGCGACCCTCGACGGGACGCGCGGCTCGAAGGCCGACGTGATCGAGCACGCGCTCGCATCGCTGGGCGGGTCCCCCGCCGGGCTGCCGCCGCGCGACGAGATCGTCATGGTCGGCGACCGGGAGCACGACGTGCTCGGGGCCGCCGCGCACCGCATCGGCTGCGTCGGCGTCTCGTGGGGCTACGCCGTGCCGGGCGACCTCGAGGAAGCGGGTGCCCTCCGGGTCGTGACGACCACGAACGAGCTGGCGCGGGTGCTGCGAGGGCAGTGACGCCGTCGGGCAGCGGGGTGTGCGGGGTGTGCGGGAGCGGCACGGGCGCGCGGACCCGGCCGCGCGGACCCGGCCGAGAAACAGGGTTGACCTTGACGTAGCGTCAACTTCTAGGGTCGTTCCTGCTGCCTCACCCGAGGCGTCCAGCACCCCACGATGGGAGGAGCGCATGACCACGCGCACACCGGAGCCCGCGACCGACTGGTCGATCCAGGAGATCGCCCGCCTCGCCGGGACCACGAGCCGCACGCTGCGTCACTACGACGACATCGGGCTGCTCGCGCCCAGCAGGGTCGGCCACAACGGCTACCGGTACTACGACGGGCCCGCGCTCGTCCGGCTCCAGCGGATCCTCCTCCTGCGGGACCTCGGCGTCGGTCTCCCGGCCGTCGCCGAGATCCTGGGGCGGGACGACGAGACGGGCGACGCCCGCCCCGTCGCGCAGGCACGAGCCCTGCGCACCCACCTGGACGCCCTCCGGGCCGAGCAGCAGCGGCTGGCGCGACAGATCGCGTCGGTCGAGCACACCATCACGACCATGGAAGGAGGTGGGCGACTCATGGCGGACGAGATGTTCGACGGGTTCGACCACACGAAGCACGAGGCGGAGGTCACCGAGCGCTGGGGTGCCGAGGCCTACCGGACGGGCGACGCCTGGTGGCGCGGGCTGTCCGCGCAGGACAAGGCGGCCAACCAGGAGCGGACCCGCCGCCTGGGGGCGGACTGGACGGCGGCCGCGGCGGCGGGCGTCGCCCCGGACAGCGACGAGGCGCAGGCCCTCGCGCAGCGGCACGTCGAGTGGCTGAGCGGGATCCCGGGCACCCCGGGGCACGGCTCGGCGCCGGTCAAGGAGTACGTCGTCGGGCTCGGGGAGATGTACGTGGCCGACGAACGGTTCGCGGCGAACTACGGCGGGGCGGAGGGGGCACGCCTGGTGCGCGACGCCCTGGCGGTGTGGGCGGACGACAACCTCTAGGAGTCGGCGTAGGTCGAGGTAGACCCGTGTGCGCGAGGTAGACCTCCCGGGGGGGGGACCCCCGCCCCCCGGGGGTACTCCGCGGCGCCCCCCGGGGACCGGGCCGGCGGCTTATTCGCGCCCCCCCCCCCCGGTGG
>NZ_JBHVOS010000017.1:0-119954 GCF_042887685.1 Oerskovia sp. NPDC057915 | reverse complement strand
GGGTAGACCCCTCGGGGGTCTACCTCACGCACACGGGTCTACCTCGCACGGCTACCGGACGAAGAACGGCCCGGCGGTCGGGTCCGTGAGGTAGCCCAGCGTGTGGCCGAGGCGCTCGCTCGTCGACGCGGCGAGGTCCCCCGGCAGGTCGTCGGGCGAGAACCACGCGACGGCGAGCGACTCGTCGTCCGCGACGTGGGCCTCGGCCGCGGCGGCGGGGGAGACCGGGCGGCACAGGAAGCACAGGTCGAGGTACTGCGACCGGTCGCCGTTCGGGTACTCGACGGGCGGCGTCACCGTGACCCCTGTCAGGGCGTCGACGTGGACCGCGACACCGGTCTCCTCCAGGATCTCGCGGGCGAGCCCGACGGCGGGGTCCTCGCCCGGTTCGAGGATCCCGCTGACGATCGCCCACTGCCCGGTGTCGGCGCGCCGCCCCAGGAGCAGGCGGCCGTCGTCGTCGATCACGACGCCCGACACCCCCGGCATCCACAGGAGGTCGGTCCCGACGCAGGACCTGAGGGCGGCGACGAACTCGGGGATCGGCATGGGATCGAGCGTAGACCGGTGGCCGGCGAGGGACGTGCCGGAACCAGCGAGGCCTCGGCCCTCGCTGGTGCCGGCACGCGTGCGACACCTCGACGCCCGGGGAGTGAGACGGCCCGCCGGTGCCCCGAAACCCCTGTGCTACGGTCGTCGGGTGAACACGGTTCGTTGGTATTGGCGCTTTACGCTGGCTCCTGGAGGGGCCGAGCGGGCGTTCGCCTGACCAACCTTCCCCGGAGCCAGCACAGGGCCTTGGACGCAGACCGCGTCCGGGCCCTTCGTCATTCAGACGGGCCGACTCCGGACACAGAGCAGGCCGCACGGCTCCGTCTGAGTCACCTTCAGATCAGGAGCCCTCGCATGACCGCCACGACCTCGACCGCCGTCTCGCCGGAGACCGACGAACGTCACCACGAGACGGGCACGTCACCCGCCGGTGCAGGTGACACCATGGAACGCGTGACCTCTCACCCCGAGTACGAGCTGCAGGCGCCCACGAGCGACCTGCGCATCCGCGCCCTCGACCCTCTGCCCGCCCCCGTCGACATGCTCGCGGAGCTGCCGCTCGGTACGGCTCGCGGTGACCTGGTGACCCAGTCGCGCCGCGAGATCCGTGACGTCCTCGCCGGTGACGACGACCGTCTGCTCGTCATCGTCGGACCGTGCTCGGTCCACGACCCGGAGGCGGCGCTCGACTACGCGCACCGCCTCGCGGCCGTGGCGAAGGAGCTGTCCGAGGACCTCGCGATCGTCATGCGCGTGTACTTCGAGAAGCCGCGCACGACGGTCGGCTGGAAGGGGCTCATCAACGACCCCGACCTCGACGGGTCGCACGACGTCAACCGCGGCCTGCACCTGGCGCGCGAGGTGCTCCTCGGCGTCCTCGATGCGGGGGTCCCCGCGGCGACCGAGTTCCTCGAGCCGACGAGCCCGCAGTACATCGCCGACGCCGTGTCGTGGGGCGCGATCGGTGCGCGCAACGTCGAGAGCCAGGTGCACCGCCAGCTCGCGTCGGGCCTGTCGATGCCGGTCGGCTTCAAGAACGCGACCGACGGCGACATCCAGATCGCTGTCGACGGCTGCATCACCGCCGCGAGCGAGCACACGTTCTTCGGCACGGACGGCGCGGGCCGCGCGGCCGCCGTGGAGACCGCGGGCAACCCGGACTGCCACATCATCCTGCGCGGTGGCCGCAGCGGCCCCAACTACGGCCCCGACGACGTCGCGTCCGCCCTGCGCGTGGCCGCGTCCTCGGGCTTGGGTGGGGCCGTCGAGCACGGACTGGTCATCGACGCGAGCCACGGAAACTCGGGCAAGGACCACGTGCGTCAGGCCGAGGTCGTGCGCGAGGTCGCTGCGCGGGTCGCCGAGGGTGAGGCCGGCATCACGGGCCTCATGATGGAGAGCTTCATCGTTGCCGGGGCGCAGGCGCCTGCCCCGAGCGGGCTCGTGTACGGGCAGTCCGTGACGGACAAGTGCATCGACTGGGACACGACGGCCGAGCTCCTCGGCGAGCTCGCCGAGTCGGTGCGGGCGCGCCGAGCGCTCTGAGCCGCAGCACCCACGTCGACGACGGCCGCTCTTCCCCCGGGGAGGGCGGCCGTCGTCGTGCTGTGCCGGGGTCAGGGCGCCGTGCCGCTCGGGGTGGTCCAGGAGCCGACCTCCACGGTCGCCCCACCGAGGACGTCGACGCCGCCCTCCCCGCCCGGGTGGGAGGTCACGGGCAGATGGACGGCGTCGGCGCCGACCACGGTCTTGACGAGGAAGCTCGTGGTCACGTCCGGGTCGTCGGCCGTGGACATGGCGCCCCACCGGACCAGGGACTCGACGGCCTGGCCGGGGAGGACGACGAGCCGGACGGAGCTGCCGCCGTCCAGGTACGGCTCGAGCGTGACCTCGGGCTCCGTGCCCGAGGCCCGGAGGAAGCTCAGCTCGGGACGACCGTCCACCGCGCAGGAGGCCCCCGAGGCGTTCGTCGCGCGCAGGATCGCGAAGCGCGACCCGGCGGCGTCGTCGAAACCGACGAGCTCCGGGGTGAGGTCGGGGCCGGTGCAGGCAGGGATCCCGTCGGCTGCGGCGGCCGCGGCATCCACCGCGTCCTGCACCGCGATCGCCGGGTCGGGCCCGGCCGGTTCGAGGTCGCTCACCCAGCCCGTCGGGGACGTCCCCTCGCCGTCGACCACGAACTTGATCGGGCGTCCGAGCAGCTCGGCCTGGCCCGAGGCGCGCAGCCAGGCGGCGGTGGGTGCCGGGTCGCCGTCGACGCGGACCGTCAGGAGCGGGGCGTCGTCGTCGCCGTCGCCCGCAGTGCCCTCCTCGATCGAGGGTCCTGCGTCGTACGAGACCTCGGTGACCTCGTCGCGCGCGGCAGCCTCGGCAAGGAGCGCGACGGCGGGCAGGGGCGGGGGCGTGAGGTAGTGGCCGCCGAAGTACCGGGCACGGGAGTCGTCGGTCGAGAGCGAGACGATCCCGTGCCCGAGGTCCTGGGCGGCCTCGGCGATCGTCAGGAGGTTCTCCGGCGCGCGGACGGTCACGGCCGTGGTCGTCGCGTCGGCCAGGACCGAGGTGGCCCCGGCGTCGAGCAGCCCGACGCCGGCGGCGACCGAGTACGCCCCGGTGCCGTCCGTCCCGACGCGCAGCGTCGAGCCGGTCCCGGGGACCTCGTCGACGACCCAGGTCTCGTGGAAGCCTCGGATCCCCGCGTCGAGGAGAGCGGTGCGCGCCCTGTCCGCGGTGTCCTGCGAGGCCTGGGGGCCGGTGAAGCTCTCGAGGTCGATCGTCATGACGAGCCGCAGCACCGGGACGTCGAAGCCGGGCTCGTCCGTCTCGGTCGTCGCGATCTCGACCGACTCGACACCGTCGAGCGCCGCCACCTCCTTCTCGAGGGCGGCGACGGCCTCCTCGTCGGAGAGCGGGGCCGGGATGGTGGCGGCGTTGCCCGGGCGGTTCAGCGCCCAGAGCGCCAGGACGACCAGGACGACGAAGAGTCCAGCGACCACCAGGTAGACGGGCTGGGTCCGGGGTCTTGGCGGCGTCTCGGTCACCCCGCGAGGGTAGCGGGTGCCGAGAGGTGTCCGGCGGGACCCATCCGCTCGCCCGTCGGCGACGAACCACTGGTGCCTCGGCCGTCGAGGGAGGCTACGCACCGCGGGTGGTCCGCCGGTGCGCCGCGGCGGCGGGCCTGGGGCAGACTGGGCGGGTGCCACCTGTGAGGACGAGCGAGCCCGACGCTCTCGATGCCGCGCTCGCCGCGTGCGCCGGGGGCGACCCGGACGCGTTCGCGCCGGTGTACGACGCGTTGGCCCCGGCCGTGTACGGCACGGCCCTCGGCGTGCTGCGCGACAACGACCATGCGGCGGAGGTGACCCAGGAGGTGATGATCGAGGTGTGGCAGACAGCGGTGCGCTTCGACGCCTCCAGGGGGTCGGCGCGCACGTGGGTGGTCACGATGGCCCGACGGCGTGCGGTGGACCGGGTGCGGTCCGAGCAGTCCCGCCGGGTCCGGGACCAGAAGGACGTCGACGGCCGTCTGGCCGGCGGCGGGCACGACGTGGTGGCGGAGGAGGTCGAGCAGCTGCTCGAGTCCGCTGCGGTGCGCCAGTGCCTGGGGAGCCTGACGCAGACCCAGCGCGACGCCGTCGTGCGTGCGTACTTCGGTGGGCTGACGTACCGGGAGGTGGCCGTGGAGCTCGGCGCAGCCGTGCCGACCGTGAAGTCGAGGATCCGCGACGGGCTCCTGCGTCTGCGCGACTGCCTGGGGGTGAACCGTGGCTGACGACACCGGGCGCCCGCCCGCCGCCCCCCAGGGCCCGGTCGGCCCCGACGCGCAGGACGGCCCGGGCGGGCCGGACGACCCACGCGATCTGCTCGCTGCCTATGCGCTCGACGCGGTCGACGACCTGGACCGCCGCCTGGTCGAGCGGTTGCTGGCCGCCGACCCCGAGGCTCGTCGCGAGCTCGACGAGCACCGCGCGGTGGTCGCGACGTTCACGGTGGACGCCCCGCCGCCCGCGGCGCTGCGCGAACGCGTGCTCGGGAGCATCGCGTCCGTCCCGCAGGTCGCCGAGACTCCCCGGGGCACGGGTACGGGCGGCACGGGGGACGGTGCGCGTCCGGGCACGGCGCGGCGCCCGCGCGGGAGGTGGGCCGTAGTCGCGGTGGCCGCCGCGGCGGTCGTGGCCGTCGCGGTCCCGACGACGATCGCGATCCAGGCTCGGCAGGAGCAGGTCCGCCTCCAGACGCAGGCAGACGCGGTCGCCTCGATGCTGGCCGACCCGACCGCCGAGATCGTGCGCGGGGAGATGGTGGGGGGCGGGGACGCGAGCGCGCTCGTCTCGGGGGACCGTGTGCTCTTCTCCGTCACCGACCTGCCGCAGGCGGGCACGGCGGAGGACTACCAGCTCTGGCTCGTCGAGGGCGAGGAGATGGTCTCGGCGGGGGTCTTCGACGCACGTGACGGGTCGGCGGCCCTGCTCGTCGAGGCCGCCGGGAGCGCAGGTGTCGCGGTGACCCTCGAGCCGGCGGGCGGTTCTCCGCAGCCCACGAGCGATCCGCTCGTCGTGCTCGAGACCTGATACTCGACACCGGATAAAGGTCCGTCGAAAAAGGGCCGCGAAATACCCGCTCTCGGGTAATTCCTTGGTCCGATTCCGGATATATGCCAGGGTTTGTAAAATTCTGGGTATTGGTGATGCAATACGACACGTTCCCACCTGTGTCGTCGTGCGAAGGCGCTCCGACATCACCCCGGAAGGAATCCACCACCCGTGAAGAAGCTCCTGGCGAGCGGCGCTGCCGCGCTGCTCGCGCTCGGCGGACTGGTCGCCACCGCGGCCCCCGCCTCCGCACACACCCCCCGCGTCACCGCGGACTGCTCCGGTCTCGCGGTCGACCTGCGGGCCTACTCCGACAACGCCAACTCCGTCGTCGTGAAGGTCGACGGAAAGGTCGTGAAGGACGAGTCCTTCAAGCGTTCCTGGACGACGACCTACACGTTCCCTGACACGACCGTCGGCCACTCGTGGGAGGTCGTCGTCAAGGCCTCGGACGGCAAGCGGTACGACTTCAGCGACGACGGCACGACCGAGGCCTGCACCGGCCCGTCTACCCCGAAGCCCGGGAAGGAGGTCGGCCTCTACGTCTACGAGAAGACCGACCCCACGAAGCCCGCCTCGTGGACGAACTCCGGTCCGCAGACCCTCGTCGACCACCGGCCGGGGAACGAGTGGTACACCACGTTCCCGACCGACCTGCCCGCAGAGGTCTGCGGCGACGGCTGGGCCGTCCAGCAGGACAGGGTCAAGCCCAAGGGCCCGTTCACCTGGCCCGAGACCATCACCCCGCCGACGTCGGCCCTGGGCGGCGTCCTGATCGACTCGAAGCACCACGACCTGGGCGACCTCGTCGAGGTGCCGGCATGCGACCAGGAGACGACCCCGCCGCGCCCGTCGAAGCCCGCCCCGGAGGTGCCGCTGACTCCCGTGACCCCGGTCGTGCCGACCGTCGGTGACGTGTGCACCGCCGAGGGCCAGGACGTCGACCTCCCGGCGAGCACCGACGAGATCACCTACGAGCGTTCGGGTGACACCGTGGTGGCCCGCCCGGCCGCCGGGCGCACGCTGGCCGCCGTCGAGGGGTACGCCCTCGCCGAGGACGGCTCGTCCGCGACGTTCACGATCGACGCGACCGCGGTCGACTGCGCCCTGGTCCCGGGAGAGATCGGCGCGGTCTGCGAGGCCGACACCCCCTACCTCGGCTACGAGGTGTTCCTGCCCGAGGGCTACGTCGCCGACAGCGACCGCCCGTTGAGCATCACGTTCCTCAACCCCGGTGAGGGCGAGGACTACACGGTCGAGGGCCTGCCGCTCGACGGCACGCTCCTGTGGCCCGGCGCCTCGGCGACCGAGCCGCTCTCGTGGCCCGGTTGGGAGCGTCAGGCCGACGGCACCTACACCGAGACCGACGGCAACTACGCGTGGACCCGATCGGGCGTCCAGGTCCTGTTCGAGGTCAACCCGGGCTGGTCGACGACCGTCAGCTACCCCGAGGCCACGGCGGCGTGCGCGAACCCGCGCATCCTGGCCGCGACCGGCCCTCTCGAGGGTCCCGCGACCCCGGTGAGCGCGGAGAAGCCGGCCGGCCCGTCGCTCGCGGCGACCGGCGCGACCGTGGGCGGTGCCGCCTTCCTGGCGCTGCTGCTCGTCGGCGGCGGAGCGGGCATCATCTGGGCACGTCGGCGGGCGAACGCCTGAGCCGCTGAGGTGAGCCGGGCCCACCGCCGAGAGGTGGGCACGAAGAGGAGCCGACAGCTCCGGGCATCCCGTCCGGTGCTGTCGGCTCCTCGCTCGTCGTCCCCGTGCGCGGCCCGCAGGCCGCTGAGAGCCGACCGCCGCGGCACGGGGACAACCGCGGCGGCCGGCGTCGGGGTCACATCGTCGGCATGAGGACCGTGTCGATGAGGTAGACCGTGGCGTTCTGCGTCATGACGCCGCCGCAGATCACCTTGGCGTCGTTGACCATGAGGTCGTCGCCCGAGCCGGTGACGGTCACCGTCCCGCCCTCGACGGTCGCGTGCTCGCCGACGACCTGGTCCGGGGTGAGCTGGCCGGGCACCACGTGGTACGTGAGGATCTTGGTCAGCGTGTCGGAGTCGGTCTTGAGGCTGTCGATGGTCGCCGGGTCGATCTTGGCGAACGCGTCGTCGACCGGCGCGAACACCGTGAACTCGCCGCCGTTGAGCGTGTCGACCAGGTTCACGTCGGGGTTGAGCTGCCCGCTCACCGCAGCGGTGAGGGTCGTGAGCAGCGGGTTGTTGGACGCGGCGACGGCGACCGGGTCGGTCGACATGCCGGTCACGGAGCCTGCACCGTCGGGGACCTGCTCGGCGTAGGCCGCACAGCCGGGGCCGACGAGGTTCGCCGCGGGGTCGACCTCGGGGGTCATGGACTCCTGCGACATGTCGTCGGACGGCGTCGTCATCTCCGACGCGCTCGACGAGTCGCTCCCGGAGCCGGAGTCCGAGTCGGAGCTGCAGGCGGTCAGGCCCAGGATCGCCAGGGCGGCGACGCCGGCCACGGCGTACGAACGGGTTCGAACGTTCATCGGTCTCTCCTCGTTGTCGTCGCCCCGTCAGGTGCGGGGCGTCTCGCACGAGGTTCGGAGCCGGTGGCGGGGCGGATGGGTCGGACGTCCGAGGAGATCGCCGACCCATCCGCCCGGGTCGTCGCGCCGAACCTCGGCCATGGAAACCCTCGTGCTCATCGGCCTGCTCGGTGGCCTCATCACCGGCATCTCGCCGTGCATCCTCCCGATGCTCCCCGTGATCTTCTTCGCGGGCGGCGTGCAGGGCGCCCGTGGCACCGCAGCCACCGCGCCCGTCCCCGTGCCCGACGGCGCCGCGGCCACCGCGGACCCGTCGCCCTCGGCGGGGGACGGGTCGGGCACCCCGACCGCCTCGCTGTTCGCCGGCGTCCCCGGTGCGGTCCAGGTCGGTGCGCGCGGGCAGGTCGTCACGGCCGTCCGCCCGGCGGGTGACGCGGTGCCGGGCGGCGCGTCGGACCCGACCACGGGGCAGGGGGTGCCACCCACGGACGGTGAGCGGCGCCGTCGGGCGGGGAAGGGGCGCGACGGCACCGGCAGCCGGGGCGCTCGCCGCTCGTGGCGGCCCTACCTCGTGATCGCCGGACTCGTCGTGAGCTTCAGCGTCTTCACGCTGCTCGGCTCGCTGCTCCTCGGGGCGCTCGGGCTCCCGCAGGACCTGCTGCGCTGGGTGGGGCTGACGCTGCTCGCCGTCATCGGCGTGGGCATGATCGTGCCCCGGTTCGAGGAGGTCCTCGAGCGGCCGTTCCAGAAGATCGCAGCGCTCGGTTCGCGGCGTGGTGCCCGCAGCCAGGACCGCGGGGCGTTCGTGCTGGGTCTGGGACTCGGGGTCCTGTACGTGCCCTGCGCGGGGCCGGTCCTCGCGGCGATCACGGTCGCGGGCGCGACGGGGAACATCGGGCCGGAGACGGTCGCGCTCACGGTGTCGTTCGCGGTCGGCGCCGCGATCCCGCTGCTGGTCTTCGCCCTCGCGGGACGTCGGGTGGCCGAGCGGGTCAAGGCGTTCCAGCGCCACACGCGCGGGATCCGTGTGGCCGGTGGCGTGGTCATGATCGCGCTCGCCGTCGGCCTCGCGTTCAACCTGCCCGCGTACCTCCAGCGCGCGCTGCCCGACTACACGGGCAGCCTCCAGGAGCGCGTCGACGCGTCCGGGACGGTGCGCGAGGCGCTCGACCTCGGCGGGATCGTCACGGACGAGAACCGTGAGCTGTCGAACTGCTCGAACGGTGCGCCCGAGCTCGAGGACTGCGGCCCGGCCCCCGCGCTGCGCGGGATCGACACGTGGTTCAACACCCCCGGCGACCAGCCGCTCGCGCTCGACGACCTGCGGGGCAAGGTCGTCCTCGTCGACTTCTGGGCGTACTCCTGCATCAACTGCCAGCGCGCGATCCCGCACGTCGACGCCTGGTACGAGCAGTACATGGACGTGGGCGAGGGGTTCGAGGTCATCGGGGTGCACACGCCCGAGTTCGCGTTCGAGCGCGAGACGCGCAACGTCGTCGCTGGCGCCAAGGACCTGGGTGTCACGTACCCGGTCGCGCAGGACAACTCGTACGCGACGTGGACCGCGTACCGGAACCGCTACTGGCCTGCGCAGTACCTGGTCGACGCCGACGGGACCGTGCGGCACATCCGGTTCGGCGAGGGGGGCTACGAGGACACCGAGGGCCTGATCCGTGAGCTCCTCGCGGACGCGAACCCCGGTGTGCGCCTGCCCGGCGCGACCTCCGTCGAGGACGGGACCCCCGACGGGGCGACGACCCCCGAGACGTACTTCTCGGTGGGCAAGGTGGGCAACTACGCGGGCGAGCCGCGCTACGCGGCGGGCGAGCAGGCGTTCACGCTCACCGACGACCAGGCGCCCGACACGTTCTCGCTCGGCGGGACGTGGGACGTCGACTTCCAGGGCGCCACCGCGGTGTCCGACGGCGCCCGCGTACGTCTCGCCTACCGGGGCACCGACGTGTTCAGCGTCCTGGGCGGCGAGGGCACGGTGACGGCCACGGTCCGTGACACGACGGGGAAGGTCGTCGAACGGCGCGAGATCGACGTCTCGGGGAACCCGACCCTGTACCCCGTGCTGGAGGGGGGCGCACCGAGCGAGGGGACGGTCGAGCTCGACGTGCCCGCGGGCATGCAGGTCTTCACGTTCACGTTCGGGTAGCGGGCGCGTGACGGCGTCGTGGCGGACGGCTTCGTCGGCACGATCGACCAGGCCCAGGTGAAGGAAGGGGTCCCGACCTTCCGTGACCTCCTGCGCGCCTGCTCGGGGAGCTGACGGGGCACGGGCTGAGACCACCCGTTCCATCTGGCGACCCCGTCCTGTCGCATAGATGGAAGGGGTGGATCATGAGAGGGTGCTGAGCCTCTCCGAGAACCTGACCGAGCAGTCCCGTGCAGCTCGGGCCAAGGTCGAGGGCACCCGACACCCGTGGCGCTACCTCGTGGCCGCGATGCTCGCGGGCGCCTACATCGGCGTCGGTGTGGTCCTCATGGTCGCCACCGCCGGCCCGTTCCTCGCCGCAGGAGCCCCGGCCGAGCGGCTCGTCGCCGGCGGTGTGTTCGCGGTCGCGCTGACCCTCGTCGTCTTCGCGGGGGCCGAGCTCAGCACCTCGGCCATGATGATCCTGACCCAGGGAGCGGTGACCCGGACGATCCCGGTGCGCTCCGCCGTCGGGACGCTGCTGTTCTGCTTCGGCGGGAACCTGCTCGGGTCCATGCTCTTCGGCTGGATGGTCGTGCAGTCCGGCATCCTGCACACCAACGCCGCCGCGGGCGAGATGATCGCGTCGATGCTCGCGGGCAAGGAGCACGAGACCGGCAGCCAGCTCTTCTTCCGCGGCGTCCTGTGCAACGTCCTGGTCTGCGCCGCGATCTGGGCGTGCGGGCGCCTGCGCTCGGAGGCCGGCAAGGCGATCATCATCTTCTGGGCGATCTTCGCGTTCATCTCCTCGGGGTTCGAGCACGTCGTCGCGAACATGACGACGTTCAGCATCGGCCTCTTCAGCCCCGAGACGCTCACGACCTGGGGCCAGTTCGGGCGCAACCTGCTGTTCGTCGGGCTGGGCAACGTGGTCGGCGGAGCCGTCGTGGTCGGCCTGGGCTACGCGGTCGTCTCGGGGCGGCGCCCGCCTGTCGCGCGCGGCGTCGACGACGCCGAGGCTCTCGCGACCGGGTCGGTCACGGAGCTCGACGCCGAGGGCGTCGGGGCCGGGAACGTCCAGCGCTAGTCTCGTCAGGTGGACCGGTCAGCGGGTGGTTTTCAGCGGAATTCCGGGGTTTGTGCGCCAGGAAAGTCCGGAAAAGATGCGCACATGGGGCGGATCCGGTAACGGATTCTCCGCAGGGTGTCGGAATTCACTGCCCGACGTGGCATGATCCCCGATCATGGGCATCAGGACGGTGGTGGATCTCACGCAGGTCGAGGAACCTGCCTGGCCCACGCTCGCGCGGATGTTCCAGCGACCGGGCGTCGAGGTCCTCGCGCCCCCCGAGTGGGCCCCCGAGGTCCTGTACCGCCTCCAGATCACGACCCGCTCGACCCTGGGAGCGCTTGCGCTCCACACGGGGGGCGTGCTGATCGACCACGGCTGGTTGCGACTCCTCGGCGGCGGCGCCTACGGCCTTCCGGACCTCGCCACCATCAACGGGCTCGGCGACCCGGCCGAGGGCAGCGTCGCGCCGCAGCGTCTCGTGGTCGCGTTCGACGTGCTGGGTGGCACGTTCGCCGTCAACGGCGGCGGGCTGCCCGGGCCGCTGGGGGACGTGCACTACTTCGCGCCCGACACCCTCGAGTGGCACTGCCTGGGGTTCGGCCAGGGGGCGTTCACCGAGTGGGCGATCAGCGGCGGGCTCGCCGAGTACGTCGCGGACCTTCGGTGGCCGGGCTGGGAGCGGGACGTCGAGGACCTGCCTCCGGACATGGGCCTGAGCGTCTACCCGCCGCTCTGGTCGGGTCAGGGTGCGGGGTCCTGGGTCGAACGGCGCGCGGTGCTCCTGGAAGGGCTCGCGGTGTGGCACCACGAGCTGGCCGAGCGCATGCGGCCTCTGGACGACGATGCCCCGCGGGCGGAACTTCCGGCCGACGGCTGCTAGGTCGTCGGGTCCTCTCCGGGGGACCGCCGCTCGCGTCTCTCGGCGAGGGCTACCGCTTGTCCGATAGTTGTATACAAGTACGCAGATCCTGTGGCACGATGGCCGCATGGTCAGCGCCCCGACGACGTCGTCCCCGCCCCGCGACGAGCCGCTCGCCGTCGTCCGTCGACAGTCCGGCGCCCGCGCGGTCTACGACCTCCTGCGGTCCCGCATCATCGACGGCACGCTCGCGGCCGACGCCCGGCTCACCGAGCCCGTCCTCTCGGCCCAGCTCGGCGTGAGCCGAACCCCCGTCCGTGAAGCCCTGCGACTGCTCCAGGCCGAGGCCCTCGTGGTCGAGCAGCCGACCGGGGGAGTACGCGTCGCCCCGCTCGCGGTCACCGACCTGCACCGCGTCTACGACGTCCGGGCCCGCCTCGAAGGGCTGCTCGCCCGGGACGCGTGCGAGCGCGCCCAGTCCGGCGACGTCGAGCGCCTCGCCCGCCTCGTCGTCCTCATGGACGCCGTGCGCGACCACGAGGACGAGGTGCTGCGCATCGGTGCACAGTTCCACGGCGAGATCGAGGCCCTGGCCGACAACCGGTGGTGCTCCGAGCTGCTGCGTCAGATCCGCGGGCACGTCGACCGCTACCGTTCGCTGTCCGCGCGCGAGCGCGTCGGGACGACCGACCACGTCGACGAGCACCGTGCGGTCGCGTCCGCCATCGCGAGCGGTGACCCGGACGCGGCCGAGCGCGCGATGCGCGAGCACATCGAACGCAGCGCGGCCCTGGCCGCCAAGGCGCTCCGCGAGCAGGAGGACCCGCCGCCCGCCTGACGCCGGCGCACCGGACCCGCCGCCCGCTCCCGCCCGCCGCACCCCGACGAACGCACCAGACTCCCGGAGGCACCGATGCCCACGACCCACCACCTGCGCACCCACCGCTCCGCGGAGAACCTCGCCCGCACCGACCAGCTCGCGTGGAAGCTCGCCGAGCTCGCGACCGACCCGGTCGAGGTGCCCGACGAGGTTGCCGACATGATCGTGAACCGCGTGATCGACAACGCGGCCGTCGCGGCCGCGAGCCTCACGCGAGCCCCGGCCGTCGCGGCCCGCGGGCAGGCCCTCGCGCATCCGTACCAGCCCGGCGCGACGGTCTTCGGGACGCCGCTGGCGACCCGCACGAGCCCCGAGTGGGCAGCGTGGGCCAACGGCGTGGCGGTCCGCGAGCTCGACTACCACGACACGTTCCTCGCGGCCGAGTACTCGCACCCGGGGGACAACATCCCGCCGATCCTCGCGGTCGCCCAGCACGCGGGCTGCGACGGGGCGGCGCTCGTGCGCGGCATCGCGACGGGCTACGAGATCCAGGTGGACCTGGTCCGGGCGATCAGCCTGCACGCGCACAAGATCGACCACGTCGCACACCTCGGCCCGTCGGCCGCTGCCGGGATCGGGACCCTGCTCGGGCTCGACACCACCACGATCTTCCAGGCGATCGGCCAGGCCCTGCACACCACGACCGCGACGCGGCAGTCCCGCAAGGGGCAGATCTCGACGTGGAAGGCGTACGCGCCCGCCCTCGCGGGCAAGGTCGCGGTCGAGGCCGTGGACCGGGCGATGCGCGGACAGACCTCGCCCGAGCCGATCTACGAGGGCGAGGACGGCGTCATCGCGTGGCTGCTCGACGGTCCGGAGGGACGCTACGACGTCGTGCTGCCGTCGCCCGGGGAGCCCAAGACCGCGATCCTCGACACCTACACCAAGGAGCACTCGGCGGAGTACCAGTCGCAGGCGCTCATCGACCTGGCGCGCGCGCTGCACGCCGAGCACCCGTGGCTCGCGGACCCGGAGAACGTCGCGAGCGTCGTCATCCACACGAGCCACCACACGCACCACGTGATCGGCTCGGGCGCGAACGACCCGCAGAAGTACGACCCGACCGCCTCGCGCGAGACGCTCGACCACTCCATCCCGTACATCTTCGCGGTCGCGCTGCAGGACGGCGGGTGGCACCACGTCGACTCCTACACGCCCGAGCGCGCCGGGCGCGCCGACACCGTCGCACTGTGGGGCAAGGTCACCACGGCCGAGGACCCCGAGTGGACGCGCCGATACCACTCCGTCGACCCCGTCGAGAAGGCGTTCGGCGGACGCGTCGAGATCGAGCTCGCGGACGGTGGGCGGATCGTCCGCGAGATCGCGGTCGCCGACGCGCACCCGCTCGGCGCACGCCCCTTCGCTCGCGCACAGTACGTCGCCAAGTTCCGGCTGCTCGCCGACGGCGTGCTCGAGCCCGCCGAGATCGAGCGCTTCCTCGACCTCGCGCAGCGCCTCCCGTCGCTCACGCCCGACGAGGTGCGCGAGCTCTCGATCGTCGCGCGCCCCGGGCTCCTGGAGTCGGTCCCGGTGCCCACGGGCATCTTCGAGCGGGGACGCCCCCACGGGGGTGCGGCAGGCAGCGAGCCCGACGGCGCAGCGCACCCGGGTGCGTCCGGCACCCCGGGGAGCCCCGAGAGCGACGCCGGGGGACCCGGTGAGACCGGTCCCGGCGAGGGCGCCGCGGGCTGGACCATGCACG
The DNA here is from genome assembly GCF_042887685.1 of Oerskovia sp. NPDC057915. Classification (NCBI taxonomy): domain Bacteria; kingdom Bacillati; phylum Actinomycetota; class Actinomycetes; order Micrococcales; family Cellulomonadaceae; genus Oerskovia; species Oerskovia sp. NPDC057915. The sequence continues at coordinate 105,654 of NZ_JBHVOS010000017.1, read as the reverse complement.
AGGCGACCGACGACGGGCCCGGTGCGACCGCCGACCCCGCCGACCCGGCCACCCCCGCCGACCCGACCACCGCAGGAGGCAACTGATGCTGTACTCGCACGCGACGCCGTCGGACAAGCGGGCCGCGCTCCGTGCCCGGCTGGCGGCCGGCGAGCTGCTCCAGCTCCCCGGCGCGTTCAACCCGCTCTCCGCGCGTCTCATCCAGGACAAAGGCTTCGACGGCGTGTACATCTCGGGGGCCGTCATCTCGGCGGACCTGGGACTGCCGGACATCGGCCTCACGACCCTCACCGAGGTCGCGACGCGTTCGGGACAGATCGCGCGCATGACGGACCTGCCCGCGCTCGTCGACGCCGACACCGGCTTCGGTGAACCCATGAACGTCGCGCGCACCGTCCAGACCCTCGAGGACGCGGGCGTCGCAGGCTGCCACATCGAGGACCAGGTCAACCCCAAGCGCTGCGGCCACCTCGACGGCAAGGCGACCGTCGACCTCGAGACCGCGACCAAGCGCATCCGTGCCGCGGTCGACGCCCGGCGCGACCCGAACTTCCTCGTCATGGCGCGCACCGACGTCCGCGCGAGCCTGGACGGCGCCGCGGGGCTGGCGGCCGCGATCGACCGTGCCAAGGCGCTCGTCGACGCGGGCGCCGACGCGATCTTCCCCGAGGCCATGCGGGACCTCGCGGAGTTCGAGGCCGTGGCCTCCGCGGTCGACGTCCCCGTGCTCGCCAACATGACCGAGTTCGGCAAGTCCGAGCTGTTCACCCGGGACCAGCTCGCGGCGTCCGGCGTGCAGATCGTCATCTACCCCGTGACCCTCCTGCGTAGCGCGATGGGGGCTGCGGAGCGCACGCTGGACATGATCCGGGAGACCGGCACGCAGGACGGGGTGGTCGGCGAGATGCAGACGCGCGCGCGACTGTACGAGCTGGTGGACTACGCCGGCTACAACCACTTCGACACCGAGATCTTCACGTACCGGCCGTAGGACGACCGGGGTCGTCGGAACCGGCGAGGGCCGGGTCCTTCGCCGGTTCCGGCACCCCGCAGCAGCACGACCCCGCATCACGAAGGAGTGAGCACATGACCACCAGCACCCCCCGCGTCGGGACTCCGGCGACCACCCCGACGGCCGCGGCCCCGGCCCCCGAGATCCGCAAGGGGCTCGCGGGCGTCGTCGTCGACACGACGTCGGTCTCCAAGGTCAACCCCGACACCAACTCGCTGCTCTACCGGGGCTACCCCGTGGAGGAGCTCGCCGCGCGCAAGAGCTTCGAGGAGGTCGCCTACCTCCTGTGGCACGGCGAGCTTCCCACCCCCGAGCAGCTCGCCGAGCAGACCGCCGTCGAGCGCGCACACCGTGCGCTGCCGGGCGCCGTGCGCAACGCGATCCTCGAGCTCCCCACGACCTGCCACCCCATGGACGTGTGCCGCACCGCGGTCTCGGTCATCGGCGCGCACGACCCGACCGCCGAGGACTCGTCCCCCGAGGCGGAGCACGCCAAGGCCCTGCGCCTGTGGGCCATGCTGCCCGCCGTGGTCGCCCTCGACCAGCGCCGACGCCGCGGGCAGCAGATCGTCGACCCCGACGAGGACCTGGGATACGCCGAGAACTTCCTCCACATGACCTTCGGAGAGGTTCCCGACGAGTGCGTCGTGCGGGCCTTCGAGGTGTCGATGATCCTGTACGCCGAGCACTCGTTCAACGCCTCGACGTTCACGGCCCGCGTCATCACCTCGACGCTGTCCGACCTGCACTCGGCCGTCACGGGCGCGATCGGCGCCCTCAAGGGGGCGCTGCACGGCGGCGCGAACGAGGCCGTCATGGCGACCTTCGCGGAGATCGGGACGGCCGACCGGGCCGCTGCCTGGCTCGACGAGGCCCTGGCCGACAAGCGCAAGATCATGGGCTTCGGCCACCGCGTCTACAAGCACGGCGACTCACGCGTCCCGACCATGAAGAAGACCCTCGACGACCTCGTCGCGCACCTCGGGACCGACGACGCGACCGCGCTCGACGACCTGTACGACGCGCTCGAGGCCGCCATGACCGAGCGCAAGGGCATCCTGCCGAACCTCGACTACCCCACCGGCCCCGCCTACCACCTCATGGGTTTCGACACCCCCACCTTCACGCCCCTGTTCGTCGCGGCGCGCGTCGTGGGCTGGACCGCGCACGTCGTCGAGCAGCGGTCCGCGAACGCCCTCATCCGGCCGCTCAGCCAGTACGTCGGGCAGGCGCAGCGCGAGGTGCCGTAGCCGGTGGGCCGTCCGGGCGGGGCTGCGGCGGGCCGCTGTGGGCGGAGCGCTGCCGCCGCGGGCCGCTGTGGCGCGGATCGCTGCCGCCGCGGGTCGCTCAGCCGTGGAACGCCGCGAGGGCCTCCCGGTCGACCGGTCCCGTCGCCCGGACGATCTCCTCGACGCGTCCCATCTGCTCCCAGACGTCGACCGTCATGCCCGCCTGCACCCGGTCGCCCGACACCCAGAACGCGACGAGCTCGTGGTTCTCGAGGGACCCGCTCACGACCACCTCGGTCGCGGCCGGGTCCTCGACGAACCCCAGGTACTCCATGCCCACGTCGTACTGGTCCGAGTAGAAGTAGGGCAGCTTGTCGTAGGGCTCGCGTGAGCCCAGCATGGCGCGGGCCGCGTGCGGCCCGGTCTCCAGGGCCACGGCCCAGTGCTCGACCCGCAGGGGGCGGCCGTAGCGCGGCGAGGGGACGCTCGCGATGTCACCGGCCGCCCACACGTCCGGCGCCGACGTCCGCAGGGTCGCGTCGACGGCCAGGCCACCGCCCAGGCGAGCGTCGCGCAGGTCGATCCCCGCGGCCTCCGCGAAGCCGACGTTGGGCGTCACGCCCACGCCGACCACGACGACGTCGGCCGCCACGTGCGTACCGTCCGCGACGTCGAGCCCCGTGACCCGCCCCTCGCTGCCCGTGATCCCCACGACCTGGGCGTTGCGGTGCAGGTGGACGTCGTGGTCGGCGTGGACCTTCCCGTACATCTCGCCCAGCAGCGGGCCCAGCACGCGCCCGAGGGGGTGCACGCCGCGCCCCACGACCGTCACGTCCAGGCCGAGGCTGCGCGCCGAGGCCGCGACCTCCATCCCGATCCACCCGTCGCCCACGACGGCGAGCCTTCCCGCGCCCTCGCGGGCCGAGGCCTCGAGCGTCGCGGCGAGCAGGTCGGCGTGCTCGATCGTGCGCAGGTAGTGCACTCCCTGGAGGTCGGCGCCGGGCACCGCGAACGAGCGCGGCGTCGAGCCCGTCGCGAGGAGCAGGCGCGCGTAGGGCAGCGACGTCCCGTCGATCAGCGTGAGGAAGTGCGCGCCGACGTCGATCCCCGCAGCCCGTGTCGCGGTCCGCAGGTCGACGTGCTGGTCCGCGTACCACTCCTCGGAGAGCGGGAAGAGGACGTCGCGCTCGGCCTCGCCGCGCAGGTAGTCCTTCGAGAGCGGCGGGCGTTCGTAGGGTCGGTGCGGCTCGCTCGAGACGACCACGAGGTCGCCGTCGTACCCCTCGGTCCGGAGGGACTCGGCGGCCTTCGCGGCCGCCAGGCCGCCTCCGACGATGACGATCGGCTCCTCAGCCATGACGACGACCTCCGACGCTGGGGGTGCAGGACCCTCATCGTGACACCGGAAGAGGGGACCCGCATAGGGCTGTCGCGGGCGGGCTCACCGCCCTGGACTTGGAGAGCGCGCGAGATCCGCTCGCGCCGTCACCGTCGACGGAGTGGACGGTCACCGTCGGCGGAGGAGATGGTCACCCTCGGCGGAGTGGACGGTCGCCCTCGGCGGGCGCTGCGAGGGCGGGAACGACGAAGGCCCGGAGTCCAGTGGACTCCGGGCCTTCGTGCTGGTCGGGGTGACAGGATTTGAACCTGCGACCTCGTCGTCCCGAACGACGCGCGCTACCAAGCTGCGCCACACCCCGATTGCTCCCGTGCGAGCCGTCTGCGGAGGGTCCTCGAAAGGTCCCGCCAAACCTGCGCGCTGGAGCCTGCCTAGGATAGCCGACGTTTGCCCCTGCGACGAAACCGGCCCCTCAGCGTGCGGTGAGCGTCACGAGCGTGGCCTCCGGGCGGCACGCGAACCGGAAGGGTGCGTAGGGCGAGGTGCCGGCGCCGGCCGACACGTTGAGCCAGGTCGAGTCCTCGCCTCCCGGGGCGTCCGGTCGCGCGCCGGGCCAGCCGTGCAGGCCCTTGGCCCGTCCGCGGTCCAGGTCGCAGTTGGTCACGAGCGCCCCGTAGAACGGGACGCAGAGCTGCCCGCCGTGGGTGTGGCCGGCGAGGATCACGTCGGCGCCGTCGTCGTGCATCTGGTCGAGGACGCGCACGTAGGGCGCGTGCACCACGCCCATCCGCAGGCCCGACGACGCAGCGCCCGTCCTGTCGTCGCCCGCCGCTCGTTCGCGTGCGGCAGGGAAGACGTCCCTGTCCAGGTGCGGGTCGTCGACGCCCACGAGGTCGACGTGCACGCCACCGAGGTCGATCGCGTCGCGGCGGTTGGTGAGATCGATCCACCCTGCGGCGCTGAACGCTGCGGCCAGCTTGTCGGCGGGGAGCCGCGGCGGGTCGATCTTGTGGAAGATCCGCGCGTCGGGCAGCAGGTAGCGGGCGGGGTTCTTCGGCGAGGGGGCGAAGTAGTCGTTCGACCCCATGACGAACGCGCCCGGAGCGCTGCTCAGGAGCGGCTCGAGGGCGTCGAGGAGCGGCTCCAGAGAGTCCACGTGCGCCATGTTGTCGCCCGTGTCGACCACGAAGTCGGGGCGGAGGGCGGCGAGCGACCGGATCCACTCGATCTTGCGCTCCTGCGTGGGTGTCAGGTGAAGGTCCGAGAAGTGAAGGACCCGTAGGTCGGCCGCCCCCCGGGGGAGCACCGGGACCGTGACCTCACGCAGCGTGAAGAGCTTGGTCTCCAGGTGGGCGTAGGCGAGCGCCCCCGCTCCGGCAGCAGCGAGAGCGCCGACGCCGACGAGTGCGGGGTGCACGCGGGCCCCGGTCAGTCCTGCTCCCCGCCCGGCGTGCCGGTCTCGCCACCGCCGTTGCCGCCGTTCCCGTTCCCGTTCCCGTTCCCGTTGCCGGCACCACCGTTGCCGCCACCGTTGCCGTTGCCGCCGCCACCGTTCCCGCCGCCACCGTTCCCGCCGGTGCTGCCGTCACCGGTGGCACCGTCGCTCGGCGGGGTCGTGGGGGTCGTGGGGGTGGGCGGAGCCTGGACCTGGCCGACCATCTTCGGGTCGGGCGCCGGGAAGGCCTGGGCGGGGGTGCCCGCGAGGACGGTGTTCATGTAGTCACGCCAGGTCGGCGCTGCGAGGTCGGAACCGAACCACCACTGCTTGCCGACACCGTTGATGACGAAACGGCCGCGCCCGTTGCTGCGCATCTCGACGTTCTTCTCGGCGTTGCCGATCCAGACGGCGGTGGAGACCTGCGGGGTGTAGCCGACGAACCAGGTGTGGGTGTTGAGGTTCGCGGTGCCGGTCTTTCCTGCGCTCGGGCGCCCCTCGAGCTGGGACTTCTTGCCGGAGCCCTGGGTCATGACGTTCTCGAGCGCGTAGGTCACGGTGTTGGCCACCGCGGGGTCGAGCGCGGCCGTGCAGTTCGCCGAGGGGACCTCGAGGTCCTTGCCCTCCGCGTCGACGATGCGGGTGATCGCGATGGGGTCGCAGTAGGTGCCGCCGCTCGCGAACGTGGCGTAGGCCGCGGCCATCTGCAGGGGCGAGGACTCCTGGGTGCCGATGACCATCGACGGCATCATCTTGACGCCGGCCTCCTTGTCGGCCGTGACGGCCGGCTTGAAGCCGATGGCCTCGGCGGTCGACTTGACGTCGCACAGACGCAGCTGCGACTCCATGGACGCGTACGCGGTGTTGATCGAGTTGTACGTCGCTCGCAGGACGGTGATGTTGCCCTGGTCGTTGTTGCCGTCGGAGTTGCTGGGGCTCCAGGGCGTCGCCTCGTTGCGCACCCGCGCGCCGCACCACTCGAAGTCGGTGTTGTTCCATGCACGCTTGTTCGCGCTCACCGTCTCGTTGAGCGTGTGGCCGGACCGGAGCCACTCGGCCAGCAGGAAGGGCTTCCAGGTCGAGCCGGGGGAGAAGCCTCGGGAGGAGCCGTGAGCCTGGTCCGCGCTGTAGTTCTGCGCCGTCGTGCCCGGCTCGGGGTCCAGGGCGGCGTCGTACGGTCGGTTCTGGGCCATCGCCAGGATCTTCCCGGTGCCGGGCTCGATCGAGACGATCGCGTCCTCGATGCCACTCGGGTCGTTCGTCGGCACGGCTGCCAGGGCGTTCGCCTCGGCCGCGGCCTGCATCGCGGGGTCGAGCGTCGTCGTGATGTCGAGGCCTCCGCGGTAGAGCAGGGCCTTGCGGTCCTTCTCGGTCTCCCCGAAGCTCGGGTTGGAGATGATGACCTTGGTGACGTAGTCGCAGAAGAACGCCGCGCCCTTGGCGGCCACGCAGCCGACCTCCACGGGCACGATGTTGAGCGTCGAGGGCAGCGGGGTCGCGACGGCCTCGTCGTGCTCCTGCTGGGAGATGTAGCCCTGCTCGAGCATGCGACCGAGCACCAGGTTGCGGCGCTTCTCGGAGTTCTCCGGGCTGGTCACGGGGTCGTACTTGCCAGGAGCGTTGGTCACGCCGGCGATGGTCGCCGCCTCGACGATGCTGAGGTCGGCGGCGCTCTTGCCGAAGTAGTGCTGTGCGGCGGTCTCGACGCCGTAGACCCGGACGCCGAACTGCGCGATGTTGAGGTAGCCCTGGAGGATCTCGTCCTTCGTCATGCGCTTCTCGAGCGAGATCGCGAGCTTGGCCTCGCGGGCCTTGCGCTCGATGGTGCTCTCCTTGACCGCCTCCATGGCGATGGGGTCCTCGGCGCGGACGGCCTGCTCGATGAGGACGTTCTTGACGTACTGCTGGGTCAGGCTCGAGCCACCCTGCTGCGAGTTGCCCATCGCGTTGCTGACGGCGGCACGCATGGTCCCCTCGGGGTCGATCCCGCCGTGCTGGTAGAAGCGCTTGTCCTCGGTCGCGATGACCGCGTTCTTCATGTGCTCGGAGACCTGGTCGAGGGGGACCACGATGCGGTTCTCCTGGTAGAACGTCGCGAGCAGCGTGGTCCCGTCCTTGGCGTAGACGCGCGACAGCTCGGCGAGGGGACCCGGCTCGAGCTCGTCGGGCAGCTCGTCGAAGATCTGGACGCTGCTGTCGGTCACCTGGCTGGCGCCCGCCGCGAGGGGGATCAGCAGACCCGCGCCGAGCACTCCGCCGACCCCGGAGACCAGGACGAACGCCAGCAGCAGGGCGATGAGCTGATAGGCGTTGACTTGTCGACGGGGACGCGCAGGGGAAGCCATAGGCGCAAGCCTACGGGAGGCCGCCGACGCTCTTCCGGGGATTCCGCACCCGTCCGGTGTGCGGGTTGTGTGAGCATCCGTGGGCCAGGTGGCGAAGCCGGTGCGACCTGTGCGCGGGCTGGATGACGACTACGCTCGGGCGCATGGCAACCACCTGGGAGTACGCGACCATCCCCCTCATCATCCACAACACCAAGGCAGTCCTCGACACGTGGGGCTCGGACGGCTGGGAGCTCGTCCAGGTCGTCACGGGACCGGACGGGAACGGCCTGGTGGCCTACCTCAAGCGTCCGACCGGCGAGAAGTAGTGGCCGGCGTCGTCGACGCCCGGCTCGCCGAGCTGGGCATCACCCTGCCCGACGTCGCAGCGCCCGTCGCGGCGTACGTCCCCGCGGTGCGCACGGGCCGGTACGTCTACACCTCGGGCCAGCTCCCGTTCGTGGGTGGCGCCCTGCCGGCGACCGGAAAGGTCGGTGACGGCGAGGGGCTCGTCGCACCTGCCGACGCGGCGGGCTACGCCCGCACGAGCGCGCTCAACGCGCTCGCGGCGGTCAAGGCGCTCGTGGGGGACCTCGACCAGGTCTCCCGGGTCGTCAAGGTCGTCGGGTTCGTGGCGAGCGACCCGTCGTTCACCGGGCAGCCTGCCGTGATCAACGGTGCCAGCACGGTGCTGGGGGAGATCTTCGGCGAGGCAGGCATCCATGCGCGCAGCGCGGTGGGCGTCGCGGTGCTCCCGCTCGACTCCCCGGTGGAGGTGGAGCTCGTCGTCGAGCTCGCGGAGCCTGCGGACGTCTGAGCGACGCTTCTGGGACGGCGAGAGGCCGGTCGCACGACCCGAAGGTCGCGCGACCGGCCTCTCGCCGATCTGGTACGTCCGCGGTCAGCGCGCGCGGCGCTCGAGCCGGTCGACGTCGAGCAGGACGACCGCACGACCCTCGCGGCGGACCCACCCGCGCGTGGCGAAGTCGGCGAGGGCCTTGTTGACCGTCTCGCGCGACGCCCCGACGAGCTGGGCGAGCTCCTCCTGCGTGAGGTCGTGCGCGACGCGCACGCCCTCGTCCGTCTCCTCGCCGAAGCGGGTGGACAGGTCGAGGAGCGCCTTGGCGACACGGCCGGGCACGTCCGAGAAGACCAGGTCCGCGAGCGTCTCGTTGGTGCGGCGCAGGCGGCGGGCCAGCGCGTTGAGCAGGTGCTTCGCGACGCTGGGGTGCTTCTCGATCCACTCGATGAGCTGCTCGTGGCGGAGCTCGTAGAGCAGCGCGTCGGACACCGAGCTGGCCGTGGCCGTGCGTGGCCCCGGGTCGAAGAGCGAGAGCTCGCCGAACATCTCGCCCGGTCCGAGGATGGACAGGAGGTTCTCCCGACCGTCGTTCGAGCGGCGGCCGAGCTTGATCTTGCCCTGCGCGATCACGTACAGCCTGTCGCCGGGCTCGCCCTCGCGGAAGAGCACGTCTCCACGGGTGAGCTCGATCTGCTGCATCGAGTCGAACAGCGTCCGGGTCTCTTCGCGGTCCATGGTGGCGAAGAGGGGGGCCGAGAGCACTACGTCGTCGTCCACGCGATGTCCTTCGAGTGTTGAGCGGACTTTCCCGGCATGAGCCCGTCTGCATCGGCGGAGTTCGAGCGAACCGGTACTCGTGATTCCTCCCACAAGTCTGCCTCATGCGCGCAACTCGGATCGCCACCGACCCGGCGAGACCTGCACGGAAGGCGTGGGGGAGGGGTGTGGGTGGGGCCGAGTAGGCTGCCGAGCGTGACCACTTCGGGCGGTACCTCGAGTCCTGCACCAGCCCCGCACGTCGAGTCACGGCTCGCCCTGGTGCGGCGAGCGCGGCGCACCAACCGCGAGCTGGCGCTGACCTATCCGGACGCGCACTGCGAGCTGGACTTCACCACGCCGCTCGAGCTGCTGATCGCCACGGTTCTGTCGGCGCAGACCACGGACAAGCGCGTCAACCTGACCACCCCGGAGCTCTTCGCCCGCTATCCGGACGCGGCGGCCTACGCCGCCGCGGACCGGGAGGACCTCGAGGACATCCTGCGGCCCACGGGCTTCTTCCGGGCCAAGGCGCAGTCGGTCATCGGGATCGGGCAGGCGCTCGTCGAGCGGTACGACGGGCAGGTCCCCCGGAAGCTCGACGACCTGGTGACGCTGCCCGGCGTCGGGCGCAAGACCGCCAACGTCGTCCTCGGCAACGCGTTCGGCGTCCCCGGCCTGACGGTCGACACCCACTTCGGGCGCCTCGTGCGCAGGCTGGGGTGGACGACGGAGGAGGACCCCGTCAAGGTCGAGACGGAGGTCGGCGAGCTCATCGAGAAGCGTGAGTGGACCATGCTCTCGCACCGGCTGATCTTCCACGGCCGCAGGGTCTGCTTCGCGCGCAGGCCCGCGTGCGGGGCGTGCACCATCGCGCAGCTGTGCCCGTCGTTCGGGGTCGGCGAGACCGACCCGGCGGTCGCGGCGGGCATGGTCAAGACGGACTGAGACGCGCGTGCGGGCTCAGCCCGCAGCACCCGCTCGGCGCAGCACCCGCTCAGCAACCAGCACCCGCTCGGCGCGGGCCTGGCCGGGGAGCGCGCTCAGCCCCGCGTCGTGGGCAACCAGTCCAGCAGGAGGCGTGTGACGTCGTCGGGCGCCTCCTCCGGGAGGAAGTGCCCCACCCCCTCGAGGACCTCGAAGCGCAACGAGCGCGAGACGGCGGCCGCGTCCGCGTCGGTGAGCTCGCGGCGCAGGAAGCCGTCGGCCCCGCCGTGGACCTGGAGCGTCGGGACGGTGATCGGCCTCCGCAGCGCGCTGCGGAAGCGGCGGCCGTCGGGTCGAGGCGCCGAACGCACCGACCAGCGGATGGCCTCCATCGCGGAGTGCGCCGCGAACGGGATGCGCATGACGGTGCGGTACGTGTCCACCGCGTCGGGGGCGAACGGGGTCGCAGCCCCGTCCGCGAGGACCCGGCCGACCAGGTCGTCCTGCGTGAGGGCCCGCTCGGGGAACGTCGGGAGCTGGGCGAACGCGAGGTGGCGCTGCGCGAGCGGCGTCAGGAGCCTGCGGCCCGAGGTGTGGACGTGGGACGGGTGCGGTGCGGCGAACGCCGCCACGCCCGCGGTCACCGCGGGCTGGAGCGCGGCCATGGCCCAGGCGAGCCCGCCGCCGGTCCCGTGCCCGACGACGACGGCGCGGTCGGCGCCCAGCGAACGGACCACGCCCGCGACGTCGCGCGTACGGGTCGGGGCGTCGTAGCCGATCGGCGGCTTGTCCGACGCGCCGGTGCCCCGCAGGTCCATCGCGGCGACCCGGTAGCCGGCCTCGGCGAGCGCCTCGAGCTGGTGCCTCCACGCCCACCAGAACTGCGGGTACGAGTGGAGCAGGAGAACGAGGGGCGCGCTCGAACCGCCTCCGCGGGACTCGGGGCCGGCCAGCGCGAGGTGGAAGCGGGCACCGTTGGCGGGCACGAACTCGTGCCGCCAGGGGCCGTCGACGAGGGCTGCGGAGAAGTCGCTCGAGTCGGTCGTCACCCGGACGAACCTACCTGCTCGCTCGAGGCCGTGGGTTCGGTCGCCTCGGTTCCCGGCGCGTCGCTCGTGCTCCCGTCGGCGGACGCGGACGCGCGCCGGTCCTTGGGCGGGTCGAACCGGTAGCCGACGTTGCGCACGGTCCCGATGAGCTGCTCGTGCTCGGGGCCGAGCTTGGCGCGCAGACGCCGCACGTGGACGTCGACCGTCCGGGTGCCCCCGTAGTAGTCGTATCCCCAGACCTCCTGGAGGAGCTGGGCCCGCGTGAACACGCGGCCCGGGTGCTGCACCAGGTACTTGAGGAGCTCGAACTCCTTGTAGGTCAGGTCGAGCGGGCGTCCCCGCAGGCGGGCCGTGTACCCGCCCGCGTCGATCGCGAGCTCGCCCGCGGAGATCTCCTGCGGTGCGTCCTCGGCGCGACCGTGCGACGACCGCTCGATCACGAGCCTCAGACGGGCCTCGACCTCGGCCGGGCCGGCGTGCTCCAGGAGCAGGTCGTCGGCGCCCCACTCCGCCGTGACCACGGTCAGGCCGCCCTCGGTCAGGACGAGCACGAGGGGGACCGTCAGACCGGTCGCGTGGAGCAGGCGGCAGGTGGTGCGGGCGGCCGCGAGGTCGCGGCGCGCGTCGAGGAGCACGACGTCCGAGTCCGGAGCGTCGACGAGTGCCGACGGCTCCATGGGCAGCACCCGCAAGCGGTGCGACAGCAGTCCCAGCGCAGGCAGGATGTCGACGGACCCACCTGTCGCCGGTGTCAGGATCAACAGCTCTGCCACCGACGCACCTCCTCCCAGTGACCCCCGAGGAGGCCGGAATCATTACCGTAGCGCGTGGAACAGGGGTCGACGGGGTGACCAAGGCCTTTGCGCTGTTACAACCTTGTTTCGTGTTCCCGTGCGGCGTCATCTGGGAGACTCATGTTCGTGCTCAGCCTCTCCGGACCCGGTACCGCCCTCGCCCCCTCGCCGCTCGCGTCGTCGGGGGAGTGTGCCTAGTGGGCCTCTCCTCTCGCGCCGTCGCCACGTCCGTGGTGGCCGCGGCGGTCGCCGCCGCCGCGTTCTTCGGACTCCTGCCCCTGACGCTCGCGGCCGCCGCGCTCGTCGTGCTGATCGCGGTCGGGTGGCCCGCGCTGCTGGGGCAGCCCGCCCCGGGCGGCTCCGGTCTGGTGATCGGTCTGACCGGGGTCGGTGCCGTCGCCGTCGTGGCCGCGACCGACGGCGAGCCCGCGCTGCGCAACCTGCCGCTCGTGCTCGCGATGGGCATCGTGTTGGCGTTCGTCGCCGAGATGCTGCGCCGGGACGGCCGCCCGCGGCTCGTCGAGTCCCTCCTGGGCACGGTGAGCGGACTGGTCGTCGCGGTCTCGGCCGCGGGCTGGATCGCGACCGACCGCACGGACGCCGGCGCGGAGCTCGTCGTGACGTGCGCTGCGACGATCGCCGTCGCGTCCGCGATCTCGGCGCTGCCCCTCGCCGGGTGGTGGAGCTCGGTCGTGACGGTCGCCGCGGCCGCTGCGGCCGGGGGCGGCCTCGGGTACGTGCTGCCCGAGGTCGCGATCAGCAACGGGCTGTGGACGGGCGTCGTCTCGGGGATGCTGGTCGCGGGGCTGCGAGCCCTGTTCGACCAGCTGCCGGCCCTCGAGCGCAGGCAGGCGGCTGTTGCTGCGATAGTGCTGCCCGTGACCGTCGGGGGGATCCTGGTCTTCGTGGTCGGTCGCGTGGTCGTGGGCTGAGCGGCCCGCCGACAGCCTGCTGAGCGGCCTGCCGCACGGCGGGTCCGCCGTGATGCTGTCCGAGGAAAGAGGTCGACGCGATGGTCTGGCGCATCCTGGTCCTGGTCGTGGTGCTCGCCGCGAGCGTGCTGCTCGGGCTCTGGTGGCAGCGACGGCAGGGGGTGGTCCGTGCGGCCCGGCCTGCGGCCGAGGACGGCGCGGTCGACTGGGCGGCCCTCGGCATCGTCCTGGGGGAGCACCGCACGTTCGTGCAGTTCTCGAGCGAGTTCTGCTCGCCCTGCCGGCACACGGCCCGTGTGCTCGACGAGGTCGTCGCGGCGCGCACCGACGTGACACATCGCGAGATGGACGTCGACGAGCACCACGATCTCGTGCGAACCTTCGGCATACTGCGCACTCCGACGGTGCTCGTCCTCGACCCGTCCGGTCGAGAGGTCGCTCGGATGAGCGGCAGCGTGAACCGGGCCCAGGCGGTCGAGGCGCTCGACGTGCCCGCCGGGTCCGTCGTCTGACACCGCTCGCCCACCGGGGCGGGCCGACCGAGGAGCCACCATGTCGCACGACCCGCACCCTTCCCCGAGCGTGGCCCGGGGCATCGACCCGCGTGGCCCTCGCGTCGGCGCCGGGATCACCGCCCTGCTGCTCGCCGTGACCCTGCTCCTGGGCGCGTCCCAGGCGGCGCTGTGGTTGCTGACGTTCATCGCGCTGAGCTTCCTGCTGGGTGCGCTGCGCGGGGCCCAGGGCACGTGGCAGGGCTGGGTCTTCAAGACGATCGTCCAGCCCAGGCTCGGCCCGACGGCGGAGCGCGAGGACCCGCGTCCGCCGCGGTTCGCGCAGGGCGTCGGGTTCGTCATCACCGGGGTCGGTGTGGTCCTGGGCTTCACGGTGTCGCTCGTGGCGGTGCCGGTCGCGGCTGCGCTGGCCCTGGTGGCAGCCGTGCTCAACGCGGCCTTCGGGCTGTGCCTCGGCTGCGAGATGTACCTGCTGATCCGGCGGTTCGCGCCCGCCCGCTGAGGTCCGCGGGTGCCCGGGTCCCCGTCCGCTGAGGTCCCCGCGTCCCCTCGTCCCCGTCTCCTCGGGTCGGCACCGAGGTGCCGCGGGTACGGCGAGCGGTCGAGGCGTAGGGTCGTGCGGTGCCTGCGCAGAACGACTCCTCGACCACCGTCCCGCCCCGGATCAGACGGCTGCGTGCCGGTGTCCGCTCCCCGGGCGACGCCGAGGGGATCGGCCCGGAGGACCGCCGCCACGACGAGCGGTTCGAGGGTGGCGACCTGTCCCACGCCGACCTGTCCGACGTCACGTTCGAGCGCTGCGACCTCGTCGGGCTCTCGCTGCACCAGGCTGACCTGCGGGCCGCGACGTTCAGCGAGTCCCGGCTCGAACGGGTCGACGCACCCCTGCTGAGCGCCCCGCGGTCCGTGTGGCACGACGTGGTGCTGGCCGGGTCGAGGATCGGGTCCGCGGAGCTCTACGAGTCGGGGTGGCGGTCGGTCGAGCTGGTCGACTGCAAGCTCGGCTACGTCAACCTGCGCGGGGCGACGATCCGCGACCTGCGGCTCACGCGGTGCACCGTGGACGAGCTCGACCTGACGAACGCCCAGGCCACGCGCGTCGCGTTCGAGGACACCTCGGTCGACCACCTCGTCCTGGCGAGCGCGCGGCTCGCGCACACCGACCTGCGCGGAGCGCGCCTGCGCCGGATCACGAGCCTCGAGAGGCTCGCAGGGGCCACGCTCAGCCCGTCGCAGCTCGTCGAGATGGCGCCGCTGTTCGCCGCAGAGCTCGGCATCCGCGTCGAGGACTGATCACGCCCGGGCCGGACCGGCCGTCGGTACGAGCGAGGTGCAGAGGTCGCGCTCGCGCTGACAGCCCGCCACGGCGCTCGGTGCGACGCGCGCGCGACGGATGCTGCGTCGTCGGGCCTGGTCGCGGTGTGCGCGTGGCGGACGACGCCCAGGCGTCAGTAGACGAGGGCCTGCGCCCCCGGGCGCAGCGCCTCCTCGACGAACACCGACGCGCCCGCGATGCGCACCCCCGGGAGCAGGTCGGCCTCCGTGATGCCGCGGCGCACGGCGCACTGGGTGCAGACCGTGACGGTCCCGGCGGACAGGATCACGTCCAGCAGGTCGGGCAGGGCCGTCGCGTGCTCGAGCTCGAGCTCGCTCGCACGCCCCGGGAGCCCGAACCACGCCGACTCCCCGGTCAGCCACACGCTGACCTCGACCCCGGCAGCGACCGCGGCGGCCGCGACCGTGAAGGCCTGGTTGGTCGCCTCGGGGCGTTCGAGGCCCGCGGTCGACTTGACGACCAGGGAGCGGGAGACGGCGGCCGGGACGGCCGAGGACGGCGGCGGGACGGGCTGGGAGGTCACGTGCGCGAGCCTAGAGGCCGGACGGTAGGATCGGCGACATGTCCACGCATGCACTCGAGCTCATCTTCCTGGGACTGCTGATCGCCGCGACCGTGACCATCACGTGGTTCGCAGGGTTCGTCGTCTACAAGCTGTACAAGGGCCAGCGCTGACCTGAGCGTCGCACCGGGCGCCGTCGCCCGGTGAGATCACGGTCCTGCTCCCTTGTCGTCACCACCGGTCCCCGGACCGGAACCGCCGGAGGTACCACCAGATGGCTTTCGCGTTCCCTGAGGGGCTCGCCCCCGAGGCCTACCCGCTCGCGTGGCTCGTGGGCTCCTGGCGTGGCGAGGGAGTCATCGCCTACCCGGGTCTCGCCGAGACACCGTTCGTCCAGGACGTCGTGTTCGACCACGACGGCGGCCCGTACCTGCGGTACGAGTCGACCCTGCGCGTCCTCGAGGCCGAGGCCCCCGAGACCGTGCCCGAGGCCTGGACCACCGACGACCCCGCCGAGGCTCTCGACCCGTCGAGCGACGAGACCGGGACGAGCAGCGAGGGGAACCTCGCGCCCGGGCGCATCTGGTCCACCGAGACCGGCTACTGGCGCGTGTCCCCCGAGCGCCCCGAGGGGCTGCCCGAGGACAAGGCGGCGATCGAGGTCATGATCGCTGACCCGTCGGGCCGCATGACCCTGTACCTGGGCGTCGTCGGCAACGGTCGGGTCGACCTGTCGAGCGACGCCATGGTGCGCACGTCCACCTCGGCCGAGGTCACGGCGTCGAACCGGCTCTACGGCAACGTCCAGGGCCAGCTCCTGTGGGTCTGGGAATTGGCAGCCTTCGGTCAACCGTTGCAGTCGTATGCGTCGGCGAAGCTGGACCGCCTCTAGCCCTCCGACGCATGAGGCACGGCCGACGCCACCGCGCGGCCGGACGGACGTGCGCCCACCGGCGCCGAGGAGGTTGTTGCACCGTGACCGCTGGACCTGACGACGCCACCCAGACCGCCCCGACCGAGACCGCGGTCCGGACGAGCCCGCTGCTCTCGCGCCCCGGCGCGGTCGCGGGCTCCGGGCCCGACGCGGGCGTGGCCTGGCACTACGGCGACCCGACGGGCGAGCAGCGTGCGCTCGAGTCGGGCGGCGCGGTCGTCGACCTCTCGCACCAGGGCGTCGTGCGGGTCACGGGCCCCGACCGCCTGACGTGGCTCAACTCGATCACGTCGCAGGACCTCCTGGGCCTGACACCCCGCACCTCGACCGAGCTGCTCGTCCTGAGCCCGCAGGGGCACGTCGAGCACGCCGCGGGGGTCGTCGACAACGGCGAGTCCACGTGGCTCGTGACCGAGGGCTCGCACGCACCGACCCTGGCCGCATGGCTCGACCGGATGAAGTTCTCGCTGCGCGTCGAGATCACCGACATGAGCGACGAGATCGCCGTCCTGGGTGAGCCCCGCGACGCCGAGGGCGTGGAGGGCGAGCCCGTCACGTGGCGCGACCCCTGGCCGCGCACCGCGCCCGGTGGCACGCGCTACGGCCCGGCGGACGACGAGCACCCCGGCGCGCACCGGCCGTGGCGCCTCGTCCTGGTGCCCCGCGCCGACCTGCCCGACGCCGTCGCGTCCCGGGAGGCCGCGGGGTGGCGGCTCGCAGGGACCTGGGCGAGCGAGGCGCTGCGCGTCGAGGCCTGGCGTCCCCGCCTCGCGACCGAGGTCGACCACCGTTCGATCCCGCACGAGCTCGACTGGCTGCGCACCGCGGTCCACCTGCACAAGGGCTGCTACCGCGGCCAGGAGACGATCGCGCGCGTGCACAACATGGGTCGTCCGCCGCGGCGGCTCGTGATGCTCCACCTCGACGGCTCGGGCCACCTGCTGCCCGTCGCCGGGGCCGAGGTGCGGCTGCCGGGCGGCGCCCCGGGACCGGACGGGACGGTCGCCCCCGGCCGCGCGGTCGGGGTCGTGACGTCGGTCGCCCGGCACCACGAGCTGGGCCCGGTGGCGCTCGCGGTCCTCAAGCGCAGCGCACCCGAGGACGTGGAGCTCGTCGTCGACTGCGACGGGGGCGCGGTAGCCGCGGCCCAGGAGGTCGTGGTCCCCGGCGAGGGCGTGTCGGTCGACCGTCCCGCACCGCGTGGTCCGGTCGCACGAGGCATCACCCCCAAGGGTGAGGGCGCGCCCCAGAGCATGATCTAGAGCGGTATCCGAGGACCGTGCCGGGACCCCGGCACGGTGGGACGCGGTGAGCAGGAGCACATGACGCAGGCGCGGGAGTCGGCCGGGGGAGCGACGGCCCCGGAACCGGGGGCGGTCGAGACGGCCCGCAAGGCGTTCCGTCGGCTGGTGCTCCGTGCTCGGCTGCGGCAGGGGACCTCCCGCGTCCGGGCGGCGTTCTGGCCCATCATCCAGGCCTCGCTCGCGGCGGGTCTCGCCTACGGGATCGCGCACTTCGTGTTCGGGCACCCGTACCCGTTCTTCGCGCCCGTCTCGGTGTGGGTCTGCCTCGGGTTCAGCCTGGACCGACAGGTGCGCAAGGTCGGCGAGCTCGCGATCGGCGTGGCGGTCGGCGTGGGGCTGGGCGACCTCATCGTCCACTTCATCGGGTCGGGCTGGTGGCAGGTCGCGATCGTCCTCGCGACGTCCGCACTGGTGGCCCGGTTCATCGACCGCGGGGTGCTGCTCGCTACCCAGGCCGGGGTGCAGGCCATCGTCATCGTGGGGCTGCCCGCGACGCAGACCGGTGGCCCGGGAGGCCGGTTGGTCGACGCGCTGGTCGGCGGGGCGGTCGCGCTGCTCGTCGCGACGCTCACCCCGGGCGACCCCCGCCGTCGACCCCGGATGCTGGGCGACGAGGCGACGACCGAGCTCGCGGAGACGCTCGAGCTGCTCGCCCGCGGCTTCCGCTCCGGGGACGTCGACGACCTGGACGCCGCGCTCGTGCGCGGACGGGCGTCCGAGCCCGCGCTCGAGGAGTGGCAGGCCACCGCGACGAGCGCCCAGGAGCTGTCGCGGGTGAGTCCCGTGGGGCGCAAGCACCGCACCGAGCTGGGCGACATCGAGCGCAAGGCGGTCCTGGTGGACCGGGCCATGCGCAGCGTCCGCGTCCTGGCCCGTCGGGCCCGCCCGGTCGCGGGGGCCGAGCACGACCTCCTGCCCGTCGCGGCGATCGTCGACCGGTTCGCGGCCGGCACACGGGTGCTGGCCGAGGCGATCGGTGCGGGTCGCGACCCGTCGACCGCGCGGGAGATCCTCGCCGACACCGCGGCCGCGGCCGACCCGCGGACCGTCGGTGCGGGGGACTGGCAGGTCCAGTCGCTCGTGATGCTGCTGCGCTCCCCGATCGTGGACACGCTCGAGGCCGCGGGGATGTCCCCCGAGGACGCCCGGGCGGCCCTGCACGAGCTCTGACCGGCCGCGTGGCGTGCCGGGAGCGCCCCGGGGCGCGCCCGGAACGTGCCGAGGCCGCGCCGCGAACGTGCCGGGGCCGCGCCGCGGCGCGCACCCCGCAGATCCGCAGGACTGGCGCGCGTGGAGGTCTACGCAATCCGGGCGTTGGCCGGTACCTTCAGGGGATGGAGGTTTCCGTCAGCGCCCTGCGGGCCGAGCTGAAGTCGTGGATCGAGCGGGCGCGTGACGGGGAGGACGTGGTGATCACCGAGCGCGGCATCCCGGTCGCGCGGCTGAGCGCGATCGACAGCGCGGACCTGATCACGTCGCTGACCCGGGACGGCCTGCTGACGCCGGCCACCGAGGAGCGGCCCGTGCACACTCCGCCCGCTCGCCCGGCTGCCAAGCAGTCGGCGATGTCGGGCCTCGTGCGCCGCATCCGACGCTGAGCGGGCGCGCCTCATGGCACTGGTCTACTTCGACGCGAGCGCGCTCGTGAAGCTGTGCGTCGCCGAGCCCGGCTCCGAGCTCGCGAGCGCCCTGTGGAACCGGGCGGACGTCGTCAGCACGAGCCGTCTGTCCGACACCGAGGTCCGCGCCGCGCTCGCCGCGGGCGAGCGCACGGGGGTCCTCGACGCCGCCGAGCGGGCTCAGGCGCTCGCCACGTGGGAGCGGCTCTGGCCCGCGCTGCACCTGGTCGAGGTCTCGCCCGAGGTGCTGGACCGGGCGAGCGTCCTCGCGGGCGCGAACGGCCACGCGCTGCGGGGCGCCGACGCCGTGCACCTCGCCTCGGCGCTGGTGCTGCGCCACGAGGACGCGATCTTCGCCGTGTGGGACGAGCGCGTCGCGAGCGCGGCGCGCGCGGAGGCGCTGCGCGTCCTGCCGTAGGCTCGTGTCGTGTTCGGAGCAGCCCAGACCCTCGTCTACCTCGTCCTCTTCCTCGCGGTGTTCGTCGCGCAGCTCGTCGCGCTCATCGACGCCGCGAGCCGGCCCAAGAACGCCTACACGGCCGAGGGGAAGCTGACCAAGAACCTCTGGCTGCTCATCCTCGGTGTCTGCGCCGCGCTGGGCTTCATCGCCCTGCCGCCCATGGGGGCGAGCGTCGGCTTCCTCAACATCTTCGCGGTCGCACCCGCGGTGATCTACCTGGTCGACGTGCGTCCTCGTCTGAAGCCGTACGGCCGCGGGTCGGGCGGCTCGGGAGGGTCGGGCGGCAACCGCCGTCCGGGCGGGTGGTGACCGCCGTGCTGCGCTCCGCCGCTCCGCTCGCGGAGGTCGTCCGGGGCGACCTGGTCGAGTCCGTGCACCTGGGGCACCTGGTCACGACCGACGCCGCGGGTGCCGCGGACCTCGTGGTGGGCGACCCGTCGACCGTGATCTGGCCCCGCTCGTCGGTCAAGCCGTTCCAGGCCGTCGCGATGCTCCGCAACGGGCTGTCCCTGCCGCCGCGCCTGCTGGCGCTCGGCGCCGCGAGCCACAACGCCGAGGACTTCCACCTCGCGGGGGCGCGCGAGATCCTCGCGGGCGTCGGGCTCGACGAGTCGGCGCTGCGCAACACGCCGGACATGCCGGTCTATCCTCCTGCGGCGTTCGCCTGGCAGGAGCTGGGCAACGGCCCGGCGTCGATCACCCAGAACTGCTCGGGCAAGCATGCGGCGATGCTCGCGACGTGCGTCGCTGCCGGCTGGGACACCTCGACGTACCTGGAGGTGACGCACCCGCTCCAGGTCGCGATCCGCGAGACGCTGCTCGAGCTCACGGGCGACGACGCGGCGGACCTCCACGTCACGGTCGACGGCTGTGGGGCACCGCTCTTCTCGACGACTCTGCTCGGCATGGCGCGGGCCTTCGGCCGGTTGGCCGCGGCGCCCTCCACGGCGCCCGGGTCGCCCGAGGCCCTGGTGGCGCGCGCGATGTCCTCGTTCCCGGAGATGGTCGGTGGGACGGGGCGCGACGCGACCGAGGTCATGCAGGCCGTGCCGGGCCTCGTCGCCAAGGACGGGGCGGACGGTGTCTACGCTGCGGGCCTGCCGGACGGGCGGGCGCTCGCGTTCAAGGTCCTCGACGGTTCGCCCCGTCCGCGCCCCGCGGTGCTGGTCGCCGCGCTGTCGGTGCTGGGTGCGAGGGATGTTCCCGGGGCCGACGGCGCCGCGCTCGACCGCGTCGGCCGCACCCCGGTCCTGGGCGGGGGAGAGCCCGTGGGCGAGGTACGGGTCGCGTTCGGACCGGGTCGCGCCGCATGAGGGCCGTCGTGCAGCGCGTGACGCGCGCGAGCGTGAGCGTGGGCGGCGAGGTCGTGGGGAGCATCGACCGACCGGGACTGGTCGTGCTCGTGGGCGTGACGCACGACGACGGGCCCGCGCAGGTGGAGCTGGTGGCGCGCAAGGTCGCCGAGCTGCGGATCCTGCGTGACGAGCGGTCGGTGCTTGACGAGGGGGCGCCGGTGCTGGTCGTCAGCCAGTTCACGCTCTACGCGGACACCAGGAAGGGCCGCCGGCCTTCGTGGAACGGCGCGGCCAGGGGGGACGTGGCGGAGCCGCTCGTCGCCGAGGTGGTCGCGGCGCTGCGCGCGAAGGGCGTCGAGGTCGCGACCGGGGTGTTCGGTGCGGACATGCAGGTCGAGCTCGTCAACGACGGCCCGGTCACGATCCTCGTCGAGGCGTAGGGGGCGTCGAGGCGCGAAAGGCTACCGTTCGTAACGTTTCGAGCGTTTCGCCTGGTTGGTAAGGGAAATCCCTTATGTGACCGCTGTGAACCATGTGGAAGCCCCGTACATCTTTCGCGCGCGGCGCTGGCTAGGTTCGGGAGTGCCCGGCCGCTGGTGTCCTTTCCAGGAACCCGGCGCCCGGGGCTCCGGAACGGACCGGAGTCAGCAGCACGGAAGACGAAGAGGCCTCCCCTTGCACGCATCCCGCACCCCATCCCCGCTACCACGCCGCAGCCGCCGCGCAGCCGGTGCCGTGGTGACCGCGACGACCCTCGCCCTCGTGGGCTCGGGCCTGGTCGCGGCAGGCGCCGCGACGGCCGCCCCTGCCCCGGCTGCCCCGGCAGCAGTCAGCCCCAACGGCGACAACGACATCAACGGGTACCGCAACGTCGGCTACTTCATGTCGTGGGCTCCCGAGAACTACGGCTACACGGTCAAGGACTTCCAGGAGACCGGCCAGGCCGACCAGATCACGCACGTCAACTACGCGTTCGCGAACATCCACCCGACCGACCTGACGTGCTTCATCTCCGACAAGGACGGGTCGCCCGCACCGGGTGGCAACGACGGCGCCGGTGTCGCCGGCGCCGACTTCGTCGACGCCGTCAGCGCGGCGGACTCGATCGACGGGGTCGCGGACACGGCCGACCAGGCGCTCGCCGGGAACTTCAACCAGCTCCTCAAGCTCAAGGAGGAGAACCCCGACACCAAGGTGCTGGTGTCGATCGGTGGATGGACCTGGTCCAAGTTCTTCTCGAAGGCGGCCGCGACGCCCGAGTCCCGCGAGAAGTTCGTGTCCTCGTGCATCGACCTCTACCTCGAGGGCAACCTGCCGGAGATCGGCGGCCGCGGAGGCGCGGGCGCGGCAGCGGGTCTCTTCGACGGGATCGACATCGACTGGGAGTGGCCCGGGGCCCCGACCTGGGCGCAGCACCCCGAGAACTTCATCGACCCGGTCAACGACAAGGCGAACTTCACGGCCCTGCTCGCGGAGTTCCGCGAGCAGCTCGACGAGTACGGCGCCTCGCAGGGCAAGGAGTACCTGCTCTCGTCGTACATCCCCGTGAACCCGACGGCCATCAACGCCGGCTGGGACGCCCCGAAGATCTTCGACTACCTCGACTACGGCAACATCCAGGGCTACGACCTGCACGGCGGCTGGTCGCCGAACCTGGCCGGGCACCAGTCCAACCTGAAGGACGACCCGTCGTACACGGGTGACATCTCGGTCGAGCAGGGCATCGACCTGTACCTGAGCCGGGGCGTCGACCCCCAGCAGATCACGCTGGGCATCCCGGCCTTCGGCCGCGGCTGGACGGGCGTCGAGGACGGCGGCAAGGCCGGCGTCTGGCAGCGCGCTGCCGGTGTCGCCGCGGGCACGCACGAGCCCGGCTACAAGCAGTACTTCGAGCTGCGCGACCACGGCACCGAGTACTTCGACGAGAAGACCGGCTCCTCGTGGCGCTACGACGGCAACGAGTGGTGGAGCGTCGACTCGCCGCGCGCGGTCGAGTTCAAGGCGAGCTGGGTCGTGGAGAAGGGCCTCGGCGGCTCGATGTGGTGGGACCTCGCGGGCGACTACGAGGACGAGCTGGTCGGAACGGCCGCGGACGTCTACCGCGCGTCGCAGCCCGGCCCGGTCGACTCGGACGCTCCCGGTGGATGCTACGGGGACTGGACCAAGGCCGGCATCTACACTGCAGGCCAGGTGGCGTCCCACCAGGGCGTCAACTACCAGGCCAACTGGTGGGTCCACACCAACGCACCGGGCACCGAGACGCACTGGAGCCCGTGGCGCGTGGTCGGTTCCTGCGTCTGACCTGACGCGGTAGCGGCCTCGGCCCTGCGCAACCCGACGCCGTCGGGACCACGACCTGCCTGTCGTGGCCCCGACGGCGTCCGCACGTCCACGAGCACCGCCGGGGCGAGGGGGTCAGCGGAGCCAGCCGCGCCGCTTGATGTACACCAGCGGGATGACCGCGGCGACGAGCGTCACGAGCACGACCCACGGGAACCCGAGCTCCCACTCGAGCTCGGGCATGCGCGTGAAGTTCATGCCGTAGAACGACGTGATGAGCGTCGGCGGCAGGAACACCGCGGTGATGATCGTGAACACCTTGACGATCTGGTTCTGCTTGACGTCGAGCGAGGTCATGATGGCCTGCTGGAGGTAGCGGACCTTGTCGTGCTCGAAGCTCGCGTGCTCCTTGACGCCGTCGACGTCCGCGATGAGGGTCTCGACCAGTCCCGCGAGCACGGGGTCGGTGTCGGCGATCTCGCTGCGCAGGTGCCGCGCGGCCCGCGCGAGGGAGAGCTGGGACTCCTGCGTGCTGGACACGATCTCCTCGGCCCGGTTCATGCGCGCGATGGTGCCCTGCATGTCGGTCACGCCGATCTCGCGCCCGCGCCGGTCGTAGCCGAGCGTGGCCTCCTCGATCTGGTCGGACATGTCCTCGAGCAGGTCGCTCGCGTGGTGGATGACGCGCTCGGCGGCCTCGTTGAGCGCGTACAGCAGCGCGTACATGACGCCGTAGGAGGTCTGGGTCAGGCGCGGCGTGCGCCGCATGCGGGCGATGGCCTTGTCGAAGATCGGGTAGTGCCGGCTGGGCTGAAGGGTCACGACGCGTTCGGGTGACAGCGCGAACATGAGCACCTCGCGCTCGATGCGCTCGCCGCGCCGGTAGGTCGCCACGACGGGCAGGTACACGTGGTCGTCGGTCTCCCAGACGCGCCCGGAGGCAGGGGAGAAGTCGACGCCGACCTCCGCTGCACGCTCGAGAGCGGCCGGGTCCTCGGACGCGACCTGGAGCCAGCGGGCACGCAGCGCCTGGGGGTCGAACCGTGGGGCCGGCCGGGCCGGGGCGGGCGACCGGCGAGCGGCGGTGCGGGGCGCGGCACCGGCGGGGGGCGCCGGGGCGACCACGGGCGTCGCCCCGGTCACGGTGCCACCGCCGGCTCGTCCAGGGACACCACGTCGGTGCCCGACGGCGTCGCTCCCGTCGGGGCGGTCGTCGTCACCGGTGCCTGGGCGGGGTCGTCGTCGTGGCCCGCGGCCAGCAGGTGCGTCCCGAGGAGGGCCGTGCAGATGAACAGGTACAGGCCGATCGTGAAAGCGATCGACTGGCGTTCGAGGTCGGGGCGGCGGGGAGCGGGCGCGGGGGTGGTGGCCCGGTTCGTTCGGAGTGGTGCGGAGCCCTTGCGAGTGGTCGCGGGGCAGGGTGCACTGAGGTGTGTGCTCGTCGACATGGTGGTCCTTCCCGGCGCCGTGCTCTCGACGGTGCCGACCGGACGCCGGGCCGCCCTGCGTGCGGGCAGGGCAGGTCCTGGCGAGGGGGGGTGACGGTGCATGGAGCGCACTGGCGACCGCCCCGAGGGCCGTGCCGGGAGAGCCGACCGGAAGGGTCAGCGGGCAGGGTGGAGGGGAGCGAGCGCGCAGTGCGGGGATCTATGACTGCTGCCGTCCGGCATCGCTCTCACCTCCTTCTCATCTGCTTCTGGTTCCGTGCTCGTCTGAGGTACCGAGATCTCTCGGCAGTAGCAGACGGAGGAACGAGGTCACCCTAGACCTGCTCGAAGGCCCCGGCAAACCGCCCCCGACGGAAGCTGCCGAAGACACTGACGGGTAACAGGACAGGATGCCCGCTTTTACGTCGGGTTGTTAACATTCCTGAGAGTCGTCCGGCCATCGTTGCCCCGGACGGGAGGGTCTGACATGCCAGCCAGCCAGCAAGAAGTCCTGACCTCAGATCAGGTGCGCACGTCCCGCACGTCCACCGAGCACCGGCCGGAACGGCTGTCGTCGCGACGGGCGGAGATCGACCTCGCGCTCGCGGCGGTCGCCGACGGGCGGGGCGCGTTCGTCTGGACCGGCGAGCCGGGCATGGGCGCGAGCACCACGCTCGAGCTCGTCCACGAGGCGCTGCACGGGGCGAGCGGACCGCACCCGCCCCTGGTCCTGAGGGTTGCCCAGGCGGTGGGCCCGGAACGCTCCGGCGGGGCGGTGCGCTCGCTCGTGTCCCAGGTCGCCCAGGTCACCGGGTGCGCGGTGCCGGACCGGCTCGTGCGCCCGCTCGACGTCGCCGACCCGGAGTACGGGTACCTGCCCGAGGTCGGCGCGGTCGCGCTCGCCGAGTACCTGGAGGAGGCGGTGCCCGACCGGACGGTCGTGCTCCTCGCCGACGACCTCCACCTGGTCGACGAGATCAGCCGTGCCGTGGTCGTCGGGCTCGTCGCCCAGCGTCGCGCCGCGCTCGTGCTCCTCGCGACCGCCGTCCCCGGCGGCTTCGACCGTCCGTTGCCGTACCCGATCGAGGTCCGCGAGCTCGCACCCCTGGGGCCGCCCGAGGCGCTGCACCTCCTGCTCGTCGAGGAGCGTCTGGCGGTGGCCCCGCACGTCGCTGCGCGGCTCGCCCAGAACCTCGCGGGCAACGCGGCGGCGATCGCCCAGACGGCCCGGCTGCTGTCGAGCGAGCAGCTCGCGGGCACCGCGATCCTCCCGGACCCGCTGCCCCCGGTGCCCGCGGTGCGCACGCTCCTCGCCGACCGGCTCGACGGGCTCGCCCCCGAGGAGCGGCGCGCTCTGCTCGTCGCGGCGGTCGCGGTCGTCGAGCGCACGGACGTGCTGCTCGCCGCGTCGGGGCTGAGCATCGAGGAGGTGCTCGACGGGCCCCTCTCGGGGCAGCTCTCCCTGGTCTCGGGTCGCTTCGCGTTCACGGACCCGCGGGTGCGCTCGCTGGTCCACGGCGACGCCCGCCTCGCGGACCGCACGGCCGCGCACCTGCGGCTGGCGACGGTCCACACGGCGGTCGGCGAGGAGGACATCGCCACCTGGCACACGGCGCTCGCGACGCTCGCGGGGGACCCGACGCTCGCTCCCGGGCTCGTGTCCCTCGCCCAGCGGCTCCTCGAGCGCGGGGACGTGGTGTGGGCCCACGAGGTCGCCCGCGAGGCCGCGAGCCAGGCTGCCGCGACGGAGCGCGGAGAGGCGTACGTGGTCGCGGGGACGGCCGCGCTCCAGTCCGGTCACGTCCACGATGCGGCCGACTGGCTGCGACGGGCCGCGCGCTGCGAGGGCGGCGTGAGCTCGGCACGCATCCTGGGCCCGCTCGTCACCGCGCTCACGCACGTCCAGGGCCAGGTGCCCGACGACGTCATCGCCCCGTTCCTCGCGCTCGCCGACAACGACGACGCCTGCACCTGTTGCGTCGACCACGAGGGCCGTCCTCGCGACGCGGCCGGAGGATGCGAGATCGGCGACGTCGTGAAGGGGCTCACGAGCGCGGCGACGCTGCACGCCGAGCGCGGCGACGGCGTCGCCGCGTCCCAGGCCTTCGACGCGGCCAAGCGGCTCGCGCGACGCTGCACGCAGGGGGTCGGAGGGCTCGACGTCGTGCGGTCGTGGCTCGCCAACTACGGGGTGGGCGAGCGCGGCAAGGGAGCCACCCTGCCCGGTTCGTGCCTCTCGCCCGAGCAGGAGGCGTACGCGCAGGTCAGCCGGGCGATCGCCCTGGCCGACGAGGACGCCCTGGACACCGCTGGCCAGGCGCTGGCCAGCGCGGTCGCGAACCTCGCGCCGGTGCGCAACGGCGGTCGGTGGTTCGACGCGCCGTCGGGAGCCGTGACCCCGTACGTCGAGGCGCACCTCCGTCTGGCGCAGGTGCTCGTCCACTTCTGGTCGGGGAACATCACCAAGGCGCGCCGCGAGCTCGAGGAGGCGGCGTTCCGCCTGCCCGTCGGACTGCCGTTCGCGGGGACCGGGGTCGCGGTCGCGCGCCGCCTCGACATGGCGGTGCACGGCAGCGTGGGGACGGTCGCGACCGCGCTCGAGGAGACCTGCTCCTGCCCGACGTCGCGACCCGTCCGGCTGGGGCTCCTCGTGGACCGGGCCATCGGGGCGTCGTTCGCGCGCCACCACACCCAGGCGGCGACGCTGCTCGAGCTGGCCGCCGAGACCGACCGGCGCGACTGCGCCCACATGCTGCACCTGCCCGGGATGGACGACGTCGAGGCCTGGGTCCTCGCCGGCCGCCCGGACGCGGCCGAACGAGCCCTCGTGCGGCGGCGCGTCGAGGCCAAGGACCTCTCCCCGGCGAACCGTGTCGCGACGCTCGCCCGCGCCGAGATCGCCCTGGCACGGCCCGAGGACGCGGTAGCGCTGCGCGACGCGGTCGCCTCGGCAGGCCGAGGGATCGCGTCGCCGTTCGAGCACGGACGCACCGAGCTCTGTCTCGGGCGGGCTCTGACCCGCTGGGGAGACCTGCCCGCGGCCCACGAGCACCTGCTCTCCGCGGTCGAGCTCCTCACGCAGTCCGGGGCGTGGGCGTGGGCGCGGCAGGCGCAGGGGGAGCTCGCCGGCGTCCTCGGACACCTCCAGGCCCTCCAGGTCGCCTCCGCTCGCACCGACCACCCGCCCGTGCCGACCACGACACCCGGGGGAGGCGTCCCGCACGCGGGGGCCTCGCCGTCGGGCAGGCCTCGCCTCGCCGCACGCGAGAGCGACGTGTCCGACGACGCCCTCGACGAGCTGCGCGCCCGCTGGGCCGACGAGCTCACCGAGCGCGAGCTCGACGTCGCGCTCCTGGTCGTCCAAGGGGGCTCCAACCGCGAGGCCGCGGACCAGCTCTACCTGTCCGTGCGGACCGTCGAGGTGCACCTGGGCCGCGTCTTCCGCAAGCTGGGGGTGCGCTCGCGGGTCGAGCTCGCGGTGCTCGCGCACCGGGTCGGACGATGAGCCGGACGGGTCGTGGGGGCGGGGCGACCCGTATGCCCCGCAGGGGTACGTAGGGGGGAACACCTACGCGCCACTGTGTATGTACGCGAGGTGAACAATGTGGGAAACGCTGATTCACGAGGGCCAGGTCGCTCCCTAGGGTCGGGGTGTTCCTGGGCAACGACGTCCGGGTCACCGGGCACAGAGCCCCCACCCAGTGAGGCATACACATGCGACTGAGAACCCCCCGAGGACGGGCGAGGAAGCTGGCCGCGGGACTGACCGCGGCAGCCATGCTCGCGACGTCCCTGGTCGCCGGCACCGTCGCCGCGACCGCCAGCCCCCTCCCCGCAGCCACCACGACCGCCGCGACCGGCGACAGCGCCATCAACGGCTACCGCAACGTCGCCTACTTCACCCAGTGGGGTGTCTACGGGCGCGACTTCAAGATGAAGGAGCTCCAGGACTCCGGCGCCGCCGCCGACCTGACGCACCTCAACTACGCGTTCGGCAACATCCACCACCAGACGCTCACCTGCTTCGAGGCCAACAAGGCGCAGGGCACCGGGCCCAACGGGTCCGACGGCGCGGGCGACGCCTGGGCCGACTACGGCATGGGCTACACCGCAGCCAACTCGGTCGCGGGCGTGGCCGACGCCTGGGACCAGCCGCTCGCCGGCTCGTTCAACCAGATCAAGCAGCTCAAGGCCAAGAACCCCCAGATCAAGGCCATGCTGTCGATCGGCGGCTGGACCTGGTCCAAGAACTTCTCCAAGGCCGCCGCGACCGACGCGAGCCGCAAGAAGCTCGTGTCGTCCTGCATCGACCTGTACCTCAAGGGGAACCTGCCCGTCATCGACGGTCGCGGCGGCCCCGGCTCGGCGGCCGGCGTGTTCGACGGCTTCGACATCGACTGGGAGTGGCCCGGCTCGCTCAACGGTGAGGTCGGCAACATCGTCGACATCGCCAACGACAAGGCGAACTTCAAGGCCCTCCTCAAGGAGTTCCGCACCCAGCTCGACGCCTACGGCGCGACGACGGGCAAGAAGTACCAGCTCAGCGCGTTCCTCCCGGCGAACCCCGACGACATCGCGTCCGGCGGCTGGAACGACCCCGAGAACTACCAGTACCTCGACTTCGGGAACATCCAGGGCTACGACCTGCACGGCGCCTGGAACAAGACCCTCACGGGCCACCAGGGCAACCTGTACGACGACCCCACCGACACGCGCCCCGCGAACCGCCGCTACAGCGTCGACAAGGCCGTCAAGGCCTACCTCGACGCCGGCGTCCCCGCGAAGCAGCTCACCCTGGGGCTCGCGATGTACGGCCGAGGCTGGAAGGGCGCGACGTCGTCGGCCCCCTGGGGCGTCGCGACCGACGCCGGCCCCGGCACCTGGGAGGCCGGCAACGAGGACTACGACAAGCTCAAGAACCTCGGCACGGGGTACTTCGACCCGGTATCGGTGGCCTCGTGGCGTCACGACGGCAACCAGTGGTGGAGCTTCGACGACCCGAAGTCCGTCGCTGTGAAGGGCGACTACATCGCCGCCAAGAAGCTCGGTGGCGCCATGTGGTGGGACCTCACGGGCAACCAGGACGGCTCGCTCCTCAAGGGGCTCGCGACGAAGTTCCGTGCGGCACCGGCCGGGCCGGTGATCGGTGACCCGACAGGTGGCGGCGGCACGACCGGCGGCACGACGGGAGGCACCACGGGTGGGACCACCGGTGGCACCACGGGTGGCACCACGGGTGGGACGACCGGCGGCACCACGGGCGGGACGACCGGCGGTACGACCGGCGGGACCGGGACCGAGTGCGCCGCGGCGTGGACCGCGACCGGAACCTACAACGGCGGAGCGACGGTCTCCTACAACGGCAAGAACTACAAGGCCAAGTGGTGGACCCAGAACGAGACGCCCGGCACGGCCGGCGGTCCCTGGGAGCTCGTCGGCACGTGCGGCACCTCCGGCGGGACGACGGGCGGCACGACCGGTGGGACCACTGGTGGCACGACCGGCGGGACGACCGGCGGCACCACGGGTGGGACGACCGGCGGCACGACCGGTGGGACGACGGGTGGCACGACCGGCACGGGCACCTGCACCGCCCCGGCATGGTCGGCCACGGCTGTCTACAACGGCGGGGCCTCGGTCTCGCACAACGGTCAGAAGTACACCGCCAAGTGGTGGACGCAGAACAACGTCCCCGGGGCCGAGCAGTACGGCCCGTGGCAGGCGCTCGGCGCCTGCTGAGAGTCGGGCCGGGGGGCGGGATCCCCGCCCCGCCCCCCGGCTCCCTCCCCACGACCCCCGCCGAGGACCGACGCCGAACGAGGCTCCGTCACCGGTGGGTACCACGTAGCGGTTCGCCGCTGCCGGACCCGAGGTCCTGCTGACCGGCCAGACGGCCGCTGCGGACCTCGGGTTCGGCGACGTCCTCCCCAGCTCTCCGTGAGCTCCCCTGATCTCCGCCGGGCAGCGCCCTGCGGTCCTCTGGCGCTGCACGCACGCCGCGTGCCGCGCTCCGCACAACGAAGGCAGACTCGATGCACGTGAAACTCTCCGGGCACCGCGCCCGGGTCGGCGCGGCCCTCGCGACCACGACGGCGCTGTTCGCGACGATGCTCGTCGCGGCTGCGTCGTCGGCCGCGGCCGCCGACTGCGCCCCGGCCTGGTCGGCGACCGCGACCTACACCAACGGTGCGACCGTCTCGAAGGACGGTGTGAACTACTCGGCGAAGTGGTGGACCCAGAACAACGTCCCCGGCGCCGAGGCCTCCGGCCCGTGGGCCTCCCAGGGAGCGTGCGGCCCGACGGGCGGCACGACCGGTGGGACGACCGGTGGCACGACTGGTGGCACGACCGGTGGCACGACGGGTGGGACGACCGGTGGCACGACTGGCGGCACAACGGGCGGCACGACCGGTGGCACGACGGGTGGGACGACCGGCGGCACCACGGGCGGTACGACCGGCGGCACGACCGGTGGCACCACGGGTGGCACGACCACCCCGGTGACCCCCGTGACGGGCCACGAGGCGTGCCGTCCGGACGGCATGTACAAGACCCCGGGCGTGGACGTCCCCTACTGCGACGTCTACGACACCGCGGGCCGCGAGAAGCTCCCCAACGGCCTCGACCGCCGAGTGATCGGCTACTTCTCGAACTGGCGCACGGGGGCCAACGGCCAGCCGCGCTACCTCGCGAGCGACATCCCCTGGAACAAGCTGTCGCACATCAACTACGCGTTCGCGCACGTGGGTGCCGACAACAAGATCTCGGTCAACGCGCAGGCCGCAGGCAACGCGTCGACCGACATGACGTGGCCGGGGGTCGCCGGGGCCGAGATGGACCCGACGCTGTCCTACAAGGGGCACTTCAACCTGCTCGCCAAGTACAAGAAGGCGAACCCGGGCGTGAAGGTGATCCCCGCCGTCGGAGGCTGGGCAGAGACGGGCGGCTACTTCGACGCGAACGGCAACCGTGTCGCGTCGGGCGGCTTCTACACCATGACCGAGTCGCAGGCGAAGATCGACACGTTCGCCGACTCGACCGTCGCGTTCATCCGTCAGTACGGGTTCGACGGCATCGACATCGACTACGAGTACCCCACGTCCAACAAGGGTGCGGGCAACCCCGACGACTTCGCGTTCTCGGACGCCAAGCGTGGGCAGCACTTCCAGGGGTACGTGAACCTCCTCAAGACGCTCCGCGAGAAGCTCGACAAGGCGGGCGCCGAGGACGGCGAGTACTACATGCTGACGACCGCGACGCCGTCGTCCGGGTGGCTGCTGCGAGGCATGGAGGCCTTCCAGGTCGTCCAGTACCTCGACTACGTCAACCTCATGTCGTACGACCTGCACGGTGCGTGGAACGAGCACGTCGGCGGCAACTCGCCGCTGTTCGACGACGGCAAGGACCCCGAGCTCACGGCCGCGGGTGTGTACACGGCGTACAAGGGCATGGGCTACCTCAACGGTGACTGGGCCGCGCACTACTTCCGCGGCGCCATGCCTGCGGGGCGCGTGAACCTCGGCGTCGGCTTCTACACGCGCGGCCTCCAGGGCGTGCAGGGCGGCACCGACGGCATGGGTGGCAAGGCCGTCCCGCCCGCGGGCTTCACGTGCCCGGCGGGGACCAACGGCAAGTGCGGCTACGGCGCGGAGGGTGTCGACAACCTCTGGTTCGACTCCGACCCCATGGGCAACGCGGTCCCGGCCGGCGTGAACCCGATCTGGCACGCGCTGAACCTGCAGAAGGGGATCGCGGGCGACTACGCGGCCTCCTACAAGGTCCCGACGGCCGTCACGGGTTCGTACGTGCACCACTTCGACCCGGTCACCAAGAACGAGTGGTGGTGGAACGCGAGCAAGAAGGTCTTCCTGTCCGGTGACACGACGCAGGCGATCGGCGCCAAGACCGACTACGTGGCCGACACGGGTCTCGGTGGCGTCATGATCTGGGAGCTCGCGGGCGACTACGGCTACAACCAGACCAAGGGCCAGTACGAGATCGGCCAGACCATGGTCGACCTCATGCACTCGAAGCTGAGCACGACCACGGCCTACGGCGCCACCAAGGCGAACGCAGACCGGGTCATGCCGAAGCAGGCGATCGACCTGAGCATCGACTACACGCAGTTCGCGCTCGGTGACAGCAACTACCCGATCAACCCCAAGGTCGTGTTCACCAACAGGTCGAAGACCGCCATCCCGGCGGGTGCGACCGTCTCGTTCCAGTACGGCACCACGGACACGGGCGAGATGAGCGACTGGTCGGGCATGAAGACGACGACGACCAAGCAGGGTCATGTCGGCCCGAACGTCGGCGGCCTCAAGGGCGACTTCCACACGGCAGAGTTCACGGTGCCTCTCGGCGGCATCCCCGCGGGCGGGAGCATCACGAACCAGCTCAAGTGGACGATGCCGATCGCGCAGTTCTCCAACGTGATCGTCACGATCAACGGGACGTCCTACTCGACGACCTACGACTACCCGCGCGGCGTCACGGTCGTCGAGCCCACGGGCGGGACGGGCGGGACGACCGGCGGCACCACGGGCGGCACGACGGGTGGCACGGGTGGCACGGGCGTCTGCACCGCGACGGCCTGGTCCGCCACGGCGACCTACGCCGGCGGAGCCCAGGTCAGCCACGCAGGGCGCACGTGGACGGCGAAGTACTGGAACCAGGGGGACACCCCGGGGGCTCAGCAGTGGGGGGCATGGACCGACGGAGGCGCCTGCTGACGTCGTCCGACCGCTGACCTCCGTGGGGCGGGCGCCTCGGCGCCTCGGCCGGCCCGCCTGTCCCACGGACGTCGTCGGGTACGGGGAATCCCGTACCTCCCCGGCAAGGATGTGGGATCCCCTCATCACCCTTTCCGGCAGCCATCAGTAGCGTGAAATCGTCCGAGGCCCCGGCGCGACCCTCCCCAGTGGGTCACGCCGGGGCCGACCTACATGAGTGAGGCAGTACCCGTGCACCAGCACCGTGTGATCCTTTCTTCGGCCGCAGCAGCGGCGACGTCCCCGCAGGCCCGACGGCGTGGCACCGCACGTGCGCGCCTGGTCCCCTTCGTCGGGGTCGTCCTGGGCGTGGGGCTCCTGGCCTCGGCGTGCTCCGGTGGTGGAGCGACGGACAAGGGCACCGCGAGCACCGACCCGTCCGGCTCCGGTCCGGCGGCCGCAGACACCCACGACGAGCACGAGGGGCAGCACACGAACACCGTGGACGTCGGCCCGCTGGCTCTCTTCGCGGCCGACTACTGGTCGGTCGTGCAGCCGTCCGAGGGGCTCACCCAGGTGCGCGCGGGCGGGTGCCCCGAGTCGGAGGCGTGCCCGAGCTTCGACGTCCTGAACGGTGACCCGGTCGCGGCTGTCGACACGACCCAGGCCTACGTCCCCGAGGGCGCCTTCTGCCCCGGGACCGGCAAGCTCACGGTGGGCGCGTCCAAGGAGACGAGCAAGCTGGACGTCGAGATCGACGGGCAGCCCGCGACGCTCACGCGCTTCGAGCTGAGCTGCGTCGACGCCTCGGGTGCGGAGCAGATGACGGTCGAGCAGATGCAGTGGTTCGTGCCGGACTCGCCCAACGGACCGACCCTCATCGCGGACCGCTGGGCCTTCGAGGGCCTCGAGCAGCGCCTCTACGCCGCGACGTGGGCGACGGCTTCCGCGTGACCTGGTGCCGGCACGGCGCCAGCACCTGAGCACGCCGCACAGCAGGAAGGCCCCCGGTGATCGTCACCGGGGGCCTTCCTGCTGTCACGGGGGTGCGGTTCGTCAGGCGTCGCCCTTGCGGCCGCGACGCGCGACCAGCACGAGTCCGCCACCGACCAGCAGGAGCGCTGCACCGATGCCGACGAACTTGCCGACCGTGGCACCCGTCGCGGCGAGACCGCTCTCCTGGGCGCCGGCCTTGTTGGAGACGGTCGTGACCTTGCCGTCGACGGTCGTCTTCCCGGGGGGCGTCGTCTTGCCCGGAGGGTTCGTGTTGCAGTTGGGGCTGGACGGCGGGTAGGCCACCGAGACCGTTGTCTCGGGGTTGACCTGGAAGAGGACGTTCACGGTCGGGCGGACCCAGCCGAAGCTGCCACCTTCGACCCACTCGCCGTTCTCGAACACCCAGCCCGGCCAGCCCGTGGGCTTGCCGGCGGCGTCCACCGTGGCGCCGGGCCACAGGACTCGACCGGAGAGGGGCAGCCCGGCCTGGACGACGTTCGCGCCCGAGGGGTTGAGCCACGTGATGGTCACGGTGTCGTTCGGGGTGCCCGTCACGTCGACGTCGTACTCGAGGTAGGGCACGTCGCCGTCGCACACGGGCTGGAGCACCGTGAGCTCGATCGTGGGGGGCGGCGTCGTCTCGACGTAGTCGCCCCCGGTCGGGGTCGGTTCGGGGGACTCGACGGACGCGTTCGCCGCAGGGCCGACGAGAGCCGTCGCACCCACGAGCCCTGCGACGAGGAGCCCCCGCACCCAGCGTGTGGTTCTTGAAGTGCTCATGGCGTCTTCACCAGTCTTGGTCGTGGCGGTCGATGAAAGGAAGGGTCGAAGCCTCGGCGCGCCTTCGTACCGTCACTGGACCCTGAACTTTTGAGGGTAGCGACTATCGGTCAGGAAGTGGACGGTTGTCCGGGTGAAAAGACAATCCTGAGGAATCGTTGTCTCGCCGTGATTTGTCGACGGTCATCCGCAGGCGGGGACCTCGATCGTCGCGAGCCCCGGCTGGTCGATCGTCGGGGTCGACCAGAGGTCGATCCACCGGGTGCCCGACGGGTCGCCGCCGTCGGTGGTCGCGACCGTGAACGTCACGCTCGTGCTCTGCCCGGGGGCGAGCTCGCGCGGGAGCGTCGCGACGGCACGGCCGTGGTTCTCGACGACCTCGCTGCCGGCCAGGGTCCCGTCGGCCGTCACGTCGAGGATGGTCCCCCCGCGGGGCGGGTAGAGGAACAGGTCGGTGCGGATGCTGCCAGGCGGGGTCCCGGAGATCCCCCCACCGGTCACGTACCAGGGCAGGTCCGTCGCGGCGTCGGCGGGGGCGGTCGACGTGAGGTCGACCTGGAACGTGTCCGTACGGCCCGACGCCGTGCACTCGCTCGCCACGTGCTGCACGCTCGAGTCGAGGTAGTAGCTCATCTTCCCCGCGGTCGCGTCGTTGAAGAAGACGCCGACGGAGTCCGCGGCGCGGTCGGACGACGAGATGTCGCCGGAGACCACGGTGTCGGCGAGCATCGACTGCTCGTCCTCGTGGCTCGACCACACGAGGGCGCGGTGCTCGCTCGTCGCTCGCTGGACCGCGCCGAGCAGGCTCTGCGGATCGGTGTCGCCCGACAGGGCCGTGGTGAGGACCGTTGCCGCCACTGCCGCGAAGAACGCGTCCGTCTCGGGGCCGGGCTCGAGCTCTTCGTACGCGTCCGACAGCAGGACGTCGACCGCGTTGCCGGCGTCGATCGTGGCGCCCGCGACGTCGATCGGACCGGTGGCCTCGAGCAGGTAGGAGAGCGCGACGGGGTCGAGGGTCAGGACCCCGTCGACGGCCTGCCCCTTCGAGGCCTGCCACATCGCGGCGGCCAGGGGAGCCGCGGTGGGGAAGTCCGGCGTGTACACCGTGTCCTGGACGTAGACGGCCATGTTCGGGCCGAAGAGCTCCTCGTCGGCCGGGGCCAAGGGGCTGATGCCCTCCGGGAACGGGCCCACGTCCTGCGTCGAGGCCTGGTCAAGGAGCGAGATGCGCCCCGCATCGGTGCCGATCACGGCGAACGCCCCGGGGATGCCTCCGGGGGAGCGGAGCTCGGCGCTGTTGAGCGCCATGACGAGGTAGGTCCGTGGCCCGTCGCCCCCGAGCATCGCGGGCAGGAGCGTCGTCGCGCGGTCGGCGGTCGTCACGAGCCCGTCAAGCGTCCAGACCTTGTCCTGGAGGTCGGAGACGGGACCGGCGAGCACGTCCTGCAGCGCGGTCACGTCGATGTCGCCGACGCGCCCGACGACGGTCGACATGGTGTCGGCGGCCTCGGCGACGGCCGGTGCTGCCGCGGTGAGAGGGGCGAGGTCGACCGTCCCGCCCTGGACCCGGATCCCACCCTCCGAGACGAGCGCCGCAGCCTCAGTCAGGGGCGGCAGGACGTCCTGCGTGATCTCGTCGACCGCCCAGGCGGCGGTCGAGAACGCGCTCACGTCGGCACCGACGAACGGCAGGCGACCGGCTACCCACCACAGGGGGCCGTCGGTGTTGCTGCGGGCGTCGGCGGTGAGGGGCTGGACGTCGGCCAGCGCGGCCTGAGCGCCCGCGCCGTCGCCGGCGCGCAGCGCCTCCTCGACCGCGGGCAACCGGTCGATCGCGTCGGTCAACGACGAGCGGGCAGCGAGCGCGTCGCGCACCAGGAGGCCCACGCACACGAGCAGCCCGACCAGGAGCAGGAAGATCGTGAGCACGATCCAGCCTGCCCGGCGCCCCTTGCGGCGCGGACGGCGGGAGGTCGGTGGCGTCGTCGGGCCTGCGTCGTCGATGGCGCTCATGGCATCAGGGTAGAGGCATGATCGGAGCAGGACGCGCAGGCGCGGGCCGCGTGGCCAGGTGGCACCCTGCGGCGAGCCTGCAAGGAACGACGACGTCACGACACAGGGAGGTTGACGATGCCGGCCATCCCACCTGGAGCCTCAGTGACGCCCCCGACCCGCGACGACGCCTGGTTCGAGGCGCTCTTCACCGCGCACACGACTGCCGTCTACCGCTACTTCCGGCGCAGGCTCCCCACGGGCGCGGGAGGTGCCGGACCGGACACCGAGGACCTCACCGCGGAGGTCTTCGCGACGGCCTGGCGACGGCGGGAGGACGTCCCCGAGGGAGCCGAGCTGCCCTGGCTCTACCGCACGGCCGGCTTCGTCCTCGCCAACCACCGGCGCAAGATGCGCCCGGTCCTCGTGGCCGACGTGCCCGAGGAGGCCGACGACGTCGACCCGCAGTCGCTCGCGCTGACCGACGACCACGTGCGTCGCGTGCTCGGCGTGCTCGCTCCGCGGGACCGGCGCATCCTGCTCCTCAACGCCTGGGACGGCCTCACGGGGGACCAGCTCGCGCAGGTGCTGGGAGTGAGCCGCGGCGGCGCCGACGCGGCCCTGTCCCGTGCGCGCTCGCGCCTGCGCGACGCCTGGGCCGCGCAGGCGCGCGCGGGCGACACGGGCGAGGTGCCCGTCGCCCAGGTCCGTGCGGCGGTGCGACCGTCGGGGCCCGTGCAAGAGACCGAGGCGTGACGACACAGACGGGGTAGAGGATCCGGGCCCCCGGATCGACGAGCTGGAGGCTCCCGATGAGCACCGACGACACGACCCCCCGACCCCCCGTCGACGACACGCCCGACGAGGCGTACGACCGGGTCCGCGACGCCGACCCGGCGGCGACCGCGACGCCCGACCTCGCGGCGATCGCGGCCAAGGACGCGACCGTCCGCGCGCACCTCAGGGACTCGTTCGGCTCGGTGGCGGCCAGCGCCCTGGGCGCGCCGGACGACTCGACGGGAGCGACGTCGTCGGGCGCCGGAGCGGACGAGACCGACGAGCTGGCTGTGCACCGCGAGAAGAAGCGGCGCCGTGTCCCGCTCGCCGGGGCGGCGGCCGCGGCCGTCGCGGGCGTGCTCGCGTTCGGCGTCGGCGGGTACGCGCTCGGAAGTGCGGGGGGCTCGGGCGGCGGGACGTCGGTCGCGACCGCGGACGCGCCCATCGCCCTCCAGGACCTCGCGGCGGGCAGCCGGGGGGCCGCGCCCGAGGGGGCGGCCATGGGTGCGGGTGACGCGAAGATGTCGAGCATGCACGGCTTCGGGGGTCGGACCGTGTTCACGTCCGCGGGGCTCGGGACCGAGGGGACGTCGGCTCCCGCGTGGGCGTTCGACGCCGCGGGGACCTTCTCCGCAGAGACCGCCGCGAAGGTGGCCTCGGCGCTGGGCGTCGCGGGTGAGCCCCGGCAGGAGTACGGGACGTGGACCGTCGGGCCGAACGACGGGCAGGGGCCCACCGTGAGCGTCCAGCCGGACGGGACGACGAGCGTCTCGTTCAACGACCCGAGCAAGGACCCGTGGGCGTGCGCCGTCGTCGCGGTCCCCGGGAGCGGCACGGCGACCACCGAGGAGATGGAGGCCGACCCGCAGGCCGGGTGCGGTCAGCAGGACCTGGGGCAGGCTCCCGCGCCCGACGCCGCGATCTCGACGAGCAAGGACGTGCTCGGCTCGCTCGGCCTCGACCCGGCCGCCTTCGAGTACACGACCGAGTCGTACGACGGTGAGGGGAAGATCCTCGCGGTGAGCGCGGCCCAGGTGGTCG
Source organism: Oerskovia sp. NPDC057915 (assembly GCF_042887685.1). Taxonomy (NCBI): domain Bacteria; kingdom Bacillati; phylum Actinomycetota; class Actinomycetes; order Micrococcales; family Cellulomonadaceae; genus Oerskovia; species Oerskovia sp. NPDC057915. The sequence goes on along the minus strand of NZ_JBHVOS010000017.1, from coordinate 67,089 downwards.
AGGGACAACGGACCGGCATCGTGTGGAGCATGACGTACTCGGGAGCGGGACTGTCCTCGCTCTACGGTTCGCTCGCCCCGACCGTCCCGATGGGTGACTACGCCGTGGTGAGCCCCACGGTCGCCGTCGAGCGCCTGGGCGACCCGCGGTTCGGGAGCCCGGCGATGATCGCCTACGCACGTGGCGGGGACGCGTCGATGCTGCTGGAGGGAGCCACGACGGACGTCGCCCCGGTCGAGCCCGAGGTGCCGGTCGTCCCGCCGACCGCCGGTGCGGGCGCTGCCTTCTCCTGGCCCGTGGACGAGGTGACCATCACGTCGGCCCGGCTCGGCTGGGCGGTGCACTACCAGGCCGACGGCGGAGCGGTGCTGGTCCCGTCGTACGAGCTGAGCGACGCCGAGGGCAGCACGTGGTCGGTCATCGCGGTGGCCGACGACGAGCTGGACTTCTCGTCGGCCGGCTGACGGGCCGCCCCACCCCCGCCGAGGGTGACGCCCACCCCCGCCGAGGGTGACGTACCGGGGTGCCGAGGGTGACGCGCGAGCGTTGCCCTCGGCACCTTTCTTTTGTCGTCGAATCCGAAAGTCGGCACAACAGCCGTCCGGCTTTTGATTGACCATCGACAAAAGGGGGGTTAGGGTCGCTGCACGGCCACCAGCCCGGCAGGACTGGGCACGTCTCGCTCGCGCGAGCGTGCCCGCCACGGGACGGAGCCCGTCGAGGGCGACGAGGCCCCCGACTCCGCACTTCGGTCCTGTCAGCGGGGACCGACGGGACCAGGAGCGACGATGCACCTTTCACCCCACCAGCCCACCTGGGACCACGGCCGCACCGGCATCTGGTTCGTCGGGGCACGAGGATCCGTCGCGACGACCGCCACGCTCGGCCTGGCAGCGATCTCCTCGGGGCTCAGCGCCCCCACCGGCTGCGTCACCGCGCAGTCGCCGCTCGACACGGTCGCGCTCCCGGCGTTCACGGACCTCGTCGTCGGTGGCCACGACATCAGCGACACCCCGCTCGGCAAGCGCGCCGAGATGCTCGTCGAGGCAGGCATGATCCCGTACCGCCTCCTCGAGGCCGTGCGCCCCCAGCTCGACGCGGCCGACGCCGAGATCAGGCCCGGCTACGACCCCGCCCACCGCACGGGCTCCCAGGCGGCGAGCGCCGAGCGCCTCGCCGAGGACATCCGGTCCTTCCGCGACCGTCACGGCCTGGCCCGCGTCGTCGTGATCGACCTCGCCTCGACCGAGCCCCTCCCGGAACCGGCCGCCGAGCTCGACGACCTGGATCTGCTGCGCGCCGCGATCGAGGACCCCGAGCGCGAGGTCCTGCCCGCGAGCTCGGTCACCGCGTACGCGGCGCTCCTCGCGGGGGCGCCGTACGCGGGCTTCACTCCCTCGGCGAGCATGAACCTGCCGGCGCTGCACGCCCTCGCGACCGAGCGTGGCGTGCCGTTCGCCGGGCAGGACGGCAAGACCGGTCAGACCTGGCTGCGCTCGGTCCTGGCCCCGGCGCTCGCGGCCCGTGGGCTGCGCGTGCTGTCCTGGGCCGGGTCGAACCTCCTCGGTGGTGGCGACGGCGCGACGCTCGCCGACCCGCACGCGGTCCAGAGCAAGCTCGTCTCGAAGAACCGCGGGCTGCAGGACCTGACGGGGACGAAGGTGACCCCGCTGCACATCGACAACGTCCCCGACCTGGGCGACATCAAGGTCGCGTGGGACCACATCCACGTCGAGGGCTTCCTGGGGTCGCGGCTCACCCTGCAGACGACGTGGAGCGCCTACGACTCGATGCTCGCCGCCCCGCTCGTGCTGGACCTCGCGCGCCTGCTGGCGCTCGCGGACGCGGCGGGCCTGTCCGGGCCTGTGCCGGAGATGGGCTTCTTCTTCAAGGACCCGTGGGGTTCGGACGTGCACTCGTTCGCGGAGCAGACGCGCGAGCTGGGCGTGTGGGCGCACCGGACGAGCGCGCAGGCGGACCAGGCTCGGACCGAGGTCGGCGAGCCGTGACGCTGCGCGACTACCTCGACCTGGTCCGGGCCCCGGCGGTCCTGTCGGTCGTGGGGGACACCCTCGCCGGGGCGTCCGCGGCCGGTCGGCTCGGCCGGCCGCGCCGCGCGGCCGGGCCTGCGGCGGGGGCCGACGTGAGGCCGTGGCGCCTCGCGCTCCTGCCGTTGTCGTCCGCGTGCCTGTACGCGGGCGGGATGGCCCTCAACGACTATGCGGACCGCGAGCTCGACGCGGTCGAGCGCCCGGAGCGCCCGCTGCCCTCGGGTCGGGTCTCGCCCACGCAGGCCCTCGGGGTCGCGTCGGGGCTCACGGTCGCGGGGCTCGCCCTCGCGGGGGTCGGGGGCGGGCGGCGCTCGTTCGCCCTCGCGGTCCCGCTCGCGGCGAGCGTGTGGACGTACGACCTGGTCGCGAAGAACCACGCGTCCGGGCCCGTCGTCATGGCGGCATGCCGGGGTCTGGACGTCCTCATGGGCGCGGGTCTGGGTCGCGTGCGTGCGGCGCTCCCGGCCGCAGCTGCCCTCACGGTGCACACGGCCGGGGTCACGGTCCTCTCGCGCGGCGAGGTCCACGGGACGACGCAGCCCGTCGCCGCGGCGGTGGCCGCGGGCACGGTGAGCGTGGCGGGCGCGGTCGCGGTGGGTGCGCTGCGCTCGCTGCGCAGGCGCCCGACGGCGGCGCTCACCTCCGCGTCGTCGGCGGGCACGTCGACGGCGGGCACGGTGACGACCGGCCGAGCAACCACCGTCGTGCCGGCGCTGGCCTCGCTCGTCTCGGCGGGGGTCTACGTGGCGTCGTGCCTGCCGCACCAGGCCGCCGCGGTCGGCTCGCCCGACGCGCGGAACGCGTTCGCCGCGACCAAGGCCGGTATCCGGTCGATGGTCCCGCTCCAGGCGGCGCTCGCGGCACGGGGCGGGAGCCTGGGGTCGGTCGCGGTCCTCGCGGGGGTCGAGCTCGCCGGCCGTGCCCTGCGGGCCCGGGGTCGGCGCAGGGTGAGCCCGAACCCGGGCCTGAGCGAGTCATGAGCGAGACCTCGGCGCCGTCGGGGTCCGTGGCTCCCGGGTCCGTCCCGCCGCGGCCCGCGCCTCCCGTGTCTCGCATGCCTCCCGAGCCCCGCATGCCGTTCACCCTCGGGTACGGCACCAACGGCTTCACCGACCACCCGCTCGACGTGACGCTCGACGTCCTCGCGTACGAGGGGTACGGCGCGGTGGCCCTGACGCTCGGGCACCCGCACCTGGACCCGTTCGCGGACGACGTCGACGCGCAGGTCGCTCGCCTGCGGCGACGTCTCGACGACCTGGGGATGCGCGTGGTCGTGGAGACGGGCACGCGCTTCCTGCTCGACCCGTTCCGCAAGCACCACCCGACGTTCCTCGACCCCGACGCGGACCTCGCCGACCTCCGGGTCCGCTTCCTGTGCCGCGCGGTCGAGGTCGCGGCGGGTCTGCGCGCCGAGTGCGTCTCCTTCTTCTCGGGCGTCCTGCCCGCAGGCACGACGGTGGAGCAAGGGTGGGAGCGTCTGCTCGCCCGGGCGCCGCGCGTCGTGGCCCACGCACGTGACCACGGTGTCCGGCTCGCGCTCGAGCCCGAGCCCGGGATGCTCGTCGAGACCGTCGCCGACGCGCTGCGGCTGCGCGAGGACGCCGGCGCTCCCGACGCGCTCGGCGTGACGGTCGACCTGGGGCACTGCGTCGTCGTCGAGCCCGACGGGGTGCGCGGTGCGCTGCTCGCCGCGGCCCCCCACCTGCTGAACGTGCAGGTCGACGACATGCGGCACACCGCGCACGAGCACCTGCCCTTCGGGGACGGCGAGCTCGACCTGGCGCTGGCCCTGGGCACCCTCGGCGAGATCGGGTACACGGGGGTCGCGGCCGTCGAGCTGCCCCGCCACTCGTACGACGCCCCCGGGCTCGCGCACCGCAGCATGGCCGCGATGACCGGCGCCTGGGCCGCCTGGCACCAGAGCACCGCAGGTTCCGCATCCACACCCCAGGAGGCACTCCGATGACCACCCCCGACCTGACCGACGCACCGGGCCGCCCCACCACCGCAGGCGATCCCGGCGCCCTCGCGGGCCTGCTCACCGACGAGCAGGCCGCCTGGCTGGCCACGGCGTGCGGCGACGTCGCCACGGACCCGGGCTCCGCCGTCGGGCACCTGGCACGGGCCGGGCGGTCCGTGGGACGCACGTCCCTCGACCCCGACCTGGACCCCGCCGGGGTCCTGCACGGGACGCTCGACGACGCCGCCCGCGCCCGCCTCGTCGTGGCGCTCGCGGGATCCCTGCCCGCAGACGGCGAGTCCCTCGCGGCTCGCCTCACCGAGACCTACCAGCGCGGGGACACGCCCGAGCGGCGGGGCGTGCTGCGCGGGCTCGACGCGCTGACCCTCGCCGGGACCGTGCCCCCGGCGCTCGCGTCGGCCGGGACGGCGCTCGCGGCCGACGCCCTGCGCGCCAACGACCAGAGCCTCGTGGCGGCGGCCGTCGGGCCGTTCGCGGCCGCGCACCTCGACGACCACGCGTGGCGCCACGCGGTCCTCAAGCTCGTGTTCATGGGGGTGAGCCTCGACGCGGTCGCCGGGCTCGACGAGCGCGCCGACGACGAGCTCGCGCGCATGGCCCGCGACTTCGCGGCCGAGCGCCGAGCGGCGGGCCGCGTCGTGCCCGACGACGTCGCGCGCATCGCGCCCGACCTCACCCCCGCACCCCCGACCCCTCTCGCGAACCACAGCAAGGACGCCTGATGCGCATCTTCGACCCCCACATCCACATGACCTCCCGCACGACCGACGACTACGAGGCCATGTACGCCGCGGGCGTGCGCGCGCTCGTGGAGCCCGCGTTCTGGCTCGGGCAGCCCCGCACGACGGTCGGGTCGTTCCTCGACTACTTCGACGCGCTGCTGGGGTGGGAGCGGTTCCGGGCCACGCAGTTCGGGATCCGCCACCACGCGACCATCGCCCTCAACCCCAAGGAGGCGAACGACCCGCGCTGCACCGAGGTGCTCGACGAGATCCCGCGCTACCTCGCCAAGGACGGCGTGGTCGCGGTCGGCGAGGTCGGCTACGACTCCATGACGCCCGCCGAGGACGACGCGTTCACGCGCCAGCTCGCGATGGCGATCGACGCCGAGCTGCCCGTCATGGTCCACACCCCGCACCGCGACAAGCTCGTCGGGACGCGCCGCACGCTCGACGTGGTCCGCGAGTCGGGGATCGCTCCCGGGATGGTCGTGGTCGACCACCTCAACGAGACCAACGTCGCGCTCGTCAAGGACGCCGGGGCGTGGATGGGCTTCTCGGTCTACCCCGACACCAAGATGGACGAGCACCGCATGGTCGCGATCATGCTCGAGCACGGCACCGAGCGCGTGCTCGTCAACTCCGCCGCGGACTGGGGGCGCTCCGACCCGCTCAAGACGCTCAAGACCGGGCGCGCCATGCTCGCGGCCGGGTTCAGCGACGACGAGGTCGACAAGGTCCTGTGGCGCAACCCCGTCGAGTTCTACGGGCAGTCGGGGAACCTGCTGCTCGACCCCGTGCCCGGGTTCGTCGAGGGCGAGGCGCCCGCACCGTCCGCGAGCTACGAGGGCAGCTCGGTGCTGCGCGGGGCACGGGTCTGATGCAGCTCTCGTACTGCACCAACGTCCACCCCGCCGAGGACCTCGACGGCGTGGTCGACCAGCTCGCCCGGTACGCCGGGCCCGTGCGCGAGGCCGCGGGGCTCGACGTGCTCGGGGTCGGGCTGTGGCTGCCGGCGTCGCTCGCGCACCGGCTCTCGGCGTCCCCGCGGGCGGCCGAGGACATGGCCCGGCTGCGGGCCGCGCTCGACGAGCACGGCCTCCAGGTGCACACGCTCAACGCGTTCCCCTACGGCGGGTTCCACGACGACGTCGTCAAGCTCGCCGTCTACTCGCCCACCTGGGCCGACGCCGAGCGGCTCGCCTACACGCTCGAGTGCGCCGAGGTCCTCGCGGCCCTCCTGCCCGACGGCGTGGACGGGTCGATCTCGACGCTCCCGCTCGCATGGCGCGAGCCGGACGGGGTCGCGTGGTCGCCCGCGCAGGACGCCGCGGCGACGCGCGCGTTCGAGGACCTCTCCGCAGGCCTGCGCGACCTCGCCGCCCGCACGGGCAAGGTCGTGCGCGTCGCGGTCGAGCCCGAGCCCGGGTGCGTCCTCGACACCGTCGAGGACGTCGTGGCCTGGCTCGAGGCGCGGCTCACGCCGGCCGACGGGCGGGGCGACGGGGCGGGCGACCACTCGACCCGTGAGCAGGCGGGCGGCGGCATCGACCCCGCGTTCGTGGGCGTCTGCCTCGACACGTGCCACCTCGCGGTCTCGTTCGCCGACCCGGCCGCAGCCGTCTCGCGGATCACGGGGGCGGGGCTGCGCGTGGTCAAGGTCCAGGCCTCGGCTGCGCTGCACCTCGCCGAGCCGTCCGCGCCGGGGGCGCGCGACGCCGTCGGGCAGTTCGTCGAGAAGCGCTACATCCACCAGGTGCGCGAGCTCGCCCCGGGCGGCGACGTGCTGCCCGCCGACGACCTGCCCGACGCCCTGGGCGACGGCGAGGCGCCCGGCCTGCCGGGGGAGGGGCCGTGGCGCGTGCACTTCCACGTGCCGCTGCACCACGAGCCGGCCCCGCCGCTGGCCGCGACGACCGACGTGCTGCGCGACGCCGTCGCGGCCGTGCGCGCGGCACCGCACGGCGACGAGGCCCACCTCGACGTCGAGACGTACACGTGGGCCGTGCTGCCACCGGGCTCGCCCGCGTTCCCCGCCCCGGTCCCGTCGCCGTCGACGGACGATGCGTCACCCTCGGCGGGCGAGGCGGTCACCGTCGGCGACGATCCTGGTCACCGTCGGGGGGTGGGGGCGTCACCGTCGGCGGGGGAGTCCGTCACCCTCGGCGGGGGCGGCGTCGAGCCGCTCGTCGCCGGGATCGCCGCCGAGCTGCGATGGGCCGCTGCGCACCTGCTCGGGCCGGCCCCCGCGTCCTCCACCACCACCCTCCAGACCTCAGGAGTCCCCGCATGAAGCCCGTGCTGCTGCTCGACGTCGTCGGGCTCACCGAGAAGGCCCTCGCCCACATGCCGCGCCTGCGGCAGCTCGCCGCGGGCGGCTGGCAGACCCAGCTCGCGACTGTCCTGCCCGCCGTCACGTGCACCGTCCAGGCGACCATGACCACGGGCCTCGCCCCCGCCCAGCACGGCGCCGTGGGCAACGGCTGGTACTTCCGCGAGCTCGGCGAGGTGTTCCTCTGGCGTCAGCACAACAAGCTCGTCTCGGGCGAGAAGGTCTGGGAGGCCGCACGGCGCGCGAACCCCGACCACCGCACCGCGAACGTCTGCTGGTGGTACGCCATGGGCGCCACGACCGACGTGACCGTCACACCCCGCCCGATCTACCACGCCGACGGGCGCAAGTCGCCCGACGCGTACATCCGCCCGCCCGCGCTGCACGACGAGCTCACCGGGCGGTTCGGCGAGTTCCCCCTGTTCACCTACTGGGGCCCGACCGCCGCGATCGCGTCCTCGGCCTGGATCGTCGACGCGACCCGGCACGTCCTGCGCACCCACTCGCCCGAGCTCACCATGGCCTACGTGCCGCACCTCGACTACGACCTCCAGCGGTTCGGGCCCGACTCTCCCGAGGCCGACGCCGCGGCCGCCGAGCTCGACGCCGTCCTCGCCCCGCTGCTCGACGACGCGGCCAACAACGGGGTCGCGGTCGTCGTGGTCTCCGAGTACGGCATCGCCGAGGCGGACAAGCCCGTGCACCTCAACCGGATCCTGCGCCGCGAGGGGCTGCTCGAGGTCTACGTGCAGGACGGCAAGGAACAGCTCGACCCCTGGACGTCCAAGGCGTTCGCGGTCGCAGACCACCAGGTCGCGCACGTGTACGTCGACGACCCGTCGCGGCTCGCCCGCGTGCAGGACCTGCTGCGCAGCGTGCCCGGCGTCGACGAGGTCCTCGACCGTGAGGCGCAGGCCCGCTACGGGCTCGACCACAAGCGCTCGGGCGACCTCGTCGTGGTCGCCGAGCCCGGCGCGTGGTTCACCTACTACTACTGGCTCGACGACGCCCGCGCCCCCGAGTACGCGCGCGGCGTCGACATCCACCGCAAGCCCGGCTACGACCCCGCCGAGCTGTTCTTCGACCCGGCCGACCCGCTCGCCAAGGCCAAGGCCGGGATGAACCTCGTCAAGAAGAAGCTCGGGCTGCGCTACGCCATGAGCACCGTCCCGCTCGACGCGTCCTACGTGCGCGGCACGCACGGACGGCTGCCCGACTCCGCGGCCGACACGCCCCTGATCCTGTGCTCGGAGGCCGAGATCCCCGCGTCGGTCGCGGCGCTCGTCGAGCGCGGGGGACAGGTGCCCGCCGCAGCGATCAAGGGCCTGGTGCTCGAGATGCAGAACCTCGGCGTGAAGGTCTGAGGAGCCGCCGGCCCGCATGAACGGAAGGCTACCAGGATGCTAGTGTATTCAGTTCAGAGAATCTCCGTGAGTTTCCCGGAAGCATATGCAAGAACGGGGCCTCAAGTAGTGAATCGGCAACCGAGAGTGCTTCAGTGATGGCCTCCATTGCGGCCGCGCCCGCCAGCTTCGACCGCACGCCATTTCCCCGTAGCCAAAGGTTCAGATCGTCCGTCCAATCAGCATTCTTGTCGAGACGCTCGCTGGCCGTTATTTCGAAGACTGCGAGAGCCGCGTTGGCGAAAACTGCCGAATTCCTATCCTCGGAAAGCCGCCGGAACGCAAACGAAAGACAGTAGAGTGCGACCATCGCTTGGTCGCCGCGAAGCGCTCCCAGGTTGAAGTTATCTGCAAGAGCAACGCCAGCGAGAGAAGCATTTCGGGCCCACCTCGAAGCGTGCCCCTCGGCGATGCCCCACTCTGTAAAGAATGGGCGACCGGCGGTCGAAAGATCAGGAGCCGCGCTGAGTTGCGCAAGGGCTGTCTCGCCCACTTCGCACGCATCGGGGTAACGATTTGCTCGCCGCAGCGCCTTGCTAAGGCTACTTTTGTACGACAAGCGCATCGGAGCTGTGCTCGCGGCGACCTCGGCGGCTACGACGGCGAGTTTTGGATCATCAATCTTTCGCGACAGATATGCAATCTCAAGTAGATCCGCTCTCGGGCCCGTGAACTCGATCTGTTCCACCGATGATCGCACTAGCCGCGCCACCGTGTCTGCCAAGATGATGCCACCGTCCGTTGCGGCATCGATAGCCGTTCTCGCGATCATGCTGTGTCTGACTAGCACTGCCTCCCGCGAGTATGTGACGGCCGCCTCATCTCCAAGCTTGACAAGGACTTCGTGGTAAAGTTCGTCTACAGAAACGCCAAGCGCGCCAGCTAGGACGCTAGGTGACAATGTGCGGATATTTAGCGAATGTGGAAGGGCGATCGCTGCGAAGGCGTCCAAGAGAGTGGAAGTGCGCTCCTCCGAGAGCACCTCCCAGTTGGCAAGGCGTCGCATTAGTTCAACCACGTGATCGCGGAACCCGTTCCCATACCTGGTGGTCAGGAGTGCTCCAAGAAACGCCCCTTCCCCGGCGGCTTGGCCATCTCTTGCCGCTCGAAGCAATTGTTGAATTCGGTCCTCTCTGGTCGGAATCTGACGTAACTCACCGAGGGCCGATTCGCCGATTCTACTCCAGGCATCCACTACCGATACTGCATCGTTCCGTGTCATGCCACTGATCGAGTGGTCAAAAAAGCCGATATGCTGCCGCCATGAGAAGCCGGCTCCGCCAGAATTGCGCCAGTCGGTTGAGCGAGCTGCAAGTACTAGGTGGATGTTCTTTCGACCAACCTCGTTTGCTCGACGCACAAGATCTCGAAGCCTGTCAACGCATTTTGAGGCCTCGTCAAGGACGAGAATGTACTCTCGCCCGGGTGGTAGTGCTAGTACTTCGTCGGCTGCGGCCAACCCGCCGTCTGGGTGGTACATGACCATGGCGCCGGCTTTCCTCTCGCGCGCCAATGCGGCAGCGATCTGCATTAACGCCGTAGATTTGCCTTCTCCACTAGGGCCAAGGAGTAGAGACATGGAAGGTGTCCTATTGGAGATTGCGCGCTTGATCTGATTTATGCACGAGGCGGAGACGTCCCGCAGGGGGATTAGAGGGCTCGCAGCGTCGCCCCAGTTAGGAAGGCGCCCATCAAAGAAGCTCAGCGCCGCTGACTTTTCGATCGCATGATCTCTGGAAATTGGTTTGCCATCTACTATTTGCCACCCGATTAGGCCGCCACCCGGGTTCTTTGTGCGGCTATCGTCCGGATAGGCGAGGTGCTCGGAGAGGGCCCTTTCCAGTTTGGGAAAGAGTGTGTCAGAATCAATTTTCGCATAGAACTGGACGTTGCCAGGGGCGTTAGAAAGAGACTGTAGCACCGGATTTGCGGCAATCTGATTGTTCAGGTCTGCCACATCGCCAAAGTGGCACCATAGGATGTCCAGGACGGTAGAATCTTGCTCGCCGATAATCTCTACCATCTTCGCCGTGAGTGCGTCGCTCCAGCCTCCGTAACCTATAACTAAGAGAGTGTTTCTCCGGAGGACTGTGCGCAATGACGCGCCAAGTGCGGGTCTGCTTTGGCTCAGTTGATTTGCCATGCTTAGAGTTGCTTGACCGCGCCAGTATCCGTGGAAATGGACGATATGAGGTTCGGACGAAACCCTCACGTCACGTAGGAACGCCCCGTCTGTATCCAGCACGTTCGTTACTGGCGTTCCTCCGGCGCGTCGAATCGCAATCTCGCATAGAGGATCAAAGTTCGAAGTGAGGATGGGGCCCCGCTTGATGTTCGCTGTTCCGGCCCAGATTCGTCCCAGAGATTCGACACCAATGGGCAGTTTCCAAGACTCTTCGTCGTTTTCGTATGTAGTGAGTGCCTCAGCGGTGAGAGTGGGGGTCTGCTGACTGTCCAGACCCTTGTAGGCGCCGAGGGTGGCCAGTTGAATGACTCGATCGCGGTATCCGGGTTCGCGACGGAGGGCAAGAAAATCGAAGGTGGCTCGATACTTTTCCGCATCGTCGACGATGTCTGCGAGTGCAGAATCGAGATCTTGGCGATCCTCACTGTGGAGCCCTTTGCGCGTCATTTCAACGATATGCGCCGGGCTCGCAATGACCGAGGATGTGATCCCTGATCCGCAGAGGATTGACAATGACCGCGTCTCGTCGCCGTTGCGGTAGATTGAACGTAGGCGCGCGATCAGGTCGGCCTCGTTGCCGATTGGCATGCTCTACTCGATCCTCGTTTTTCCGCCAGCCTCTCTGGCTTGCTCGCGATTGTAGCGGCTTATCGCTCGCGTGAGAGCGGATGCGGGTAGCCTCGAGGGTGAAATCTCTAGCGATCGTTGCTGCCGGGGTTAATGGCTGCTCGGCTTGGCTGGGATCCACGCTCGTCCTGACACGGTTCCCCAGAGTGTCCTCGGGACGTCCGGGGAGACCAGAAGGGCGCGACCCGCGGGTCGCGCCCTTCGTCGTCCCGTTCACCGGGTGCTCGTGGCGTCCCCGGTCAGGACGGGAGCGGCCCCATGCACGCTCCCGTCCTGACGAGGCCCGGCTGGTCGAGGTGTCAGCCGCAGCTGATCGCCCCGTACCCGGCTTCGTACGGCGTCGTGACCGTGACGCCTTCGACGATCGCGGTGCCCGTGACCGTCGCCGTACCGGCGTCGATCCCGGTCGCCCGCGAGCTGAACGACTGCGAGGCCGACCTGCCCGGCGCGACGCCCTTGAACGTCTTGGTCCCGAACGGTGTCTCGACCACGACGTCGGCCCTGAGGTCGCCGTCGTTGACCGCGCGGACCGCGACCTGCGCCTTGCCCGCGACGCAGCGCGACTGCGCCGTGACCGTGAGCTCGACCGACGCGTCGAGGTTCCGGACCCCGACCGTCTGCCAGCGCTTCCCGGCGCTCGCGTTGTGCAGGTGCAGCAGGAGCAGCTCGCCCGTCCCGGCCTCGGCCGCGGCAGCGGACCGGTTGACCGTGACCGGGGCGTCGTCGGCGCCCACGAACAGCAGCTGACCACCGCCGCTGAACCAGTACGCGGGGTCGTACGGGTCGCCCGTGAACGGCCCGACCCGGTCGATCGACTGGTCGGGCTGCGTCCCGTAGTACGAGTACGTCGCGACCGTGAAGGACGGCACGGTGCCCGGCTCGATGCCGAGCTCGCCGATCGCGATCGGCACCACCAGCACGTTGCTGTCGAAGACCGACGTGTCGACGTTCGCCCAGACCGAGTTGACCGGCTCGAGCAGCACGCCCTCGCCCGCTCCGTACTCCTCGCCGTCGGGACCGGTCCAGTCCTTGAGCGTGTACGTGGTCGCCAGGGTCAGGTCCGACTCGTTGTACTTGCGGACCACGGTCTCGAACTCGGCCGAGCCGTCGCCGTCCACGTCGGTCTCGACCGACGGGAACATGACCGCACCGAGCGATGCCCAGTCGCCGTCCATGGCCACGCCGATGCCGATGCGCCCGGCGCCCGGGTCCTCGCCCGCGGCCGCGTACTGCGGCGCGCTCGACGTGAAGCCGACCGCGCGGATGTCACCCGACGCGACCGCCGATGCCGACGAGCCCTCGGCGGCGTCCGCCTCGAGCCGCGGGCTCGTCGCCTTGAGCTCGAACGGCGCCACGAGCGACGTCCAGCCGCCCGAGGCCACGCCGCGTCCGTCGAGGTCGAGCTCGGCCGACGTGTCCTGGTTCAGGAACGTGACGTCCTTGCCCGTCAGGTCGCTCACGAGCCTCGGTGCTGCCTGGACCGGGACGCGCAGCTCGCTGCCCGACTCCGGCGTCAGGACCAGGCGACCGGTGAGCATGCCGACGAAGTCGCGCGGCACGCCCGAGGTGGTCGTGGCCGACGTCGGGTCGATCTGCTTGGCGAGCGTCGCCGGGTCGGCCGTCAGGGTCAGCGTGACCGTCCGGGTCTGCCCCGCGGGGATCGTGAGGTTCGCGGGCGAGACCGTGACGGTCGCGCCCCCCGCGCTGCTCGACCTCGTGAAGGCCGCCGCGTACTTCACGGTCTGCGAACCCGTGTTCTGCACGTCGACCGTGCGGCGCTCCTTGACGGTCTTGTCCGCCACGGGCACGAGCCCGTACGACACCGAGACGAGCTCCTTGTCCTGCGCCGAGAAGGCGAGGGTCGAGTTCTTCACCGCGTCGACCGCGTCCACGCGCCCGGACCCCACGCGCTCAGGGCCGTAGGCGGTCCCTGTGCCGTTCTGGCCCGTCCACACGTCGTGCGAGGCCGTGTTCATGACGGCCGTCTTGACCTGCTGCGCGCTCCAGCCCGGGTGGGCCTCCTTGACGAGCGCCGCGATGCCCGCGACGTGCGGGGTCGCCATGGACGTACCCGACTTGATGCCGGGCTGCGTGAGACGACCCGAGGCCACCGACGAGATCCCCGTGCCCGGTGCGGCGACGTCGGGCTTCACGACGCCCAGCGAACCGTGCACCCCGCGCGACGACCCCGCGTTGAGCGTGTCCCCGATCGCAGGGATCTCGACGAACGACGAGTTCGCGAGCGACGGGCCCAGCGTCAGGACGACGCCGCCCGCCTCGATCGCCGGACGCAGCGCGTCGTGGCTCGGGCCCGTGAGCTGCGCGCCCGGGATGCCCGCGTTGCCCGCGATCCCGGCGGCGAAGACCTCGAGCTCGGACGACAGCAGGACGCCGACCGCACCCGCGGCCTGCGCGTTGTTGAAACGCGTCGCGCTCCCGCACGCCCGCGTCGCGTCGTCGTCGTCCCAGTAGAGGAACGCGATCTTGCCCGCCGTGGCGGCGGCCTGCGCCGGGGTCAGGGGCGTGCACCCGCTGACCGTGGCGCCCAGGAACGCGACCTCCGCGGTCACGTCGGCCGAACCCGTGTAGCTCTGCGAGTTCTGCGCCGGGTAGGAGCCGGCGACGCCCGCCGGGGCCGTGACCTCGACGCCGTCGAACGTCTGGGTGTTGCCCACCGAGTTCGCGACCGTGAGCGAGGTGCGCGCGTTGCCGGGCGACCCGCCGACGTCGGTCACGTCGCCCGCGTTGCCCGACGCCACCACCGCGAGCGTGCCCAGGCGCGAGAGCTGGTCGATGAACAGGTTCTCCGGGTCGTCGGCGGGGCTGTTGTCCGAGCCGAGCGACAGGTTGACGATGTCGAGCCGGTCGGACAGGTCGCCGTCGCCGTCGGGGTCGGCCGCGAACTCGAGCGCGTCGACCACGACGTTCGTCGAGCCGCCCAGGTCACCGAAGACCTTGAGCGCGTACAGCCCCGACTCGGGGGCCGAGCCCGGCCCGACGGTCCAGTCGGAGATGTCGGTGAGGGTCGTGTAGTCGCCGTCGAACGTCGTCCCGTCGGCCAGGACGCCGTAGCCGCCCGTCGTGCCCGCGACGTGCGAGCCGTGACCCGAGCCGATCGAGTCGAGCGAGTCGATCGGGTTCTCGTCCGGCGTCGGGATCAGCGACGTGCCCGGCACGGTGCCCGACGCGTCGTAGTCGTAGCCGGCGAAGTCGTACCCCCCGAGGTACTTCGCGTCGTCGAACGTCCCCGCGGGGACGGGTCCCTGGCCCTTGGCGCCGTAGGCCTCGTCGTACGCGGCCTGCGTGCCCGGACCGCCGAACCCGGCGTGCGTGTAGTCGATGCCCGTGTCGATGATCCCGATCCGGACGCCCTGCCCCGTGTAGCCGGTGCTCTGCCACGCCTCGAGGGCGCGCGTGAACGCGTCGGTGCCCTTGTTCGACGGCGTCTTCGGGATGATGCGGTAGACCGTGACGACCTTGTCGTCGGCAGCCAGGGCGCGCACCTGCTCGGCGTCGCCCGTCACGACGACGCCGGGGACGAGCCTGCTCGTGACCGACACCTGCTGGGGAGCGCCCGCGGCGCGAGCACTGCGGGCGTTCGTCTGCGCGGGGACGACGGTGTCCGCGAGGCGCTCGACGACGGCCTGGTTGTCCTCGACCTGCGCCGGGCTCGCGCCCTGGTCGGCGAGGTCCGCACCGGACGGGGTGTCGAGCTGGACGAACGCAGTCACGGTCCCCGTGGACTCGGCGAGCGAGGGGGCGACCTTGCCCGCCTCGCTCTCGGTGGGGGAGAGCGAGCTCGCGGACTGCGACGTGAGGTCTGGGCCGGACGGACCGGCGGGATCGGCGGACGCGGCGGGCAGCGCCGAGGCTGCGACCACCGCCAGTCCTGAGACAGCAGCTAACAACGAACGGTGCTTCATCGACACTCATTTCCCCGGTACGGACCGGTGGCGTTGAAGGTGCGTGGTGGTTCCCCCGTTGTGGTCGCCGACGGCTGTGTGCAGACGACCGTGCCTGCACGCTATAGGTGAAGTCCGACGCCCGCGCGCTGCGCGAACGTCACCGAACCAGGACCGACCGGGCAGCAGCCCCGGACCGAGGCAGCCAGGACAAACCAGGACAGGGCGTGCTCCGCCCCCTACGATCGGTGCGGGGGCGCGGAACACCGGGGTTTCGCAGACCGTCCTCACCCACGTGTCGACGTCGTCCGCGGGCAGCGGTCGACCCGGCCCACGCTGTGAAGGAGCACCACATGTCACGTCGTCCGACCCGTATCGCAGCCGTCTCCGCGGCGATCCTCGTCGTCGGGGCGCTGAGCGCGACGCCCGCGCTCGCCGACGGCCCCGAAGGCCCCGACCTCACCTCGAAGTCGTTCACGGCCGAGGAGGAGGTCTGCTCGGTCATCGCCCAGCCCACCCCCGCGGGCCAGGACGTCGCCTTCACGCCCGCGCCGACGGTCGAGTGCTTCGACACGTTCGGCGAGGCCATCGAGTCCGCCACGGGCGTGCCCGTCACCGATCCCGCCGTCGAGGCCGGGGAACCTGCCGCCCTGCGCGCCTTCGCGCAGGACCAGGCGGCGCAGTCGCAGTCCCGCGCCGCCGGCCCGGGCGCGAAGGCCGCCGCACCAGGGACGACGATGATGATCGGCGTCGCGTACAAGGGCGCCAACCACACCGGGGGCAACAAGGTCTTCTGGAGCAGCGGCGGCTACGGCTGCATGACGGGCAACACGTACGGGTTCCCCAGGCTGTCGCCCTACCTGATGAACAACAACATCAGCTCGTTGAACGCGTACGCCGAGTGCTGGGCGACCCTCTACGACCTCGAGAACTACGTCAAGGGCGCCTCGACGAACTGCGTCCCCTTCTGCGCCACGCTCGGTTCGATGAACGACCGCGCGTCCTCGATCGTCTTCCGTCCCGCGGGCAGCGGCATCGACTGACCCCTGCTCGCTCGCGCCCGTCGGGCACGTCGCTCCCTGAGCAGCGTGCCCGACGGCGTGCCAGGCCTCAGCGCTGTCGGGCCCGACCGAGCGCCTTGGCGGCCTCGACGAGCAGGAACACCACGATCGCGAGACCGAGCGTGATGCCCCACTCGCGCAGCCCGATCGGCGCGGAGCCGAACCACGAGTGCATGAAGGGCGCGTAGACGAACACGGCCTGGAGGGCGATCAGCGAGGCGGCCGAGTACCAGATCGCCCGGTTGCCCCTCAGCACCGCGAGCGTGATCGACGAGCGGTCCAGGAACCGGCAGTTGAACAGGTAGGCGAGCTGACCGAGGGCGAGCATCGTCACGGCCGTCGTCTGGGCCTCGGCCACGCCCATGCCCTGGTCGCGCTCGATGAAGTACACCGCCATGGTCGCGCCGCCGATGAGGACCGAGACCAGCAGGATGCGGCGCAGGTACGCCGGCGTGAGGATCGAGGCCTTGGCGTCCCGCGGAGCGCGGGACATGATGTCGGGCTCGGCACGCTCGTTGGCCAGCGCGAGCGACAGCGTCACGGCCGTGACCATGTTGATCCACAGCACCTGCACCGGCTGGAGGGGCAGCGCCCACCCGAGCAGCACCGCGACCAGGATCACGAGCGACTGGGCACCGTTGGTCGGCAGCAGGAACAGCACCGACTTGCGCAGGTTGTCGTAGATCCGTCGGCCTTCCTCGACCGCACGCTCGATCGTGGCGAAGTTGTCGTCGGCGAGGACGACCTCGGCGGCCTCCTTGGTGGCCTCGGTCCCCTTGATGCCCATCGCGACGCCCACGTCGGCCTGCGTCAGTGCCGGGGCGTCGTTCACGCCGTCGCCCGTCATCGCCACCACCTGCCCGTGGGACTGGAGCGCCGAGACGATCCTGATCTTGTGCTCGGGGCTGGTGCGCGCGTAGACGTCGACGTCCTCGACGACCGCACGCAGCTCCTCGGTGCTCATGGCCTCGAGCTCGGCCCCCGTGAGGACCTTGGTGGCCGCGGGTGCGTCCCCGTCGCGGACGATCCCCATCTCCCGTGCGATCGCGAGCGCCGTGCCCGAGTGGTCGCCCGTGATCATCTTGACCGTGATCCCGGCGTCCTGGCACTGCGCGATGGCCTCGACCGCTTCGGGGCGTGGCGGGTCGACGATCCCGACCAGGCCGACCAGCTCGAGGCCCGCGTCGACGTCCTCCGGGGCCAGGGTCGTGCTCCCCGGTGCTGCCGACGCCCGGGCCGCGGCCAGGACGCGCAGACCCTGCGCGCCGATCTCGTCGATCTGGGCCGACCAGAAGCCGCGGTCGAGCGGCTCGGGCCGCCCGTCGGGCCCGGTCTGGGTCGAGCAGCGGTCGAGCACCCGGTCGGGGGCACCCTTGACGAGCACGTGGAGGCCGCCCTCGGGGTCCTCGGTGAGCGTCGCCATGTACTTGTTCTCGGACTCGAACGGCACGAGCGCGACGCGCCGCCACCCGGACGGGTCGAGACCGGCCTTGAGACCCAGGGTCCGCAGCGCGCCCTCGGTCGGTTCACCCACGAGGCGCCAGCCGTCGCCCTCCCCTCCGGGCTCGTGGACGATGCGCGCGTCGTTGCACAGCATCATGACCTCGGTCAGGCGCCGCAGGTCGGGGTGCTCGGGGAGCGCGGCGGGGGAGCCGTCGAGGCTGACCGCGCCGTCCGGGGCGTAGCCGATCCCGGACACCGCGTACTCGTGCCCGGCGGTCCGCACGGTGCGGGCCGTCATCTCGTTCTTGGTCAGCGTCCCGGTCTTGTCCGAGCAGATCGTGGTCACCGAGCCGAGCGTCTCGACGGCGGGCAGGCGACGCGTGATCGCCCGACGTCGGGCCATCTGCTGCACGCCCAGGGCGAGCGTGATCGTCACGAGCGCCGGCAGGCCCTCGGGGACTGCCGCGACCGCGAAGCCGATCGCGGCGGACACGAGCTCGGGGGTCTCGAACCCGTGGAACACGCGACCGATCACGACCATGACCACGGCCATGACGAGGATGAGGACCGCGAGCCTCTTCCCGAACGCGTCCAGCGTGCGCGACAAGGGGGTCTCGAGCGAGTCCACCTCGGAGATCAAGGTCTGGATGCGGCCGATCTCGGTCGTCTCGCCCGTCTCGACCACGACGCCCGTCCCCGTGCCCGCCGAGACGAGCGTGCCGGAGAACAGCATGCTCGACCGGTCGCCCACGCCGGCCTCGGCGGGCACCGCGTCGACCGACTTGGACGCGGGCACCGACTCACCCGTGAGGGCCGACTCGTCGACCCGCAGGTTGACGCCCGTGAGGAGGCGCAGGTCGGCGGGGACACGGTCTCCCGAGCGCACCCGTACGACGTCGCCGGGCACGAGGTCGTCGGCGTCGACCTGGGCCCACGCGCCGTCGCGGCGGACCTGGGCGTGGACCGAGAGCATGCCCCGGATACCGTCGAGGGCCTTCTCGGCACGCCCCTCCTGGATCAGCCCGATCGCCGCGTTGATGACCGCGACCGCGAGGATCACGGTGAAGTCGATCCAGTCGCCCACGATCGCCTTGAGGACCGCGGACACGAGCAGGATGTAGATGAGGACGTCGTCGAACTGGGAGAGCACGCGACGCCACCACGGGGTGCGGGCGGGCGGCGCCAGCCGGTTGGGGCCGACCTCGGCGAGCCGGGTCCGCGCCTGCTCGGCCGTGAGGCCGGCGTCGCTCGACCCGACCTCGACGAGCACGGCCTGCGGCGGGAGCGCCCAGGGCGTCGGGTCGGCAGTCGCGGGGACGAGAGGGGTGTCCGAGGCTGTCATGCCTCTCATTCAACGCCTGCACGTGGTCGAGCACCCGGCGAGGCACCGGGGTGGGACGAAGCGTTCCATCCCGCCCGGGGCGCGGGGCGGGCCGCGCACGTCGGGCCGCGCACGTCGGGTAGCGCACGCCGGTCCGCCAGACCGGGCCACGCACGCCGGCCGCGCGGTCGCGCACGCCGAGCGCGGGCGGCGGTCGCCTTCTACCGTGAGAAGTGGCCGCGCACGGTGCACGGCCGTGAGGAGGACGTACCGTGCTGGTCTCCACCATGAACGATGTCCCGGGCCGGACCGTGCAGCAGGTGATCGGCGAGGTGACGGGACTGACCGTCCGGTCGCGCAACGTCGGCGCGCAGATCGGCGCGGGGCTCAAGTCGATCGTCGGCGGCGAGCTCAAGGGACTCACCAAGCAGCTCCAGCAGTCGCGCGACGAGGCCGTCGCCCGGATGGTCGAGGGGGCCACCGCGCAGGGGGCCAACGCGATCCTCGCGATGCGCTACGACAGCGACGAGGTCGGCAACGGCTACCAGGAGATCGTGGCGTACGGGACGGCCGTGGTGCTCGCGCCCTGACGGGCAGGGCGTGGTGGGCCGGGGCCCCGCGGTGTCGCGGCCCATGGTCCGTGGTCGACGACGCCCGGACGCTCTTCCCCCTGTCGGTGGGCCTTCGCTAGGGTGCGCGCGAGGGGGGATGCGTGATGAGGCGAGGGACCGCGGGCCTGGTGCTCGCCGGCGTGCTGCTCGTGGGCGGGTGCACGGCGGTGCCCGAGCCGCACGAGACGCCGCTCGTGGAGACGACCGTGACGGTCGTCGTGCCGGAGCAGACCGGCCCGAGCGAGATCAGGCTCCGCCCGGACGGGGCGGTGGTCGCCGAGCGGGCCACCGGCCCCGCGGGCGCGGCGGATCTCCTGGGAGGGCTCCTGGCGGACGACGAGCGGTTCGGCACGGTGCGGCTCGACGGCAGCGGGACCGTGGTCCTCGTGTGGCACGGCGACCCTCCTCAGGAGGCGCTGGCCGTGCTCGCCGAGGCCCACCCCGACGTCCTGGTGCACGTCGAGCCGATCGACGTGCTGCCGGGCGATCTCCAGAGGCGTGCGGAGTCGCTCCTCGGCGACGACCTCTCGTCGATCGTCGTCCAGGTCGGCCACGAGCCCAACCCGCTCACGCTCGCCCGACGGCTCACGACCGAGGTCGGGTTCCCGGTCGAGGTCGAGGTGGAGGTCGGTGCGCCGTAGGGCAGGAGACCGTGGGACGCCTCTGCAGGTCCACGACCCCGGGGTTACGGTCGACGGGTAGCCGACGGCTACCGCCTCGCACCCCGACACCGCACGAAGGAGCCACATCATGGCAGTCCGCACCGCCCGCACCGCGTGGAACGGCACGCTCATGGAAGGCACCGGTCAGGTCGAGCTCACGAGCTCGGGGACCGGCACGTTCGACGTCAGCTTCCCGCGCCGCACGGCCGACGAGGCCGAGGGCATCACGAGCCCCGAAGAGCTCATCGGTGCCGCGCACTCCTCCTGCTACGCGATGCAGCTCTCCGGGGTGATCGGCGAGGCCGGTGGCACGCCGGTAGCGCTCGAGGTCAGGGCCGACGTCACGCTGTCGCCGGACCCGGCGGGCGGGCTGCGCATCTCTGCCGTCGCGCTCACGGTCCGCGGCGAGGTCGAGGGCCTCGACGAGGCCGGGTTCCTCGCGGCGGCCGAGAACGCCAAGGCGACGTGCCCCGTGTCCAAGGCGCTGACCGGCGCGACGATCACGCTCGACGCGGCCCTGGAGTCCTAGGAGCCCCGCGTCAGGACGGCAGCAGCGGTGGGCTCTGCGTGCCCGCGCCCTCGACGAGACCACCGACGACCTCGGTGACCGTGGCCCGGGCGTCGTGCACCGGGGCCCACCGCAGCAACCTCCGGGCCCGCGACGTGTCGAGCACCGGGACGGCGAGCGCGACGTCGAACCAGCCCGGGTCGAGCGGGACGAGCCTGGCCGTCCAGGCCAGGGCGACCGCGCGCCGCAGAGACCCGGGCGACACCTCGCGCAGGCGTCCCTGCGAGACGATCGCGGCGACGTCGGGCCCGGTGAGGACGTCCGGCGCGGCGACGTTGAACGTGCCCGGGTGCCGGCCCACGAGGATCTCGCGGTAGGCGTCCGCGAGGTCGTCGGCATGGACGACCTGCAGGCGCATGCCGCGCGGCCACACGAGCGTCGGCAGGTGCCCCTTGCGGCGCAGCGGCGCCGGCAGGAGCTTGCCGAAGAACAACCGTGACACCTCGCTCGCCGCGTCGCGCTGGAACGTGAACGGTGCGCGCACGCGCGTCACCACGACCCCCGGGTGCTCGGCCGAGAACCGGTCGAGGATCTCCTCGACCTCGGCCTTCTGCGCGCTCGAGACGGACCCCGCGATCCCCGCGGTCGGCCAGTACTCGTCGCGGGGCGTGTCGTCGAACGCGGGCGAGCACGCGCTCGCGCACGACGCGACCACCAGGTGCCCGACGCCCGCCCTCGCCGCCGCCGCAGCGACACGCCGCGTCCCCTCGACGTTGACTCGCGCGAGCTCCTCGCGGTCGTGCGCAGGGTCGATCGCCCACGCGAGGTGGACCACGGCGTCGGCACCCACGAACGCGCCCGCGAGGCGCGACGCCACGACCTCCTCGGGGTCCGTGAGGTCGCAACGCGCCCACTCGGCGGTGTCGAAGGGAGGCACGACGGTGCTCGAACCGTCCGCGCGCGGGACCCGGCTCGCGACCCCGACGACCGACGTGACCACCGGGTCACCCGCCAGCCTGCGCAGCAGGGCGGAGCCGACGTTCCCGCTCGCCCCGACAACCACGACACGCATGAAGTCTCCTCTCGACGCCCGTTTCCCCAGGCTACCGACCCGGCGCCGACCCGGCCGGGGCAGCGGAGACCTTCACCCCACCGGGCAGACCGGACGCCCGGACCCGCACCCGACAAGGTGCACCCCTGCGGGGTCCAACGGAAGATCGACGGGAGGCTCCGCCGCGGCCCATCCGCACGGGGCTCGCCACGAGAGGACCCGAAGGTGCAGATCGCGATGGACGACGTCCAGGTCGAGGGTCGGCGCGCGCCGATGCTCGAGGCCACCACCCTGACTCTCGCCTCGGGGGAGTGCGTCCTCCTCGCGGGCGAACCCGGCCACGGGCACACCGCGCTCGCGCTCGTCGCGACGGGCCGCCTCGCCCCGTACACCGGGACCGTCACGCTCGTCGACGACGACGGCGCCACCACGACGGCGACGGCCGACCTGCGCCGGGTCACGGCCGTGGTCGACGTCCCCGGGATCTCCGAGCCCGACGAGGCGCTCACGGTCGGGGACGTCGTCGCCGAGGAGCTCTCGCTCGCCGGGCAGCGGTCCCTGCCAGGGGATGCCACGAAGTGGCTCGACGCGCACGACCTGCTCGACCGGCGCGGCGACCGCGTCGACGAGCTGCACGGCACGCTGCGCACCGCGTTGCTGACCTCCCTCGCGTCCGAGCGCACGGAGGTGCGGTTCCTGGTCCTGACGCTGCCCGACCGGCACCGGGGCGAACCGTCGGGCTGGTGGGCCGTCGCGGAGTCGCTCGCGGCGCTCGGCTACGGCGTGCTCGTGCAGTGCACGCGCTCCTCGGCCCGTGACCTCGGCGCCGACCTGCCGCCCGCGCGCGGCGACGACGCGCTGCGGGCAGCACCTGTCGAGGCCCTGAGGACGCGCCCCGCGCCGGTCGTGGGCCCGGACGAGCAGGCGGCCGACGGCGCCGAGCCCGACGCGGCCCCGGTCGAGACGACCGACCCGACCACGCTCTTCGACCGGGCGGAGCCGGGGCGCCACCAGGCGACCGACCCGCCCGAGCCCGAGGCGCCGGCCGCCCCGGACTCGGTACCGGCCTCCGCGCCGGAGGTCGGACAGGGCTCGCCGGAGCCGGAGCCGGAGCCGGAGCCCGAGCCGGGCCCGGCACCAGGCCCGGAACCCGGACCAGAGGGGGCAGTCGCCTCGCCTCCCGCCCAGGACCCCGCCCCGGACCCCGCTCCCGACGAGGAGTCCGACCGATGACCGCCGTCCGCCTCGGCATCTCCGAGCTGCGGCGCATCAGCGCCGGCACCCTGCCCAAGCTCGCGATCCTCGCCATGATCGTCATCCCCACGCTCTACTCGGGCCTGTACCTGTTCGCGAACGAGGACCCGTACGCCAGGCTCGCCGAGGTCCCGGCGGCGCTCGTCGTCCAGGACCGCGGCACGACCGTCGAGGACGCCGTGGACGGCACCTCGACGGAGAGGAACTTCGGCGAGGAGGTCGCGAAGACGCTCGTCGGCGGCGACGGGGGGTTCGG
This sequence comes from Oerskovia sp. NPDC057915, assembly GCF_042887685.1. Taxonomy (NCBI): domain Bacteria; kingdom Bacillati; phylum Actinomycetota; class Actinomycetes; order Micrococcales; family Cellulomonadaceae; genus Oerskovia; species Oerskovia sp. NPDC057915. The sequence goes on along the minus strand of NZ_JBHVOS010000017.1, from coordinate 43,722 downwards.
CTGGGTCGAGACGACGCAGTCGGATGCCGAGGCCGGGGTGCGGTCGGGGCGCTTCGACGCTGCCCTCGTCATCGGTCCGACGTTCTCGCAGGACCTCGCCTCGTCGGGGAGGTTCGAGCCGCAGCAGGCGAGCCTGGTCCTCATCACCAACGACGCCAACAACTACCTCGTCGCGACCATCGCCGACACGATCGTGAGCAAGGTCCGCGACGCGATCGCCGAGCAGGTCGGCACCGAGGCGGCGGACACGTTTCTCAAGGGGTTCGCGTCGATCCACACGAACCTCGCGAGCGGCGTCGAGGGTGCGCAGCAGCTCGTCGACGGCGCCTCGCAGCTCTCCGACGGGACCGTGCAGCTCGTGGACGGCACGGCCCGGCTCGCGGCGGGGGCGAGCGAGGCCGCGAGCGGTGCGGCCCGCCTCGCCGACGGGGCCGATGAGCTGTCGACCGCGAGCGGCACCCTCGCCTCGGGCGCGGCGACCCTGTCGGACGGCCTCGACACGCTCCGCAGCAGGACCGCCAACCTTCCGGCGCAGGCCCAGGAGCTCGCCGACGGCGCGCAGCAGGTCGCGGACGGCAACGCCCAGGTCGCGGGCTACGGGCAGCAGGCGGCCGCGGCGGCGAGAGACGTCGTCGGGCGCCTCGACACCGCGCGCGTCGACCTCGAGGCGCGCCTCGCGGACCTCGTCGCGTCGGGCGCCATCACCCAGGACGAGGCCGACGCCGTCACGCAGGTCCTCGAGGACGCGCGCGGCCCGGTCGAGGACGCCGCCGCCACGGTCGAGGGCGCCGCGGGGAAGCTGGGCGAGCTCGGCGCAGGCTCGGCGCAGGTCGCGGCCGGGGCGGCGACGCTCGCGGGCGCCACGCCCGCGCTCACGCAGGGCATCGCGACGGCGGCGTCGGGCGGGGACCGGCTCGCAGCGGGCGCGGCCGAGCTCGAGGACGGGGCCGGCACGCTCGCGAGCGGTGCGGAAGCGCTCGCCTCGGGCACGTCCCAGGTGTCCGACGGCGCAGCCGAGCTCGCGTCGTCGAGCGTGACCCTGCGTGACGGGACGGCCGAGCTGGCGTCCGGCACGACCCAGCTCCACGACGGCCTCGCGGCGGGCCTGGGACGCATCCCCGACGTCGACGAGCAGACGCAGGAGGACACGGCGAAGACGCTCGGCAACCCGGTCGCGGTGCAGAAGGACACCATCGCGAACGCGGGCACGTACGGTGCCGGGCTCGCACCGTTCTTCCTGTCGCTCGCCGCGTGGATCGGCGCGTACGTGCTTTTCCTGCTCGTGCGGCCGCTGTCGAGCCGGTCGCTCGCGGCCGGCCGGCCCGCGTGGCAGACCGCGCTCGGCGGCTGGATCCCGCCGGCCGTGATCGGCGTGGCCCAGGTCGCGCTCATGTTCACGGTCGTGAAGCTCGCGCTCGACATCGACCCCGTGTACGCCGTCGGGACCGCGGTGCTGCTCGTGCTCGCGTCGGCGACGTTCGTCGCGATCCTCCAGGCGCTCAACGTGTACCTGGGTGCGGTCGGGCAGTTCCTGGGGCTCGTGCTCATGCTCGTCCAGCTCGTGACCGCGGGCGGGACGTTCCCGTGGCAGACGATCCCCGAACCGTTGCGGGCGCTGCACCGCTTCCTGCCGATGTCCTACACGGTCGAGGGGCTCCGGCAGCTCCTCTACGGCGGGGACCTCGCGACCGTCGCGCGCGACGTCGGGGTGCTGCTCGTGGTCCTCGCGGTCGCGCTCGCGGCCACGACGTTCGCGGCGTACCGGCAGCGGGTGTGGAGCCCGACGCGGCTGCAGCCGGAGCTGGTGCTCTAGCGGTGCGTCAGGACGAGCGTGACCTGGGGTGCTCGCTCGTCCTGCCGTCGAGCGGTGATCCTGCGACGGGTTCGTCAGGCCGAGATAGGTTCGGACCGGTACCCCGTCCGTCCCAGAACCAGGAGTCGATCAACGATGAAGCTCGCCGAGGCCCTCGCGCTGCGCGCCGACCTCCAGCGCCGGCTCGCCCAGGTGGCGAGCAGGGCGATCGCGAACGCCCGCCACCAGGAGGGCGACCTTCCGGCCGAGGACCCGGTCGCGCTGCTCGCCGAGCACGAGCGCACCGCGGCGGAGCTCGAGTCCCTGATCGGGCGCATCAACGCGGCGAACCTCGCGACCGAGGTCGAGCCCGGCCTGACCATGACGGCCGCGCTCGCGCGTCGCGACGTGCTGCGCCTGCGCCACAGGCTCCGGACCGACCTCGCCGACGCGGCGTCGGCCTCCCAGGACAGGTTCACGCGCACCGAGCTGCGGTACGTGTCGGGCGTGGACGTTCCCGCGACGCGGGCCGAGGCCGACGACCTGGCGCGAACGCTGCGTGAGCTCGACACCCGCATCCAGCAGGTCAACTGGACGGCTGACGTCGAGGGTGGCGGCGTCGACTGAGGCCCCGTGCACGGGGTCGTGCCGGCCCCGGTCGATGACTTCTCCGCGCCGTGCTGGTCAGTAGTACACCGAACATCGACCGGGAGGAAGACACCATGGGGACGCTGACGTTTGCCATGAGCACGAGCCTGGACGGATATGTCGCCGCGCCCGGCGGCGACCTCGGCTGGAGCGTGCCGAGCGACGAGCTGTTCCAGTGGTGGTCCGACCGGGTGGGAGCGACGGGCCTGGCGCTGTACGGGCGCGTCCTGTGGGAGGACATGAGCTCGCACTGGCCGACCGCCGACCAGCAGCCCGGCGTCACGCCTGCGCACGCCGAGTTCGCCCGCCGCTGGCGCGACATGCCGAAGGTGGTGTTCTCGTCGACGATCAGCGCGGTCGACTGGAACGCCCGTCTGTTCAGCGGGGACGCCGTCGCGGAGATCGCCCGGCTCAAGGCCGAGGAAGGCGGTCCGATGGACGTCGGCGGTGCCGCGCTCGCCGCGTCGGTCATGCGGGCCGGGCTGGTCGACGAGTACGCGATCGTCACCCACCCGGTCCTGGTGGGCGGCGGCACGCCGTTCTTCCCGCCCCTGGACGCCTGGGTGGACCTGGACCTCGTGGAGACCCGGGCGTTCCCCGGCGGTGTGCTCCTGACCCGGTACGAGACCAGGCGCTAGGTCCCGCCGGTCGCCCGCGCGGTCGCGCGCCGTGCGTCGTCCGGCCGCTCGGCAGTACCGTTGCGACCGGAGCGGACGGAAGTCGGTAGCCACGAGCGGGAGCGAGCACGACCCGGCCCGGGCAGGGCAACTCCAGGAGCCGGTGGGCAGGCTTGTACAGGATCACTCCTGGCACGGTGCAGCCCAGCACGGCGCACATGTGCACCGCGCACCCGGCACAGCGCACCACCGAGTGCTGGTCCGCACGTGGCGAGGGTGGGTCCGGGGACCTTCCGTCCGCTCCGCGCTGCTCCGCACTGCGGTCCGGCAGCCCAGCCCGCCCCGCTCTGCACCGCTCCGCACTGCCGTCCGGCAGCCCAGCCCGCCCCGGCCTTCTCCGTCCGCGCGGGACCCCCGATCCCGGACACTCCCCGGACGCGCGTCCGCGGGCCCGAGGAGTGGTGGGAGAATCGCCGACGTGACCGCTGAACTCGACGCCGCAGGAGCCCCCGTCCCGCCCGAGCGCACGGACGCCCAGCACGCCGCGAAGGCGGCGTCCGCCGAGGAGGCCGCGCGGTCCGCGGCCCACCAGGAGGCGGAGCGCGAGGCCGAGCGTGCGGCCGACGCGGCGCGCGAGGCGATCGCGGCCGCGCTGCGCACGACGACGCGCGGCATCGTCGACTCCTCGACGCGGCGCCGGGCCGAGTACTCGACCGACGCCTCGAACTACCGCGTGGTCCCCGAGATGGTCGTCTTCCCGGTCTCGACCGACGACGTCGTCGCGACGCTCGACGTGACGCGCGAGCTGGGCGTGCCGCTCACGGCGCGCGGCGCGGGGACGTCGGTCGCGGGCAACTCGATCGGCCCGGGCGTCGTGATCGACTTCTCGCGGCACGTGAACCGGGTCCTGTCGGTCGACCCGGAGGCCCGTACGGCACGCATCGAGCCGGGCGTTGTGATGTCGACGCTCCAGAAGGCCGCGGCACCGCACGGCCTGCGCTTCGGCCCCGACCCCTCGACGCAGAACCGCGCGACGCTCGGCGGCATGATCGGCAACAACGCGTGCGGTCCGCACGCGGTCGCGTACGGGCGCACCGCCGACAACGTGGTCGAGCTCGACGTGGTCGACGGCACGGGGCGCCGATTCACCGCGGGCAAGGGCGACGCGACGTTCGCCGCGGTGCCGGGCCTCGCGAGGATCGTCCAGGACAACATGGCGCTCATCCGCACCGAGTTCGGGCGGTTCGGTCGTCAGGTCTCGGGGTACTCGGTCGAGCACCTGCTGCCCGAGAACGGCTCGGACCTCGCGAAGTTCCTCGTGGGCAGCGAGGGCACGCTCGTCACCATCCTCGAGGCCACGGTCGCCCTGGTCCCGGTCCCCAGCGCTCCCACGCTCGTCGTCCTCGCCTACGAGGACATGCCGACCGCGGCCGACGACGTCCCCGCCCTCCTCTCCCTGAGCCCGCTCGCGGTCGAGGGCCTCGACGCGCGCCTCGTCGACGTGGTGCGCCGCGCCAAGGGCGCCGACTCGGTCCCGGAGCTCCCGCCGGGCGGGGGCTGGATGATGGTCGAGGTCGGGGGAGCGACCCCCGAGGAGGCGTACGCGAACGCCGAGGCGATCGTCGCGGCCTCCTCGTCGACGTCCACGCGCATCCTGCCTGCGGGCCCCGACGCCACGGCCATGTGGCAGATCCGGGCCGACGGCGCCGGGCTGGCAGGGCGCACGCCCGCGGGCGAGCAGGCGTGGCCGGGCTGGGAGGACTCCGCGGTCCCGCCGGAGAAGCTGGGCGCTTACCTGCGCGACCTCGACGCGCTCATGGCGCGCTACGGCGTCGACGGCCTGCCGTACGGGCACTTCGGCGACGGGTGCGTGCACCTGCGCATCGACATCCCGCTCGAGACGTCGGGCTCCGTGCTGCGCACCTTCATGACCGAGGCCGCCGAGCTCGTGGCCAAGTACGGCGGCTCGCTGTCCGGCGAGCACGGTGACGGCCGCGCGCGCTCGGAACTGCTGCCCGTCATGTACTCGCCCGAGGCCATCTCGCTGTTCGAGCAGGTCAAGGCGCTGTTCGACCCGCAGGACGTCCTCAACCCCGGGGTGATCGTGCGGCCGAACGCGGTCGACGCGGACCTGCGCCGGCCCCGGGCTCTGCCCGTGCTGCCGACCAAGGGCGGCTTCTCGTTCAGCCACGACCACGGGGACATGACCCAGGCCGTGCACCGCTGCGTCGGCGTCGGCAAGTGCCGCGCGGACTCGTCGGCGTCGGGCGGGTTCATGTGCCCCTCCTACCAGGCGACCAAGGACGAGAAGGACGTCACGCGCGGCCGGGCCCGCGTCCTGCAGGACGCGATCAACGGCACGCTCGTGGGTGGGCTCACCTCGCCCGAGGTGCGCGACTCGCTCGACCTGTGCCTGTCGTGCAAGGCGTGCTCGGCCGACTGCCCCGCAGGCGTCGACATGGCCCAGTACAAGGCCGAGGTCCTGCACCGCACCTATCAGGGCAAGCTGCGCCCCATGAACCACTACGCGCTGGGCTGGCTCCCACGCTGGGCCCGCCTCGCGGGCATGATGCCGCGCGTCATCAACGCGGTGCTCGGCATCCGGCCGCTCGCGAGGCTCGTGCTCACGCTCGGCGGGATGGACTCCCGCCGCGAGGTGCCGAAGTTCGCCGAGGTCCCCTTCCGCACGTGGTGGAAGCGCGGCGGTGCGACGAACGGGGTGCCGGGGCTCGCCGTCGGGCAGACGCCCGGTCGGCCCAAGGCCGGGAAGCGGCCGCAGGTCGTGCTGTGGACCGACTCGTTCAGCGACGCCCTCGCGCCCTCGGTGCCGCAGTCCGCGGTCACGGTGCTCGACGCCGCGGGCTACGACGTGATCGTGCCCGACCAGCAGGCCTGCTGCGGCCTCACCTGGATCAGCACGGGCCAGCTCGACGGCGCCCGCAAGCGTCTCGAGAACCTGCTCCAGGTCCTGGGGCCGTTCGCGGTCAACGGGATCCCGATCGTCGGGCTCGAGCCGTCGTGCACCGCGGTGCTGCGCTCCGACCTGCTCGACCTCTTCCCCGACGACCCGCGCGCGAAGGCCGTCGCGGGCGCGACCAACACGGTCGCCGAGCTCCTCACGCGACCCGAGACCCGGCCCGCGCCGGAGACCGGGTGGAAGGTCCCCGACCTGTCCGACGTCACGGCCGTCGTCCAGCCGCACTGCCACCAGCACTCCGTCATGGGCTTCCAGGCCGACGAGAAGCTGCTGCGCGGGGCCGGCGCGACCATCGACACGCTCGCCGGGTGCTGCGGTCTCGCCGGGAACTTCGGCATGGAGAAGGGTCACTACGACGTGTCCGTGGCGGTCGCGGAGAACGCCCTCCTGCCCGCGCTGCGCAAGGCCGGGCCGGACGACATCTTCCTCGCCGACGGGTTCTCGTGCCGCACCCAGGCCGACCAGCTCGGCGGGGTGCAGGGCAAGGCGCTCGTCGAGCTGCTCGCCGAGCGGCTCTAGGCCGGGCCCTCGGGGGGCGCGGTCTGCGCGGCCCGGGTCTGGGTGGCCGGCTCCGGGGCGCCGACCTGCCACGTGAACGGCGCGAAGTCGAGCGTCTCGTCGCGCCACGACGGCCTGCGCGCGGCGTACGCCCAGAACGGCAGCGCCACGAAGACCACGCTGAGGCCGACGAGCAGACCCACGTACGCCGTCGGGCTGCCCACCTCGACCTGCGCGGGCGGCACGAAGCTCACGACCAGGGCGAGCGTCGCGGCGAGCAGCCCGCACCCGCCGATGACCCACACACCCACGATGCCGCCCGGCACGCGGTAGCGCCGCGGGCGGCCAGGCTGCGTGTAGCGCAGCGCGATCACGGCCGCGAACATCAGCACGTACGCGACGAGGTACAGGATCACCGTGAGCTGGCTCAGGAGCTGGTAGGCGGCCTGCACCGACGGCAGGATCACGAACATGACCGACAGGACCGTGACGACCGCGGCCTGGACCAGCAGGATGCGTGACGGCATGCCCGCCCGGTTGGTGCGGTGGAACCAGCGGGGCAGGTAGCCCGCGCGCGCGACCGACAGCAGCCCCGTCGCGGGACCCGCGACCCACGTCACGACGCCCGCGAGCACGCCCACGGCCAGCATCGCGGCCAGGATCGGCCCGGCCCATCCGATGCCCGCCCAGGCGAGCAGCGTGTTGAAAGCCGTGAGCAGGCTCTGCGTCAGGTCGATCTGCCCCGTCGGGATGACCACGGCGATCGCGAGCGTCCCCAGCACGAGCACGACGACGGCCCCGAGCGCGGCCACGAGGATCGCGATCGGGTAGTTGCGGACCGGGTTCCGGATCGAGCGCACGTGCACCGCGTTCATCTCCATGCCCGCGTAGAACAGGAAGATGCCAGCGGCCAGCACGATGTTGGAGAACTTCGACAGGTCCGGCACGAACGCCCCCCACGACAGCTCGACCTGCGACGGGTTGCCGCTCGCCAGGTACGCCGCGGCCAGCCCGATCAGCAGCGCGGCCGGGACGAGCGTCCCCACGATGCCGCCCCACTTCGCGACCTGGGAGAACGACTTCACGCCGCGCAGCGCGATGAGCGTCGCGAGCCAGAACACCCCGAGCACGACCGCGAGCACGAAGACCTTGTCGCTCGACACCTGCGGGGCCGTCGCGGCGTCCCCCGTGTAGGCGAGCGTCACCGCGGCGAACGTGAGGATCGTGGGGAACCAGATGCAGCCCTCGATGAACACCATGAAGATCGCGAGGAACCCCCACCGGCTGCCGAACGCCTCGCCGACCCAGCGGAACATGCCGCCCTCCTCGGGCCAGCCGGTCGCGAGCTCGGCCGCGACCAGGCCCACGGGCGCCAGGAAGAACAGCGCGGCGAACAGGTAGTAGAACGTCGAGGCGAGCCCGTACTCGGCCTCGGCCGGCAGCCCGCGCAGGCTCACGACCGCGACGATGTTCATGACGGCGAGCGCGGCGACCGTGATGGTCCCCGCGCCGGGCGTCCTGCGTGCTTCGCTCACGTGCTGGGCCTTCCTGGGGCGGGGCGGGTCGTGGCCGACGGTGCGACTCACGCATCGTGGCACCGGGGGAGCGGTGGCGCGCGGGGAGGGTGCGGCTGCGCGGGCTCTGCGCGGGCCCGGCTGCGAGCCCGGGCCGGCCGAGGACTGGCAGCATGGTCGGCATGGAGTTCCAGGACGTCGTCCGCCGCCGCCGCATGGTCCGACGCTTCACGGACGGGCCCGTCCCGCCGCAGGCCGTGGAGCGCATGCTGCGCAACGCGGTCCGCGCACCCAACGCGGGCTTCACGCAGGGGTGGGCGTTCGTCGTCCTCGACACGCCCGACGGCGTCGCGCGCTTCTGGTCCGCGACGTCGCCCCGCGCGGGGGTCGGGGCCGAGGGTGAGGCCCGCGAGAACCGGTGGCTCACGGGGATGCGGACGGCCCCCGTGATCGTCGTGGTCCTGACGTCGCGCGAGGCGTACCTGCGGCGGTACGCCGAGGACGACAAGGCGCGGGCGGCGGCGCAGGCCGCGGGCGAGGGCGACTCCCCGTGGGACGTGCCCTACTGGCACGTCGACGCGGGCATGGCGTCGCTGCTCATGCTCCAGACCGCGGTCGACGAGGGCCTGGGGGCGTGCTTCTTCGGGGTGCCGCCGGGGCAGGTCGGGGCGTTGCGGGAAGCGTTCGGGGTGCCGGACGAGTTCCTGGTGACCGGGGTGGTCGCCGTCGGTCACGCGGCGGACCTGGCCCCCCGGGAGGGCGCGCGCGGACCTGCCGGTGCTGCGCCGTCGGGCGGTTCGCCGACGCGGCGCCCGCGCCGACCGCTCGAGGACGTGGTGCACCGCGGCGGGTGGTGAGAGGCGGGGTCAGCGCAGGTCGAGCCGCATGAGCACCCGCGGGAAGCCGTTCAGCACCGAGTCGGTCGTCGCGGCCTGCGCGAACCCGGCGGCCTCGAAGAGCTTCTTGGTCCCCGCGTAGGCCATGGTCAGGTCGATCTTCTTCCCCTGGTTGTCGAGCGGGTACCCCTCGACGGCTGGTGCGCCGTGCTCGCGGGCGAACGCGACCGCACCCTTCAGGAGGTGGTGCGAGATGCCCGACCCACGGTGGCCCGGGCGCACGCGCACGCACCACACGGACCATACGTCGAGGTCGTCGACGTGCGGGATCTTGCGGTTACGCGCAAAAGCCGTGTCGGCGCGCGGGTGCACCGCAGCCCAGCCCACGACCTCGTCGCCCTCGTAGGCGAGCACGCCGGGCGGCGGGTCCTGGCGGCAGAGCCTCTCGACCAGGGTCCCCCGCTCGGGGCCGACGAGCGCGACGTTCTCCTTCGAGGGCAGGCGGTAGCTCAGGCACCAGCACACGTTCGCGTCGGGCCGCCTGGGCCCGACCATCGTGCGCACGTCGGCGAACACCGTCGCGGGTCGAACCTCGATCGCCATGCGGCCACGATGCCACCGGCGGACAGGCCCGGCAATCGCCTGCTGGTGCGCGTTCCAGGACGTGGGGTGGCGGCCACGCTCGTCCTGGCACGTGGCCCGTCCGCGGGGCGTCGTCAGAACCCGTGAGCCACGCTCGTCCTGTCGGCCGGCTCAGGTGCCGGAGCCGGCGCGGTGCAGGTCGGAGAGCTCGGGGCGGGCGCGCACGTCCGCGGGGAGCTCGGACCAGTCGTCGAGCGTGTCCAGGTCCACGGCGGTCCCGGTCCGCTGCACGACGGCGGCGCGCAGGCCCCGGCGCTCGGCCTCGGCCAGGTGGGCGTCGAGGCTCCCGACGCCGAACCGGAACGTGAACGGCGCCTCGACGTCGAGCACGAGGAGGTTGGTGCCCGAGCGGGTCCGGTCGGTCGCGACGACGACCGGCGCCTCCTCGGCGATCAGGGCCTCGACGTCCTCGACCGTCAGCGCGGGGAGGTCGGCGTGAGCGACGAGGAGCCGGACGGGTCGGGCGGTCGAAGCCTCGGCGTCCTCGCCTGCCGGGTCGCCCGCGAGGCTCGCCACGATCTCGCGTCCGACGTCGAGCGCTGCGTTCAACCCTGGGCGGCTCGCGGGTTGCAGGACGATCTGGAGGCGGCCGGGGCCGTCGCCCTCGGCCGTTGTGTCGGTCACCGTCGGCGGGGCGTCGGCCATCGGCGGCTGGACCGGCTCGACCAGGGTGCCCAGCGCGCGCCACGTGAACCGTGGGTCCGACGTCACCACGAGCACCCGCTCCACGGCCTCGCTCGCGAGCAGCGTCCCGACCACGTGCCGCGCGAGCGTCGCGACCAGCCGGCTGCGCTCGGCCGGGTCGAGCACCGTCGCGAGCCGCGACTTGCCCGAGGAACCGTCCCGCAGCGGCACCACGGCCACCACACGCTGCCCGGCCGGGAACGCATCCGCCGGACCCGTGGCGGCGGGGGGAGCGGCGCCGTCGGGGATCATGCCGACGCCGCGAGCAGCTCGCGGGCCAGGCGCTCCCGACCCGGCGCCCCACCCATGACCGTGTCCGTCACGAGCACCTCGAGGCCCAGCGCCTCGATCGCGGGCGCGAGGTCCCGGTCCCTCTCGTCGATGCACATGACGTCGACCAGACCCACGTACAGGCGGGCGACGCCGAGCGCCGAGACGTCGTGCCCCAGGCTCGCGAGGACCGACGCCGCCGGGCCCTTGAGCGCGCGGCCACCGATGATCGGGCTCACCGCGACGCGGCGGGCCGTCGACGTCGCGAGGGCGTCGCGCACGCCCGGCACGCTCAGGATCGGCTCGATCGACAGGAACGGGTTCGACGGCGCGACGACGAGCAGGTCCGCCCCCGAGACGGCGTCGAGCACACCGGGGGCCGGTGTCGCCTGCTCGGCGCCCACGAACGTCAGGCCCAGGACCTCGTCGCGGTGCTGGCGGGCGACGAAGTACTCCTGGAAGCCGAGCGGCCCGTCGGCCGTCTCGACGACGGTCGCCACCAGGTCGTCCGTCATGGGGAGCAGGCGCGACCGCACACCGAGCGACGCCGTGAGCTGGGCCGTGACCTCTGTCAGCGTCGCCCCCGCACGCAGGCGGGCGCTGCGCACCACGTGGGTCGCGAGGTCCTTGTCGCCGAGCGTGAACCACGTGTCCTCGCCCAGGCGCCGCATGGCGTCGAGCGTCGCGTACGTCTCCTCGGCGAGACCCCACCCGCGCACGTCGTCCGCGAGGCCCGCGAGCGTGTACGTCACGGTGTCGAGGTCCGGGCTGATCGCGAGGCCGTGGAGCTCGACGTCGTCGGCCGTGTTGACCACGACCGTGAGGTCGGCCCCCGCGAGCTCCATGCCGTGGGCGAGCTTCGCGCCACCCACACCGCCTGCCAGGACCGTCACCCGCACGTCGTTCACCACCGGTCGAGCATAGTTGGGCGGCCAGGGGCGGCTGGCCCGCCGGTGCCCGGTGAGACGGGTGGCCGCGCACGAGGCGGGTGGTGGCGCACCAGGCGCGGGGAACCGTCTCGGGCGCGACCACCCGTCTCGCGCCGTCTCGCGCCAGACGCGCGCCCGTGGTGCGCGGCGCGCTCAGAGCAGCGGCAGCATGCGTCCCAGGTCCGGCACCGAGTCCGAGGTGTGGAGCGGTGCGAGCGCACGGGCCAGGTCGTCGACGTCGTAGGGGATGCGGCCCGTCGCGAGGCGGACCCACAGGCGCGGGTCGGCGACCTCCAGGCTCCACCCGCCGCGCGTCACGACGATGCGCAGCAGCTCGGCCGCGACGATGTCCAGGGCGCCGCGGTCGACAGCCTTCTCGGCGACGCCCGGCAGGCTGCGCTCCAGGTCGTCGGCGTGCACGACGAGCTCGATCAGGCGTGAGACCACCATGTCGCGCAGCGTGATGGGGCCGCGGCGGGCCTGGACCACGGTCTCGGTCGGGGCGAGCTCGTCGAGGCGGGCGAACGCGCGGCGCGCGTACCCGGAGACGGCTGTCAGTCGGTCGGCCGCGATCTCCTCGTCGAGGGCGCGGGTCACCTGGGCGATCTGCTCGGCCCGCTCGGGGTAGGTGCCGAGGTACTCGGCGAGCGTGAGCGGGTTGGTGCCGGGCGCTACCGGGCCTGCGGCCACGAGCGCGTCCATGGCACGGCCCAGGTGGGACACGAGCTCGCCCACGGTCCAGCCCGCCAGGACGCTGGGCTGGTCCACCGCGTCGTCCAGGGTGTCGTCGAGCGCCCCGAGCCACCTCTCGAGGCGGTCCCACTGGGTACGGAGCGCTGCTGTGGCCTCGGCCAGGTCTGCGGTCATGGGGAGATCTTGCCCGGTCGGCGGGCGGGACGTCACGTGCGGTGCGAGGGGTGGGACGGGTGTGGGGCGGGGTGGGGGCGCGTGGTGGTGGCCGCGATGCGGGCGGGGAGTGGTGGCCGCGATGCGGGCGGGCCGCTCCCGCCGAGTGTGCAGTTCGGGTCGTTCCCGACGCGCAGGGACGACCCGAAGTGCACACTCGACGGCCGGCCGGAGCGCTCCGGACCGGACCCGACCCGAGCCGACTCGCGGCCGGGCTCAGACCTGAGCGCGCTCCCCGAGGAACTGCGTGACCATGGGCCCGAGCTGGTCGAACTCGATGAGGAACCCGTCGTGCCCGAACTCCGAGTGCAGGAGCCGGAGCGGCTGCGCGCCGGGGATGCCCTGGGCGATGCGTGCGGAGTGCTCGGGGAGGAACAGGCGGTCGGTGTCGACGGCCACGACGAGCGCGCGGGCCGTGATCTGGCCCAGGGCCGCGTCGATGCCGCCGCGGTCGCGGCCCAGGTCGTGCGTCAGCATGGACTCGGTCAGCACGACGTAGGAGTTCGCGTCGAAGCGGCGCGAGAGCTTGTCGCCGTGGTGGTCCAGGTAGGACTGGACGGCGTAGCGGCCGTCGGTGAACGGGTCCTCGCCGCCCTGCGGCAGGCGGCCGAAGCGCTCGTCGAGCTCGCGCGCGCTGCGGTAGGTCGCGTGCGCGATCTGCCGGGCGATGCCGAGGCCCACGTGAGGCCCTTGGTCGTCGGGCACGTCGTAGTAGTCGCCGCCGCGGTACTGCGGGTCGGCGCGGATCGCGCCGAGCTGCGGGTGGGCCCACGCGATCTGGTCGCCCGACGTCTGGGCGCCCGACGCGATGACCGCGACCGACTCGACCGTGATGCCGGCCTCGGGGCCGAGGATCGCCCACTCGAGCACGCGCAGCCCGCCCATGGACGCGCCGATCACGAGCTCCCACGACGTGATGCCCAGGGCACGTGCGAGCTCGATCTCGACGGCGACCTGGTCGCGGGTCGTCACGCGCGGGAAGCGCCCGCCCCAGGGGCGACCGTCCGGCCCGTCGGACGCAGGGCCCGTGGTTCCCTGGCAGCCGCCGAGCACGTTGGGCGCGACGACGAAGTACCGGTCGGTGTCGATGGGGGCGCCCGGCCCGACCATCGCCTCCCACCAGCCCGCGGACAGGTGCCCGGGTCCGGTCGGACCGACGACGTGCGAGTCCCCGGTCAGGGCGTGCAGCACGAGCACCGCGTTGGAGCCGTCGGGGGAGAGGGTGCCCCAGGTCTCGTACGCGACGCGCACGTCCGGGAGCCGGCCCCCGGACTCGAGGTCGAACGTGCCGACGTCCGCGAAGAGGCGGTCCCCGGCGTCGTCCCCCTCGCGCCACGCGGCCGAGGCCGGGACGGGCGCCTTGGCCCGTGCGCGCGAGTCCGACCCGCGCTGCGGGCGTGGGGACGCGGAGGGGGCCGGAGAAGTCATCGCCGTCCACTGTACGGCCGGGGCACCGGGCGTGCCCCGGCCGTCCAGAATCGTCATCGCGTGTCCCGGCGTCCTACTCCGCCGCGACCGAGGCAGCGGTCGCGGCGTCGGACCCCAGCGCGGCCTTCGCGGCGGTGAACCCCGCCTCGAGGTCCGCGAGGATGTCGTCGACGTGCTCGATCCCGACCGACAGGCGGACGAGACCCGGCGTGACGCCGGCCTTGACCTGCTCCTCGGGGCTGAGCTGCGCGTGCGTCGTCGACGCCGGGTGGATGACGAGCGAGCGGACGTCGCCGATGTTGGCGACGTTCGAGTGGAGCGTGAGCGCGGACAAGAACGCCTGCCCGGCGTCGGCCCCGCCGTCGAGCTCGAACGTGACGATGGCGCCCGCTCCGCGCGGCGTGTACTTCTGCGCGTTGGCGTACCAGGGGCTCGACGGGAGACCTGCGTAGCCCACGGACACGACGTCGTCGCGCGACTCGAGCCAGGCCGCGACGGTCTTCGCGTTCTCGACGTGGCGCTCGACGCGCAGCGACAGGGTCTCGATGCCCTGGGCGATGAGGAACGCGTTGAACGGCGAGATGGCCGAACCGAGGTCGCGCAGCAGCTGGACGCGCGCCTTGAGGATGTAGGCGAGGTTCGCGCCGAGGATGCCGTCCACGCCGAGGTCGCGGGCGTACACGATCCCGTTGTAGCTGGGGTCGGGGGTGTTGAAGTTCGCGAACCGCTCGGGGTCCTTCGAGAAGTCGAAGTTCCCGGAGTCGACGATCACGCCGCCGATCGCCGAGCCGTGGCCGCCGAGGTACTTGGTCGCGGAGTGGATGACGATGTCCGCGCCGAACTCGATCGGCCGCAGCAGGTAGGGCGTGGCGACGGTGTTGTCGACGATGAGCGGGACGCCGACCTCGTGCGCGGCCGCGGCGACGGCCTCGATGTCGAGGACGTCCGCCTTGGGGTTGGGGATGGTCTCGGCGAAGAAGGCCTTGGTGTTGGGGCGGGCCGCGTCGCGCCACGCCTGCGGGTCGTGCGGGTCGGTCACCCAGGTGGTCTCGACGCCGAGCTTGGCGAGCGAGTACTGGAGCAGGTTGTACGTGCCGCCGTAGAGCGAGGGGCTGGCCACGACGTGGTCGCCCGCCTCGGCGACGTTGAGGATCGCGAAGGTCGTCGCAGCCTGGCCCGAGGCGAGCAGCAGTGCGCCGACGCCGCCCTCGAGGTTGGCGATGCGGTTCTCGACGACCTCGGCGGTCGGGTTGCCGATGCGCGTGTAGATGGGGCCGAGGTCCTTGAGGGCGAAGCGGTCGGCGGCGACGCCCGCGTCGGGGAAGACGAACGACGTGGTCTGGTAGATCGGCAGCGCACGGGCCCCGGTGGTGGGGTCGGGCGTCTGGCCGGCGTGGATCTGGCGGGTCTCGAAGGACCAGCGGGGCTCGGTGCTCATGGTGGCTCCTTGGGGTGCGGGGGAGGGAGCCGCAGGTGCGTCCGGTGGCCTGGTTCCGGGGCGGTCCGCGGCGGGGCAGTGAGGGGACTGGTGCGCACGCGGTGGGCGGGTCCGGCCGGACGTCGGGGCTGCGGCTGACGGTCGTCGTCAGGTCGCCGGTCCGAGGTGCGTCCGGGTGCCGCCCGCAGGGCAGGCGAACGTGCGCTGGGGGTCAGCTACACATTCGGCGGCGGGTCATGTCCCGAGAGTAGGTCGGCATCTCATCCGGCGATACCCCCGTCTCGCGATACGAGACCTTTGGGGTCGATGTTCACCCAGGAGAGGCGCCTGTTCACCCGTGCACCGGGTCGCCTCCTCGCGGAACGCCGGAGAGACTGGACGTCGGCCGCCACCGTGGCCCGACGGTCGCCGGTGCGGCCGCCACCCCCCGACGACGCATAGGAGGAGCGTGACGCTCTCGCAGCCTTCCCCCCAGCAGGCGACGCCCGCCCGACGGCGTCGCGCACCCCAGGAGTCCGGCGCGCCCCGGGGGGCGGGGCGCATCGCGGTCGTCGCCGCCCTGGCCGTCACTCTCACCGGCGGGGTGGTCCCGCTCGCGGAGGCGGACCCGTCCGACGACGACTCCCGCTCGTCCCAGCAGGACGAACGCTCGGTCGACCAGCGCGTGGCCGACATCGAGGCCGACCTCGCGGTCCTCGCGGGACAGCAGGACGACGCCTGGATGCGCGCGGGCCTCGCCACCGAGGACGCCACGGACGCGCAGATGGAGCTCGAGGCCGCGACGGCCGAGGTGGAGGCCGCGCAGGCTGCGCTCGACGAGGCCGTGGCCGGGGAGGCCGGAGCGCGGTCCGCCATGGGCGCCACGTACCGCGCGTCGCGGCAGTCCGGGGGCACTCTCGACCCGCTGCGCGTCGTGCTCGACGCCGAGGAGCTCGACCAGATCGTCGCGTCCGAGCAGGCGCAGCGACTCACGGGCCGCAAGGTCCAGGCGGTCGCCGACGGGCACCGCACCGCGCGCGCCCTGGCGGACTCCGCACGTGCCCGGTCGGTCGCGGCCCAGGAGGAACGAGCGGCCGCCAGCGAGCGCGCCGACCAGGCCCTGGCCACCGCCCTGCAGGCGCAGCAGGGGATAGACGGTGCGGTGCGGGCCGCCACCGCGCGCCGTGACGAGCTCCTCGCGGACCTCGCGGCGGCACGGGCCACGACCGTCGAGGAGGAACGCGCGCGCCAGGACGCCCTGGACGCCGAGCGCCGACGGGCGGCCGAGGCGCAGGCGCAGGGCGACCGTGGCGGTCAGAGCGTGCCGTCGCCCGGCGCGGGCGGGACCCCGGTCGCACCGCCGTCGGGAGGGGGGAGCGTCACGCCGCCGGTGACGCCGCCCGTCTCACCGCCCGTGACGCCCCCGGTGACCCCACCCGTGACACCCCCGGTCACGCCGCCCGTCACGCCCCCGGTCACACCGCCGGTCACTCCACCCGTGACCCCGCCGGTGACGCCCCCGGGCGCGGGTGCCGCGAAGGGGCAGGCCGCGGTCGACTGGGCGCGGTCCAAGATCGGCGCCGACTACCTCTGGGGCGGCAACGGCCCCGCCTACGACTGCTCGGGACTCACGTCGCAGGCGTGGTCGAGCGTGGGCGTCAACATCACCCGGACCTCCCGCTCGCAGTACGCGAAGGTGGCGAAGGTCGCCTACGACCAGATGCGCCCCGGCGACCTCATCTTCTACGGCAGGAACACCGCGGACCCGAGCACGATCTGGCACGTCGCGATCTACGCGGGCGGTGGCCAGATGATCGAGGCCTCGCAGCCCGGGGTGCCGGTCCGGATCACCCCGGTGCGCTGGACGAACACCATGCCGTACGCGGGCCGCCCCTGACCGCGCGCACCAGCACGCCGTCACGGACGAAGGCCCGGTCCCCTCGCGCGAGGGGACCGGGCCTTCGAGGCGTCGGCGGTCGGCTGCGGCCGCCGGACAGGTCAGTGACCGGGCGTGTGGTACCCGCTGTCGATCGCGCGCTGGATCGAGCGCTCGATCTCGGCCTCGGCCTCGGTGCGGCCCGTCCAGTGGGCGCCCTCGACGGACTTGCCCGGCTCGAGGTCCTTGTAGACCTCGAAGAAGTGCTGGATCTCGAGACGGTGGAAGTCCGACACGTCGTCGATGTCCTGGCGCCATGCGGCGCGCTGGTCGCCCGTCGGCACGCACAGGACCTTGTCGTCGCCGCCGGCCTCGTCGCGCATGCGGAACATGCCGAGCGCGCGGCATCGGATCAGGCAGCCGGGGAACGTGGGCTCCTCGAGGAGGACCAGGGCGTCCAGCGGGTCGCCGTCCTCACCCAGGGTGCCCTCGATGAAGCCGTAGTCGTCCGGGTAGCGCGTCGAGGTGAACAGCATGCGGTCAAGGCGGATACGACCTGTCGCGTGGTCGACCTCGTACTTGTTGCGCTGGCCCTTCGGGATCTCGATCGTGACGTCGAACTCCACTGTTCTCCTCCAGTTGAACCGGCTCACCCGCTCGGTCGCGGTGTGGCGGTCGTGAATCGGCTGTCGTGCGCACGCGGCTCCGGCCGTCCGACCGGTGAACCCGGCCGGGTGGTGTGGACCACGAGGTCTCTGGCCAGCATGCGCCCTCTAGTGTGACACGAACGCCCTCGGTCGGCGGTGGCCGGGCTCAGGGGACAGCGCGCTTCCTGGGTGATAATGCGCACGTGAGCGGCGCGCCTGCGTGCGTCGACGGCAGGAGCGAAGAGGGGACAGCATGGGTTGGGTGGCACGGACGGGGATCACCGCCGGCATCGTGGTGGTGCTCGCGGGCGGCTATCTGACGGCGGACGCGTACGACGTGGTCCCCGGCATCCTGACGACGGCTCCTGCGGTCGCTCCTGCCGCACCCTTCCCGAGCCCTCCCGGTGCGGTCGACTCGGCCTCACCTGCGCAGACGCTCCCGGTCCTCGACGAGTCGGCCCCGCTGCCCGACGCGGCGGCGATCTCCGCCTCGCTCGACGCGCTGGTCGAGGACGCACGGCTCGGCAGCCGGGTGGGCGGTGTCGTGATGGACCGGATCACGGGCGAGGTGCTCGCGCAGAGCGGCGCCGACACCTTCATGGTCCCGGCCTCGACCCAGAAGGTCTTCACGGCCGCGGCGGCCCTCGCGTCCCCCGGGCCCGAGGTGACGCTCACCACGAAGGTCGTCGAGGTCGACGCCGGCACGATCGCCCTCGTCGGTGGCGGCGACATGATGCTCGCCGGGGGCGCAGGGGACCCGTTGGTCGTGAACGGTCGGGCCGGGATGGCCGACCTCGCGACGCAGGTCGCCGGCGAGCTCAAGCTCACGGGACGGACGACCGTGCGTCTCGTGGTCGACGACCGCTACTTCTCCGGTCCCACGGTCAGCCCCGCGGTGTTCCCCGGCAACGTCACGGCCGGTTACGTCGCACCCGTGACGTCGGTCGCAGTCGACATCGCCCGCCTGAGCGACGCGGAGTACGCCAAGCGCAGCGCCGACCCTTCGGTCGCGGCGGCCGAGGTGCTCGCGCAGCGCCTGACCGAGCAGGGCATCACGATCGACGGCGCTCCGGTCCGTGGTGAGTCCGCGTCGGCTGCCAAGGTCCTCGGGTCGGTCGAGTCCGCGCCGCTGGGCGAGATCGTCGCGTACTTCCTCCAGCACTCGGACAACACGATCACCGAGGTCGTGGGTCGCCTCGTCGCGATCGACGCAGGTCTGCCCGCGACGTTCGACGGCGCCACGCAGGCCGTGAGCGCGAGCGTCTCGCGCCTCGGGGTGGACCTGACGGGGGCCGTCCTCGCGGACTGCTCGGGGCTCGGCGACGGGTCTGCCGTGTCGGCCGCGCAGCTCGCCGCCGTGGTCGACCTCCTGGCGGACCCGGCCCAGCCGGGCCTGCGTCCCGCCGCGGTCGGGCTGCCGGTCGCGGGGCTGTCCGGCACCCTCGACGACCGGTACCTCGCGTCGCCGGGCAGGGGGGTCGTCCGGGCCAA
The DNA here is from genome assembly GCF_042887685.1 of Oerskovia sp. NPDC057915. Lineage (NCBI taxonomy): Bacteria > Bacillati > Actinomycetota > Actinomycetes > Micrococcales > Cellulomonadaceae > Oerskovia > Oerskovia sp. NPDC057915. The sequence continues at coordinate 24,550 of NZ_JBHVOS010000017.1, read as the reverse complement.
GACGGGGAGCCTGCCGAACGTCACCTCCCTCGCAGGGACGGTCATCACCGCGCAGGACCGTCAGCTCGTGTTCGTGCTCCTCGCGGACGCCCTGCCCGACGGCGGCACGTACGGCGCGCGTCAGCTCATGGACGGCTTCGTCGGGAGCCTGGTGGGCGCGTCGGACTGACGCACCCGCCCGCCGACGGTGACCCACCGGTCCGCCGAGGGTGACGGTCCAGCCCGCCGACGGTGACCCACCCACCCGCCGAGGGGGACCCAAGCGCACCCCGACGGTGACCGTCACCCGGTCCCGCGCACCGGCTACGGTGGGGCGATGACGTCTTCCGTGGTCGGCGCGCCGCTCGTCGACTGGATCTCTGCCGCGCAGATCGCCGCCCGGGTCGCGCCCCCCGGGCCCACCGCCTCGCGCGACGAGCTCGCGGCGCTCGTGGAGGGGCTGCGCGAGGCGGCGTCCGCCGCGGTGCCGCACGTCCTGCGCGTCACGCGCATGGCACCGGGCAGGAGCGCTTCGCACGCCGAGGCGGCCGACGGCGGGTCCGCGGCCCTCTCGCAGGTCTTCGTCGTCGACCGGTCGCGGTGGGCCCGGGCAAACACCGAGGTCATGGCGAGCCTGACGGACGGTGTCGCGGAGTCGCTCACGAGCGCGGGCGACAAGCCCGTGTCGGCGACCACGGCGCTCGTCGGCGCGGCGCAGGTGGGGGCGGTCCTGGCAGCGCTCTCGAGCCGCGTCCTGGGCCAGTTCGACCCGTACAGCACGCACGGTGCGGCGGCCCCTGGACGTCTGCTCCTGGTCGCCCCGAACGTCCTGCAGCTCGAGCGCGACCTCGACCTGGTCCCCGCGGACTTCCGCCTGTGGGTGTGCCTGCACGAGCAGACCCACGCGCTCCAGTTCGCGGCGGCCCCGTGGCTCGCGGAGCACCTCCGGGCCTCGGCTCGTGAGCTGCTCGTGGGCCTCTCGGAGTCCTCGCGCCAGCTTGCCGAGGCGCGCCTGCGCGACAAGCTCACCACTGCCGGGCGGGTCGTCCTGCGGGCCGTGCGGGGGCAGGAGGGCGGGGTCGCCCACGGTCTGCTCACGTCCGACCAGCAGCGTTCGCTCGCGGAGGTGTCGGCGGTCATGGCACTCCTGGAAGGGCACGCCGACGTCATGATGGACGCCGTCGGGCGTGCGACCGTCCCCACGGTCCGCCGCATCCGGGCGCAGTTCGAGGCGCGTCGTGACGGGCAGGGCAGCAGCACGCTCGACACGGTCCTGCGCCGGTTCCTCGGCATGGACGCCAAGCTCGCCCAGTACCGCGACGGTGCGGCGTTCGTGCGCGGGGTCGAGAAGCAGGTGGGGCGTGACGGGCTCAACGCGGTCTGGTCGACCCCGGATCATCTGCCCTCCGCCCGCGAGATCGCCGACCCCGGGGCCTGGGTGCGCCGGGTCCACGGCTGACGCGCACGTGGTCGGTCCTCGTCCTGCCGAGGCGGCAGCGCGTCGCGCGGTGCGCAGCGCCGTCCGTGACCTCGTTCCCGGTTCGCTCGTGCTCGTGGCGTGCTCGGGCGGTGCGGACTCGCTCGCGCTCGCGGCCGCGACGGCCTTCGTCGCGTCGCGCGACGGGTTGCGTGCCGGGGCCGTCGTGGTCGACCACGGGCTCCAGCACGGCAGCGCGGAGGTCGCCGCCGTCGCGGCGGCGCAGTGCCGCGCGCTGGGGCTCGACCCGGTCGACGTCCGGAGGGTCGAGGTCACGGGCGGGGGTGGGCTGGAGGCGGCGGCACGCCAGGCGCGCTACGCCGTGCTCGACGACGTCGCTCACCGGACGGGTGCGGCGGCGGTCCTGCTGGGCCACACCCTGGACGACCAGGCCGAGTCGGTCCTGCTGGGGCTCGCCCGCGGGTCGGGGGCTCGGTCGCTCGCAGGCATGGCTGCCGTCCGCGGGACCTATCGGCGACCGTTCCTGGGGCTGCGGCGGACCGACACCGAGGACGTGTGCTCCGCGAACGGCCTGACCTGGTGGACCGATCCCACGAACGGGACGCCCGTCGCCCCGCCGGCCCCGGGCCGTCCGGTGGACCCGGGCGCCCGGACGGCCTCGGGCGCCGCGCCGGCCGCGAGCACGGCGTCGGAGGCTACCGCCGCACCGGGCACGGTCGGTCCGTCGGCGCGGCCCGCTGCGCCCCTGCCGCTGCGCTCGCAGGTGCGCGCGCGTGTCCTGCCCGTCCTCGAGGACGTGCTCGGACCGGGCGTCGCGGTCACGCTCGCGCGGACCGCGGACCTGCTTCGCGAGGACGCCGACCTGCTCGACGAGCTCGCGGACCGGCTGCTCGACGAGGCGCGCGTCGTCGAGCCGGCCGACGTGACCCCGGTGGCCGCCGCGGACCGAGCGGTCACCGCGGACCCGGCGGCCACCGCGGACCGGGCAGCACCCGCGGTACCAGCGGTCACCGCGGACCCGGCGGCCACCGCGGGCCTGCCAGCACCCGCGGAACCAGCAGCCCCCGCCGGCCCGGACGAGGAGACGCGCGCCGCGGGCCCGTCGGGGGACACGCCAGGCCCCGGGGGAGGCGGGCGGCGCGGCGACGAGGAGCCTCGAACGGGCGTCGCCCCTGTGGTGCTCGACACCGAGGTGCTGCGGTCCGCCCCGGCTGCGCTCCGCCGTCGGGCACTGCGACGGGCCGCGGTCGAGGCCGGGAGCCCCGCCGGATCCCTCTTCGCGAGCCACGTCGCGACCGTCGACGCGATGATCACCGACTGGCGCGGCCAGGGACCCGCGCACCTGCCGGGCGACCTCCGGGCACTGCGGACCCGTGGGAGACTCTTCCTACGGCCCGCGCGTCCCCTCTCGCCCGAGCGAACCGTGCCCGCCGCGACCCCAGCAGAACCAGCACAGGAGTGAAACCCGTGGACTCATCCGACGTCGGCAACGACCTCGAGAACATCCTCCTCACCGAGGACCAGCTCCGCGGGAGGCTGGTGGAGCTCGCCGAGCAGATCGACCGCGACTACGCGGGCAAGGACCTCCTCCTCGTGGGCGTCCTCAAGGGCGCCGTCATGGTCATGGCGGACCTCGCCCGCCTGCTGCACCACGACGTCGAGATGGACTGGATGGCCGTCTCGTCGTACGGGTCGGGCACCAAGTCGTCGGGCGTCGTGCGCATCCTCAAGGACCTCGACGCCGATCTCACGGGTCGCCACGTGCTCATCGTCGAGGACATCATCGACTCGGGCCTGACGCTGTCGTGGCTGCTGTCGAACCTGCGCAGCCGCGGCCCGGCCTCGGTCGAGGTCGCCGCGATGCTCCGCAAGCCCGACGCCGCGAAGACCGAGGTCGACGTGCGCTACATCGGCTTCGACATCCCCAACGAGTTCGTCGTGGGCTACGGCCTGGACTACGCGGAGAAGTACCGCAACCTGCCGTTCGTGGGCACGCTCGCCCCGCACGTCTACTCGTCCTGACGCGCTCCACCGTGCCCGTGCGGTGACGGGCGAGGGGACCACGGCTCGTCGCCGTGCGTCCTCCTCCCGTCACCCGCGGGCCGCCCGCGGCCCCGGCCGCCACCCGTTGCGGACGTCGCTCGTCGACGCAACGCCCTGGGCGAACAGACCAGCCAACTGCCAGGTTGTGCGTGTAACTTCACTGGCGGAACCATTGCGCGAGTGGAGGGATACGGGGAATCGTCCCCGTCGCCGATGAACATCAAGAAGATTCTCAGCGGACCGATCATCTGGATCGTCGTGGGCCTGGCGATCCTCGGGATCGCCTTCATGGCGCTGTCCGGACCCAGCGTCCACCGTGTCGACACCTCGACGGGGCTCGAGCTCCTCAAGGACGGCAAGGTCGAGCAGGCCCTCATCGTCGACGGCGACCAGCGCGTCCAGCTGACCCTCAAGGACGACTACGAGGTCGACGGCAAGTCCCAGGGCAAGAGCGTGGAGTTCTTCTACGTCGCTCCCCAGGGCGAGGCCGTCGTGAACGCCGTCACGGAGGCGGACCCCCCGAAGGGCTACAACTCCGAGATCGCGCGTCCCTCGTTCCTCGCGTCGGCCCTCTCGCTCATCCTGCCGTTCCTCATCATCGGTCTCGTCTTCTGGTTCCTGCTGTCCCGCATGCAGGGCGGCGGCTCCAAGGTCATGGGCTTCGGCAAGTCCAAGGCCAAGCTCGCGTCCAAGGACACCCCGCAGGTGACCTTCGCCGACGTCGCGGGTGCGGACGAGGCCGTCGAGGAGCTCCACGAGATCAAGGAGTTCCTCGCCGAGCCCGACAAGTTCCAGGCCGTGGGCGCCAAGATCCCCAAGGGCGTGCTGCTCTACGGGCCCCCCGGGACCGGCAAGACGCTCCTGGCCCGCGCCGTCGCGGGCGAGGCCGGCGTGCCGTTCTACACGATCTCCGGCTCCGACTTCGTCGAGATGTTCGTCGGCGTCGGCGCGAGCCGTGTGCGTGACCTGTTCCAGCAGGCCAAGGAGAACTCGCCGGCGATCATCTTCGTCGACGAGATCGACGCGGTGGGACGTCACCGCGGCGCCGGCATGGGCGGCGGGCACGACGAGCGCGAGCAGACCCTGAACCAGCTCCTCGTCGAGATGGACGGGTTCGACGTCAAGACCAACGTCATCCTGATCGCCGCGACGAACCGCCCCGACATCCTCGACCCCGCGCTGCTGCGTCCGGGTCGCTTCGACCGGCAGATCGCGGTCGAGGCCCCCGACCTCAAGGGCCGTGAGGCGATCCTCGCGGTGCACGCGCAGGGCAAGCCGATCGTCCCCGAGATCGACCTGGCCGCCGTGGCGCGCCGCACCCCCGGCTTCACGGGTGCCGACCTGGCCAACGTCCTCAACGAGGCCGCGCTGCTCACCGCGCGCTCGGGCGCCCAGCTCATCGACGACCGCGCCCTCGACGAGGCGATCGACCGCGTCATCGCCGGTCCGCAGAAGCGGACCCGCGTGATGAACGTCAAGGAGCAGAAGATCACGGCGTACCACGAGGGCGGCCACGCCCTGGTCGCCGCGGCCATGCGCTACACGGACCCCGTGACCAAGGTGACGATCCTGCCGCGCGGTCGTGCCCTGGGCTACACCATGGTCATGCCGCTCGAGGACAAGTACTCCACGACGCGCAACGAGCTGCTTGACCAGCTCGCCTACGCGATGGGTGGCCGCGTCGCCGAGGAGCTCGTGTTCCACGACCCGACCACGGGCGCCTCGAACGACATCGAGAAGGCGACCGCGATCGCCAAGAAGATGGTCACCGAGTACGGCATGAGCGAGCGCGTGGGCGCGATCAAGCTCGGCACGGGTTCGGGCGAGCCCTTCATGGGCCGCGACATGGGTCACACGCGCGACTACTCCGAGTCGGTCGCGGGCACGGTCGACCACGAGGTGCGCCGTTTCGTCGAGGCCGCGCACGACGAGGCGTGGGAGGTGCTCGTCCAGTACCGCGACGTCCTGGACCACCTGGTCCTGGAGCTCCTCGAGAAGGAGACACTGAACCAGGCCGAGCTCGCGCAGATCTTCGCGCCGGTCGTCAAGCGCGACCCCCGCGAGGTCTGGCTCTCGAGCGAGCAGCGTGCCGTCTCGCACCGTCCTCCGGTCCTGACCGACGCCGAGAAGGCCAGCATGCCCAAGGACCCCCTGGGCGAGCCGATCGTCGTCCCGCAGGACGAGGCCGCGGCCGCGAACGACGAGCTCCCGCCCGAGCGCATCGGTGAGGTCCCCGCGGACCGCATGGTCGACGACGGGCAGGTCTGACGTGACGGCACGGGCCGAGCAGGGTCTGCGGGCCGCGGCCGACGTCCCCGAGTACGACGAGGAGCGGGCCCGCGCCGCGGTGCGCGAGCTCCTCCTCGCGGTGGGGGAGGACCCGGACCGTGAGGGCCTCCAGGAGACCCCCGCCCGGGTCGCCCGCGCCTACCGCGAGATCTTCGCGGGGCTGCGCCAGGAGCCCGGCGACGTCCTGACCACCATGTTCGACCTCGGCCACGAGGAGATGGTCCTGGTCAAGGACATCGAGGTCTACTCGACGTGCGAGCACCACCTGGTGCCCTTCCACGGTGTCGCTCACGTGGGCTACATCCCGAACGCCGACGGCCGCATCACGGGCCTGTCCAAGCTGGCCCGGCTGGTCGACGTCTACGCCCGCCGCCCCCAGGTCCAGGAGCGGCTCACGTCGCAGATCGCCGACGCCCTGGTCGAGAACCTCGAGCCGCGCGGCGTGATCGTCGTGGTCGAGTGCGAGCACCTGTGCATGTCCATGCGCGGCGTGCGCAAGCCGGGTTCGCGGACCGTGACGTCGGCGGTGCGCGGCCAGATGCGCGACGGCGCCACGCGCGCCGAGGCCATGAGCCTGATCCTGGGACGGTAGGCACGCAGCAGTGCGGTACACACAGCACGACGGCGCGCTCCCCGACCTGCCCTTCGCGGGGATCGGCCGGACGCTCGTCATGGGAGTCGTCAACGTCACGCCCGACTCCTTCTCCGACGGCGGTGAGTGGTTCGAGCCGCGTGCGGCGATCGAGCACGGTCTCGAGCTCCTGGCCGAGGGGGCGGACGTCCTCGATGTCGGGGGCGAGTCCACGCGCCCGGGTGCCGGGCGCGTACCCGTCGAGGAGGAGCTCGCCCGGGTCCTGCCCGTGATCTCGGCCCTCGCGGACCGAGGGGCCGTGGTGAGCGTCGACACGACGCGGGCCGCGGTCGCCGAGCAGGCGGTCGCTGCGGGGGCGCAGATCATCAACGACGTCTCGGGGGGCCTCGCGGACCCGGAGATGGCCGCGGTCGCCGCCCGGACCGGGGCGGTCTTCGTGGCCATGCACTGGCGCGGTCACGCGGACGTCATGGACGACCTCGAGGTGTACGACGACGTCGTGACGGACGTGCGGGACGAGCTCGCGGCGCGCGTCGAGGCGTTGCGTGCGGCGGGCGTGCGCGACGACCGCATCGTCCTGGACCCGGGCCTCGGCTTCTCCAAGGCGGGCTCCACGAACTGGCCTCTCCTGACCCATCTGGGAACGCTGCGGGAGCTCGGTTTCCCGGTGCTCGTGGGCGCGTCCCGCAAGCGCTTCCTCGGGCACCTGCTCGCCGGACGGGACGGCACGCCCGCCCCGCCGCTCGAGCGGGACGCGGCGACCGCCGCGATCACGGCGCTCGCCGCCGCGGAGGGAGCCTGGTGCGTGCGGGTGCACGCCGTCCGGGCCTCGGCCGACGCCGTGCGGGTCGCCGCCGCGTGGACTCGGGCCGGTCGGACAGGGGAGGATGCCAGCGTGGGGCAGGCGGGGCAGAGCACGGACGACCACGGAACGAACGACAGCGACGACAGGAGTACGACGTGAGCACAGCGTTCGCAGGGGCGGTGCAGGGGTCCGACGGGCGCCCGCTCGACCAGATCCGGCTCACGGGGCTCAGCGCGACGGGCCACCACGGCGTGTTCGAGCACGAGCGCATCGAGGGGCAGCTGTTCCGTGCGGACGTGGTGCTGCACCTCGACACGCGCCCGGCCGCTGCCGGCGACGACCTCGAGGACACGGTGAGCTACGCGGTCGTCGCCGAGGACGTCGTCGCGGTGCTCGCCGGTTCGCCCGCCGACCTCATCGAGACGGTCGCCGAGCGGGTCGCCGCGGTCGCGCTGCGCCACCCGGCGGTCGTCGCGGTCGACGTCGCGGTCCACAAGCCGCAGGCGCCTATCGCCGTGCCCTTCGACGACGTCGAGGTCGTCGTCCGTCGTGACCGCGTCAAGGTGCCCGTCGTGGCCGACGAGGTCCCTCGCGTCGTGCCCATCCCGGTCGGGTCGATCACCCCGGCCGTGCTCGGGAACGTCGCCGTCTCGGAGCCGGCCCCGCCGCAGGACCAGCACGTCGTCATGCCGCCGTCGATCCCGCCCGTGTCTCCTGCCCCGGCGCCGGACCGCACGCCCGACCAGGGCGTCTTCGCCGCCACCTCCGAGGACCTCGGTCCGGCTGCCGGCGAGGCACCGCACACGGGCAGGGTGTCCGACCAGGAGTTCGTCGACGCCCTCGACTCGTTCTACAGCGCACCCCAGGACGCGTTGAGCGCCCCTGCGGAGACCTTCGAGCCCGTCGTCGAGCCCGCGCCGGTCGCTCAGCCGGAACCGTCCGAGGTCACCGGGGTCGCCGCTGAGCAGGCACCCCTCGCGGAGGCACCCCTCGCGGAGGCACCCCTCCACGAGGCCGTCGCGGCGCCGTCGGAGGTCGTGGCACCGACCGCCGCACCCGCGGCGGAGACCCCCGCGCCTGCGGCTCCGGACGCCTCCGCGGTCCCCGCGCCCCTCACGGTGCACGAGGTGCCCGCAGCGCCGGACGCGCTCTCGGAGGACGCGGCACCCGCGGCCGACGGACAGGTCGCGTCGGGTGAGCCCGCCCTGCCCGACGACGTCGCTCCCGTCCCGCACCAGGTCGCCGTCGAGCCCGCTGCGGCCGAGCACGCCCCGGACGAGCAGGTGCGGCCGGTCGCCGTCCCGGTCCCGGCCGAGCCCCTCCCGGCGTCCGCGCCCGTCACCGAAGCACCCTCGGCAGCGCCCTTCGCCGCCGAGGCCTCGAGCCTCGAGACGGGACCCGTCCCACCGCTGCCGGAGCCCGAGCCGCTCGCCGTCCCGGCCCCGTTGCCCGTGCGCGCCGCTCCGGAGGCCGCCGAGGCACCGGTCGAGCCGGAGCCCGCGGCTGAACCTGTCGCCCCCGAGCCGGAGCTCGTCCCGGCCCCCGTGCTCGACCGGCTCGACGAGGCTCCCTCGGGCTTCGTGCCGGTCGTGCTGGCGCTGGGCGCCAACCTGGGTGACGCCCAGCAGACGCTGCGCGACGCCGTGACCGACCTCGACCGGATCTCGGGCCTCGAGATCACCGACGTCTCGCCGCTCGCGCGGACCGCGGCCGTCGGCGGCCCCGACCAGCCCGACTACCTCAACGCGATCCTGCTCGCACGGACCACGCTCGCACCCCGCGCGCTCCTGCACGCCATCCAGGGGGTCGAGAACGCCCACGGGCGGGTCCGTGCCGAGCGCAACGGACCGCGCACGCTCGACGTCGACCTGATCGTCTTCGGCACGGTCACCGAGTTCACCGAGGACCTCGAGCTCCCGCACCCGCGGGCGCACGAGCGTGCCTTCGTGCTGGAGCCGTGGTCGCAGATCGCCCCCGACGCCGTGCTGCCGGGTCTGGGCGGCGGCCCCGTCGCTGCACTGGCAGCGACCGCGCCCGACCGCGGCGGCATCCGCTGGCTCGCTCTCGACTGGCTGACCGACGCCGAGCCCGAGCCCGAGGCGGCTCCGGTCACGTCCCGCGCCGACGAGTCACCTGTGGCACCCGCCGAGGCCGCACCGGCACCCCAGGCGTCACCGGCCCCCGAGGCGCCGAGCGCCGCGGACGTACCCGAGCAGACCACCGCCTCCACGCCGTCGCCGGCACCCGGCGGCGCGACGCCTCCCACGTCCCCGCAGGACACCGGGGCGTCCGCCGGGCACACGCCCGCGGAGGCCCAGGAGAACCCGTTCGTGCCGGAGCAGCCGGCGGCCCCGCCCGTCCAGGCCCCGACCCCGCAGGCCCAGCCGACCCCGCCCCGCCCCGAGCGTGCCGTGGAGGAACCGGGACCGTTCGTCCCGGCCTTCCACCCCGTGCACCCGCAGGACGGGCAGGAACCGCCGCACGCCCAGGTCCCGCCGCTGTGGGCCGACGTCTCCCAGTCCGCCCCGGCGGTCGAGCAGCGAGCCCAGGCGGCTCCCGCGCAGACGTCTCCGGCAGCCCCGGCCGCTCCCGCGCCGGCGGTGCCCGAGGAGCCGGTGACCCCGCAGTTCCACCCCGTGCACCCGGCGCCGGCGAGCCCGTTCGAGCCGCAGCCGGCCCCGGTGACCCCTGAGCAGCAGGGCGCGCAGCCGGCCCCGCCGACCCAGCAGGGCCCCATCACGGGCGTGCCCATGTCCTTCCCGGCCGAGCTGCGCGGCCCGTCGAGCTGATGCAACGCACCAAGGTCACGACGCTGCTGCTCGTCACGGTCGCCACGACCCTGGTCGGGTGGCTCGTCGTCGTCGGGCTGGAGCGCCGGGGCACCTACCTGCCGCACGTGCCCTGGGTCGTTGACGTGGCCCTGGTCGCGCTCGCCGGAGGAGTGCTCTGGGCGGGCTGGGCCGTGCGGTCCTACCTCAAGGGTCGGCGCCCGTCGCTCGACCCCTTGCGGGCGGCCCGGACGCTCGTGCTCGCCAAGGCGGCGGCCCTCACCGGCTCGCTGCTCGCGGGGTGGTACCTCGCGCAGGTCGTCGCCGTGCTCGGCGACCTCGCGATCGAGGCGCGGCGCGAGCGTGCGATCGCGGCGGGGGTCGCGGCGCTGTGCGCCGTGGTGCTCGCCGTCGTCGGGCTCGTCGTGGAGAAGTTCTGCCAGGTCCCGCCCGACGACACCGACCCCGCGAACGGCGGGCGGCCGCGCGCCGCCGGCGAGGCCGATCCCGAGGCCGGCGCGCCGGCCTGACGCGACGTCGGTCCTTCGGCCGACGCGCGGGCCGTGCCCGGATGGGAGGATGGGGACATGACGGACCACGCCTTCGACCTGGCCCCCGCACCGGACCAGGACCCAGCACCGGGCCAGACCTCAGCGACCGGCCCCTTCGACCCGCCGGGCGTGCACTGGCAGGGCGTCTCGACCCGGCTGATCACGGCACGGTTGCTCACGGTGGGGATCTTCCTGCTCGTGCCGTTCGTGCTCGGGGCCGTGTTCGCCCTCGTGTTCAGCCTGGTCTGGCTGTGGACCGTCCCCGCGGTCGCGCTCGCGATCGGGGTCTGGTGCGTGGTCGTCGTGCCGCGCCAGGTCCGGGCCATCGGCTACGCCGAGCGTGACGACGACCTGCTGATCCGCAAGGGCGTCATGTTCCGTTCTCTCGTCGTCGTGCCGTACGGCCGCATGCAGTACGTGGACGTCCAGGCCGGGCCGATCGCCCGCAGGTTCCGCATCGCCCAGGTCCAGCTCCACACGGCCTCGCCCGCGACGGACGCGTCGATCGACGGCCTCGAGCCGGCCGAGGCGGAGCGCCTGCGCGACCGCCTCGCCTCCCGTGGAGAGGCACGGTTGGCCGGGCTATGAGCGAGAGCACCACGCAGCCCGACGCCCCACCGACAGACCTGACCTGGCACCGTGTCCACCCCGTGACCCCGGTGGTCCGGGGCTGGTCCGTCATCGCGGTCCTCCTCGTCATCGTCGGCAACCAGACCCTCGACGGCCTGCCCGCGGGGCAGAACATGCTGGCCGGCAACGGCTGGTGGCAGATCCTGGGCGGGATCGTCGTCGTCGGCCTCATCGGCCTCGGCTACTCCGCGCTCGCCTGGCGCATGACGACGTACGCGATCGACGACGAGTCGGTCCGCCTCCACACGGGCGTCCTGTTCAGGCAGCAGCGCAAGGCGCGCCTCGACCGGCTCCAGGCCGTCGACATCGTCCAGCCGCTCGTGGCCCGGCTGTTCGGGCTGGCCGAGCTCAAGCTGGAGGTCGCGGGCGGCTCGGACTCGGGCATCAAGCTGGGCTTCCTCAAGCTCGACGACGCCAACCACCTGCGGGCCGAGCTGCTCGCACGTGCTGCGGGCCTGCGTGTCGGGGGCGCGCCGGTGCGGCCGTCCGTCCCTGGCGGAGCACCCGCGGTTGGGCCGGACGAGCCGGGCGAAGCGCCCGGTGGCGAGGTGCCGGGAGACGCGAGCGCCGTCGTCGGGCAGGCCGACCTGGGAGCGCCCGAGGCGCCCGAGCAGCCCGTCATGGAGGTCCCGCCGGGCCGCCTCGTCTGGTCGCTGGTCCGCACGGTCGCGATGATCGTCCTGGTCGTCGCCGTGCTCGGCCTCATCGGGGTCGCGGTCGGCACCCGCGAGATCGGCACGCTGTTCACCGCGCTGCCGCTGGTCCTGGGTGTCGGCGGCTATCTCTTCGGTCGGTTCACGCGCGAGTTCAACTTCCGCAGCGCGATCTCGCCCGACGGCATCCGGTTGCGCCACGGCCTGCTCGAGACGCGCTCGCAGACCATCCCGCCGGGCCGCGTGCAGGCGATCCGGCTCACGCAGGGGCTCCTGTGGCGCAGCGCCGACTGGTGGCGCGTCGAGGTCAACGTCGCGGGCTACGGCCTCAGCGCGGACGGCACGACCAACAACAGCGTCCTGCTCCCCGTGGGGACGCGGGACGAGGCGCTGGGCGCCGTGTGGCTCGTCCTGCCGGACCTCGGCACGCCCGACCCGCGCGCCCTGCTCGACGAGGCCCTGTCCGGGATCGACGCGGGCGACCACTTCACCACGGCGCCGCGCCGTACCCGCGTGCTCGACCCGATCGCGTGGCGCCGCAACGGGTTCGCCGTCACGGGCCGAGCGCTGGTCCTGCGGCGCGGGCGCCTCGTGCGCCAGGTCGAGATCGTGCCGCACGAGCGCACGCAGTCGCTCGGCCTCCAGCAGGGACCGTGGCAGCGGCGCCTGGGCGTCGCGACGTTCGCCGTGCACTCGGTGCCCGGCCCGGTCACGCCGACCGTGCCGCACCTCGACCAGCACGTCGCGGGCGCCCTCATGGACGAGCAGGCGCGCCGCGCCCGCGAGGCCCGCGCGCACGCCGGGCCCGAGCTGTGGATGCGGCGCGACGAGGTCGCGGCCGTCGTCGAGAGGATCGAGGACGACGACGCGGAGACCGCGCCCTACGTGGAGCCCACGCCGCCAGAAGGAGCGGCGGACGACCTGCGCGGCGCGGACGACCCGCGCGGTACGGACGACCAGAAGAGCGAGGACGCACGTGAGTGACGGACGGCGGCGCCCCGGGCGCCTGGGTGTGGGAGTGGTCGGTGCGGGACGCGTCGGCGCCGTCCTGGGCAGTGCGCTGCGCGCCACGGGCCACGCGGTCGTCGGCGCGAGCGGCATCTCCGAGGCGTCGCGCGAACGCATCGAGCTCCTCCTGCCCGGCGTCCCGGCCCTGGAGGTCGAGGAGGTCGTCCGGCGCGCGGAGCTGGTCCTGCTCGCCGTGCCCGACGACGCCCTCCCGGGCCTGGTCTCCGGCCTCGCCGAGGTCGGGGCATGGCAGGGCGGGCAGATCGTCGTGCACACGTCGGGCCGCTACGGCGCTCGCGTGCTCGACCCGGCGCGTGCCCAGGGAGCGATCCCGCTCGCGATCCACCCCGCGATGACGTTCTCCGGGACGTCGCTCGACCTGTCGCGCCTCGAGGGCACGACGTTCGCGGTCACGGGCCCGGCGCCCGTCCAGCCCATCGGGCAGGCGCTCGTCGTCGAGATCGGCGGCGAGCCCGTCGTGGTCGAGGAAGAGGCTCGCGGGCTCTACCACGCGGCCCTCGCGCACGGCGCGAACCACCTCGTGGTGCTCGTCGCGCAGGCCGCGCAGGCCCTCGAGGCGGCGGGCATCGAGCAGCCGGGGCGCGTGCTGGCCCCGCTGCTGTCCGCCGCGCTCGACGGCGCCACCCGGTCGGCCGACGCCGCCGAGGGCACGGGGCCTGGCGCCATCGCGGCGCTCACGGGCCCCGTGTCCCGCGGAGACGTCGGGACCGTCGCCGAGCACCTGGAGGTGCTGCGCGCCCTGGCCGTCACGTCCGCGCAGGAGACGGCGCCGCGCGTCGCCGCGACCGACGTCCCCGCGTCCTACCGCGAGCTCAGCCGCGGAGCCACCAGCCGCGCCCTGGCCGCAGGGCGCATCGACGCCCGCCAGGCCCAGGAGCTGCTCGACGTCCTCGAGGAAGGTCAGTGATGTCCGTGCCGACACCCCCCGCGACGGCCCGGCCGCGCGTCGTGCGCACGCGCGACGCACTGCGCGAGGCCCTGGTCGCCCCCGTCGAGGCTGCCACCGACGCGCCTGCCGGTGCGACGCCGTCGGGCCGCGGGGTCGAGGGGCGCTCGCGAGCCGTCGTCATGACCATGGGCGCGCTCCACGACGGCCACCTGCAGCTCGTGCGCGCGGCGCGCGAGCGTGTCGGGCCCTCCGGGGAGGTCGTCGTGACCGTCTTCGTGAACCCGTTGCAGTTCGGACCGGGCGAGGACCTCGACCGGTACCCGCGCGACCTCGACGCCGACGTGGCGCTCCTCGCCGGGCTCCCCGAGCCCGCGCAGGGCCGCCCTGCCGTGGACCTCGTGTTCGCACCCCCGGTCGAGGAGATGTACCCCGGCGGCGACCCGATCGTGCGCGTCACGTCCGGACGCATCGGCACCGTGCTCGAGGGCGCCTTCCGCCCCGGCCACTTCGACGGCGTCCTGACCGTCGTGCTCAAGCTCCTGCACCTGACCAGGCCCGACGTCGCGTTCTTCGGCGAGAAGGACGCGCAGCAGCTCCTCGCGATCCGCCGCATGGTCGCCGACCTGGACGTCGACGTCGAGGTCGTCGGCGTCCCCATCGTGCGCGACGACGACGGCCTCGCGCTGTCCTCGCGCAACGCCTACCTGTCGGTGCAGGAGCGCGCCGACGCCCTCGCGCTGAGCCAGGCGCTGCGCGCCGGAGCGGCCGCCGCGGCGGCCGGCCAGGGCGCCGCCGCAGCCATCGAGGTGGCCTCGGGAATGCTCAACGAGCACCCCGGCGTTGTGGTGGATTACCTCGCGCTGGTCGACCCGACTACCGTGGACGACCTGGAACCGGAGTACGTGGGACCCGCGCTGCTGCTCGTGGCGGCACGCGTGGGAACCACCCGACTGATCGACAACCTGGCCGTGGACGTGGCAGACCCCGCCGCACGCACGGCCCGCCCAGGAGGCACGCAGTGACCCAGACGGGACCGCAGGCCGGCACGCGCCGCCCCGCTTCCTTGCAACGACCCATGATGATCGGCAAGATCCACCGCGCCACCGTGACGCAGGCGGACCTCCACTACGTCGGGTCCGTGACCGTCGACGTGGACCTCCTCGAGGCCGCCGACATCATCTCCGGCCAGCAGGTCGACATCGTCGACGTCACCAACGGCTCACGCCTGACGACGTACGCGATCCCCGGCGAGCGAGGCTCGGGCAAGGTCTGCATCAACGGCGCCGCCGCGCACCTCGTGCACCCCGGCGACACCGTGATCCTCATCGCCTACGGCATGATCGCCGACCACGAGGCACGCCACTTCCTGCCGAACGTCGTGTTCGTCGACGGGGACAACCGCATCGTCGAGGTCAGCGAGGAGCCCGGCCTCGTGCCCGAGGGATACGACCTCGAGCCGAGCGGCCTGCCCATCGCCCCGTTCCAGTCCGCCACGGCCGAATGACCCAGGCCGCGGAGGCGCACGTCTCCACCGACGGGGCGCCCGCCGCGGCCCCCGGCACCGCTCCCGTCGCTCCAGGCTCCGGGGCGCGCGCGCCCCGCCACCTGGCCCGCCGCCTCGCCGCCCCGGCCCCCGGCTGGACGACAACGGTCGACGCGATCGTCGTCGGCTCCGGCATCGCCGGGCTCACGGCAGCGCTCGAGCTCCGCACCCAGGTCCCGCGCGTCCTGCTCGTGACCAAGGGCGAGCTGTCGTCCGGGTCCACGGTCTGGGCCCAGGGTGGCATCGCCGCGGCGCTCGACCCCTCGGACTCCCCGGCCGCGCACCTCGAGGACACGCTCGCCGCGGGCGGCGGCCTGTGCGACCCGGCCGCGGTCGAGGTCCTCGTGACAGAGGGACCCGAGCGCGTGCGCGAGCTCGTCTCGCGCGGCGCGAACTTCGACCTGGCGCCCGGCGGCGACATCGCCCTGACGCGCGAGGGCGGGCACCACGCCGACCGCATCGCGCACGCGGGCGGCGACGCCACGGGCGCGGAGATCTCCCGGGCGCTCGTCGCCCAGCTCGAGGCCGTCCTCGCCGACCCCGGGATCGAGGTCATCGAGAACGCGCTCGTGCTCGACGTCCTCACCACGTCGCCCGACGAGCCCGGCGGACCGCGAGCCTGCGGCGTGACGCTGCACGTGCGCGGCGAGGGGTCGCGAGACGGCGTCGGGGCCGTCCTCGGCCGCGCGGTCGTCCTCGCGACCGGTGGTATCGGGCAGGTCTTCCGCTCCTCGACCAACCCGCCCCAGGCCACGGGCGACGGCATGGCCGCCGCGCTGCGCGCCGGGGCGACGCTCGGCGACGTCGAGTTCGTCCAGTTCCACCCGACCGTGCTGTGGCTCGGCCTGGGCGCCAAGGGGCAGCTCCCGCTCATCTCCGAGGCCGTCCGCGGTGAGGGCGCGATCCTCCTCGACACCGACGGGCACCGCTTCATGCCCGCCGTGCACCCCATGGCCGAGCTCGCGCCGCGCGACGTCGTCGCGCACGCGATCGTGCGGCAGATGGCCGCGACCGGCTCGGACCACGTGCTGCTCGACGCCCGCCACCTCGGAGCCGACTTCCTGCGCCGGCGCTTCCCGACCATCACCGAGCGGCTGCTCGACCAGGGCATCGACCTCACCGAGGAGCCGATCCCCGTCGCGCCCGCCCAGCACTACCACTCGGGCGGTGTCGTGACCGACCTCCACGGCCGCTCGACGCTCGACGGCCTGTACGCCGTCGGCGAGGTCGCCTGCACCGGCGTGCACGGGGCGAACCGGCTGGCGTCGAACTCCCTCCTGGAGGGGCTGGTCTTCGCGTACCGCGCCGCCCAGGAGATCACGGCCCGGGTGGCCGCCGGCGAGCTCCCGCTCGGGACGCCCGTCGAGCGCGACGGCGAGGCGGCCCTCGTGCCGGCCGCCGCGCGCTCCCGGGTCCAGTCGGTCTCGTCGGCGGGACCGGGCGTGATCCGCAGCGGCGACGGGCTGCGGGTCGCCGCCGACAAGCTCGCCGCCGTCCGCACCGACGCGCACCGGTCCACGGACGTCGTCGCCGCCCCGCAGACCGCCGAGTGGGAGACGACCAACGTGCACCAGGTCGCGACGGTGCTCACCGAGGCCGCGCTCCTGCGCGAGGAGAGCCGCGGCGGCCACTTCCGGACGGACTTCCCCGAGGTCGAGCCCGCGTGGGCGCGGCGGATCGAGATCACGCTGGGGCCCGACGGCGAGCTGCGGGTCGTCTGAGGCGGCAGCCCGCCGGGGGTGACGGCTGGGAGTGCCGGGGGCGACGTGCGTGGGTGCCGAGGGTGACGGCTGGCTGTGCCGGGGGCGACGTGCGTGCCCGCCGAGGGTGACGTGAGTGCCCGCCGAGGGTGACGGCTGGCGGTGCCGGGGGCGACGTGCGTGGGTGCCGAGGGTGACGACCGGATCGTGCGATGGCCCTCAAGAGCTGCTGCGCGACACCGTCGGGCCTGGAAGCGTCACCCTCGGCGGTCCGCACGGTCACCCTCGGCGGGCCGGACGGTCACCGTCGGCGGGCGGTAGCGTGAGCGCCGTGAACTCT
Source organism: Oerskovia sp. NPDC057915 (assembly GCF_042887685.1). Taxonomy (NCBI): domain Bacteria; kingdom Bacillati; phylum Actinomycetota; class Actinomycetes; order Micrococcales; family Cellulomonadaceae; genus Oerskovia; species Oerskovia sp. NPDC057915. The sequence continues at coordinate 7,301 of NZ_JBHVOS010000017.1, read as the reverse complement.
CCCTCTCTCATCGAGCCCGGTCTCGACCCCCGGTGGGTCGCCGACATCGTCACGCGCGCCCTCGACGAGGACCTCGGCCCCACACCCGGCCGGGACGTGACCACCCAGGCCACCGTTCCGCCGTCGGGCACGGGGACGGCCCATCTCGTGGCGAGGGCCGACGGGGTCGTGGCCGGCCTCGTCGTCGTCGAGGAGGTCACCCGGCAGGTGGCCGAGCGCTTCGGGCTGGCACCCGTGACCGTCACGTTCACCGCGCAGGACGGCGACGCGGTGACCCGTGGGCGCGTCCTCGCCGCTCTGACGGGTCCCGTCCAGGTGCTCCTGACGGCCGAGCGCACCCTGCTCAACCTCGCGAGCCGTGCGAGCGGCGTCGCGACCGCGACGAGGGCCTGGGCGCGCGAGCTCGACGGCACCGGCGCGCAGGTCCTCGACACCCGCAAGACGACCCCCGGCCTGAGGGCCCTCGAGAAGTACGCCGTCCGGTCCGGTGGCGGCACGAACAAGCGCATGGGCCTGTACGACGTGGCCATGGTGAAGGACAACCACGTCGTCGCCGCCGGGTCGGTGAGCGGCGCCATCGAGGCCGTGCGCGCGATGTTCCCCGACGTCCTGATCCAGGTCGAGGCCGACACGACCGACCAGGCGCTCGAGGCTCTCGACGCCGGCGCGGACTTCCTGCTGCTCGACAACATGCCCACGCCCGTGCTCGCCGAGACGGTGCGGCTCGTGCGCGAGCGGGAGGGTGCACCGGGCGGCCCGGCGAAGATCGAGCTCGAGGCGACGGGCAACCTGACGCTCGACCGTGCGCGCGAGGTCGCCGGGACGGGCGTGGACTACCTCTCGGTGGGGGCTCTGACGCACTCGGCGCCGATCCTCGACCTCGCGCTCGACCTGATCGGCTGAGGCACCAGGCCTGTCCCGTCCCGTCCTGGCCCGGCCCAGCCCGACCCGGCCCGGTCAGGCCAAGCCAGGCCCGGCCCGCCTGCGGCACACACCGCACGCGGGCGGGGCCCGGCGGCCCGGGCCCGGAACCCGGCCCGCCGGGCCCCGGTAGAATCGTCGCGTGACTTCCCCCGATCCCGCTGCTGCCGCCGTGCCCGCCGCCGATGCCGCTCCCGTCGTGAACCCCGCTCCGGCGGAGGTGGAGGAGACGGACGACCTCCCCGAGCAGCTGCGGGTCCGACGCGAGAAGCGCGAACGACTCCTGGCGCAGGGCGAGGAGGCGTACCCGGTCTCGGTGCCTCGCACGCACACGATCGCCCAGGTGCGTGAGGCCTACGACCACCTGGAGAGCGGCCAGGAGACGGACGACGTCGTGGGTGTGGCGGGCCGCGTCGTGTACCTGCGCAACACAGGCAAGCTCTGCTTCGTGACGTTGCAGGACGGCGAGGGCAACCGCCTCCAGGTCATGCTGAGCCAGGCCGTGGTCGGCGAGGAGTCGCTCGCGGCGTTCAAGGCCGACGTGGACCTGGGGGACCACCTGTTCGCGCACGGCCGGGTCATCAGCTCGCGTCGCGGCGAGCTGAGCATCTTCGCGGACGAGTGGAAGATCGCGGCGAAGTCGCTGCGCCCGCTGCCCGTGCTGCACAAGGAGCTCTCGGAGGAGAGCCGTGTCCGTCAGCGCTACGTCGACCTGATCGCGCGTCCTGCGGCGCGTGACATGGTCCGCCTGCGTGCTGCGGTCGTCCGGTCGTTGCGCGAGAACTTCCACGAGCGCGGCTACCTCGAGGTCGAGACCCCGATGCTCCAGACCATTCACGGTGGTGCGGCGGCGCGTCCGTTCACGACGCACATGAATGCGTTCGACATGGAGCTGTACCTGCGGATCGCGCCGGAGCTGTTCCTCAAGCGTGCGGTCGTCGGCGGCGTCGAGCGGGTGTTCGAGATCAACCGCAACTTCCGTAACGAGGGCGCGGACTCGACGCACTCGCCGGAATTCGCGATGCTCGAGGCGTACGAGGCCTACGGTGATTACAACACCATGGCCGAGCTGACCCAGAACCTCGTCCAGCGTGCTGCTCAGGATGCTCTGGGGACCACGACGATCGAGCTTCCGGACGGTGAGCAGTACGAGCTCGGCGGGGAATGGGCGCAGCTCAAGATGTACGACTCCTTGTCGGCGGCGCTGGGGGAGGAGATCACCCCGGAAACGTCTGTGGAACACCTGTCCAAGATTGCTGATCGCCTCGAGATCTCCTACGACACCAAGCGTGCCGGGCACGGCAAGCTCGTCGAGGAGATCTGGGAGCACATGGTGGGTGACCACCTGTATGCCCCGACGTTCGTGCGTGACTTCCCGGTCGAGACCTCTCCTTTGACGCGCGATCATCGCGCGGTCAAGGGGCAGGTCGAGAAGTGGGACCTCTACGTCCGAGGATTCGAGCTCGCGACGGCCTATTCCGAGCTCGTCGACCCCGTCATCCAGCGTCAGCGTTTCGAGGCCCAGGCGGTCCTCGCGGCGGCGGGCGACGACGAGGCCATGCGCCTGGACGAGGACTTCCTCACAGCGATGGAGTACGCGATGCCGCCGTCGGGTGGCATGGGGATGGGGCTCGACCGCCTCCTCATGGCGCTGACGGGCCACGGGATCCGCGAGACCATCCTCTTCCCGCTGGTCAAGCCCGCGCAGTGAACCGTGGGCGGGTGACCGCCCGAGGTACAGCGGAGCGGACCCCGCGACGACGTGCACGGGTGCCGGCCGACGGGCCGGCACCCGCACCGGCCCGACGGTCGTAGACTGGCCCGCATGAGCGATTTCTGGCCGGCCGTCTATGCCCTGATCCCTTCGGTCGGGGTCGGCATCCTCTTCTATTTCGCGATGCGCGCGATCATCCGCGCGGACCGTAACGAACGGCTCGCCATGGCGGAGCTCGACGCCCAGGCGGAACGGGCCGAGGTCGCTGCACGGCCTGCAGGGGATTCTTCGACGACTTCTGCCTAGCCACGACACGCTCTTTGACTTTGACGTCATTCCCTCGTAATGGCACACTTCGAGATACCAGCATCAATTCTCGAAGACGCGAGGTAGCACAGTGGCACAGAAGGTCCAGGTAATTCTCGTCGACGACGTCGACGGCGGGGTGGCGGACGAGTCCGTGACGTTCGCTCTCGACGGCGTCTCCTACGAGATCGACCTCAGCTCGGCTCACGCCCAGGAATTGCGCGACTCTTTTGCGTCGTGGGTAGGTCACGCACGCAAGGTCACGCGCGGCGGTGCTCGTCCCGCGGCGCGCAAGGCACGTTCTTCTGCAGCGGGCCCGTCGCGGGCGACGGAGATCCGTGAATGGGCGCGCGCCAACGGTCACACGGTCAGCGAGCGCGGTCGTATCTCCGCTGACGTCCAGCAGGCCTACGACGCAGCGCACTGATTCTTCGCTGTTTCCCGTCAGGGGCGTCCCGACCGTTCTCCGCATCGTGGAGATCGGGTCGGGGCGCCCCTGACGTGCGTCCGGGTGCTACTAGGCTCTGGTCATGACCTCCCACTCGACGTCGTCCGTGGCCTCCGGCGCGGACTCGCGGACCCTCTGGCTCGGCACCTACCCCGACGGCGGGGCGCCCGGGAGCGGTGAGGGGATCTGGCGGCTGTCGGTCGACGCCTCGACGGGCGCGCTGGGGGACGCGGTGCTCGCGGCCGTGACGCCGTCGCCGTCGTTCGTCGCGCTCGGCCCGGGCGGCACGCGCCTGTACGCGGTGTCGGAGACCGAGCAGGGCGCGGTCAGCGGTTTCGAGATCACCCCGGACGGGGGACTCGCGCCGTTGGGCACGGTCCCGAGCGGTGGCACGTACCCGTGCCACCTGGTCGCGACGGACGACGCCGTGCAGGTCGCCAACTACGGCGACGGCACGTTCGCGGTCCTCCCGCTCGACGCGTCGGGCGCCCCGACGGCACCGCTGCGCCTGGGACACCGTGGCACGGGGCCGGACACGGAGCGTCAGGAGGGGCCGCACGCCCACTTCGTGGCGCAGGTCGAGGGCGCGCCGGTCGTGGTGGACCTGGGCACGGACGAGCTGCGCGCCTACCCGCGGTCTCACGCGGAGCTCCGCGCCCTCGCCGAGGGGCCCGACGGCGGCAGCCCGGCCCGCGTCTCGGCCACCTTCCCGGGTGGGGCCGGACCGCGGCACCTCGCGGTCCTCGACGGCTCCCAGGGTGCCCCCGCCGCGCTCTTCGTGGCGACCGAGCTCGACGCGCGCGTCTACGTCCTCGTCCCGTCGGGCGAGGGCACGTTCGAGGTGGTCGGCTCGGTCGCGGCCACGGCGGCCCCGCTCCCGGAGGGCGGCCGCAACTATCCGTCGCACGTCGCGCTGAGCGCGGACGGCTCACGCCTGTTCGTCGCGATCCGAGGCGCGGACGTGCTGTCGACGTTCGCGGTCTCGTGCGCCGGTACAGCGCCCGACGGCGTCGCCCCCGTCCTCGAGCACCTCGCCGACACCCCGCTCGGCGGTGCGTGGCCGCGGCACTTCGCGGTGCTGGCTCCTGCGGGCGAGGGCACCCCCGAGGCCGACCTGGTCGTCGTGGCGAACCAGAACTCGTCGAACCTCACGGTCCTGCGGGTCGACCGGGGGAACGGTGCGGGCACGCTCGTCGACGAGCTCGCGATCCCCGTCCCGGCCTGCGTCGTGGAGGCCTGAGCGCCGTGAAGGACTCGCCGCGCATCGCGATGCTCTCGGTGCACACGTCCCCGCTCGACCAGCCCGGTACGGGCGACGCGGGCGGGATGAACGTGTACATCACCGAGCTGTCGCGGGCGCTGGCACGACGCGGGGCGAAGGTCGAGATCTTCACGCGCGCGACGTCGTCGGCCCAGCCTCCCGTGGTCGAGGCCGAGGACGGCGTCCTGGTGCGCCACGTCGTCGCCGGTCCGTTCGAGGGGCTCGACAAGAACGACCTGCCCGGCCAGCTCTGCGCCTTCACGGCGGGGGTGCTGCGGGCCGAGGCGCGTCGGGAGGCGGGCTGGTACGACGTGGTGCACACGCACTACTGGCTGTCGGGGCAGGCGGGCTGGCTCGCGGCCGACCGGTGGGACGTGCCGCTCGTGAACTCGATGCACACCATGGCCCGCGTGAAGAACGCGGCCCTCGCGCCGGGTGACGCCCCCGAGCCGCTCGGCCGGATCATCGGCGAGGAGCAGGTCGTCGCCGAGGCCGACGCGCTCGTGGCGAGCACGCCGGAGGAGTTCAAGGACCTCGTCGAGGAGTACGGCGCGGACCCCGCGAAGGTGCACGTGGTGCCGCCGGGCGTCGACCTGGAGCTGTTCTCGCCGCCCGCGCCGGGGGAGACCAAGGAGCTGCTGCGGGCCGCGCTCGGGCTACCGACGACGGGCAGGCTCGTGCTGTTCGCGGGGCGCGTCCAGCCGCTCAAGGCCCCTGACGTGCTGGTCCGGGCGCTCGGTGTCCTCGCGGACCACGACGAGGCGCTGCCGACCCTCGTGGTCCTGGGCGGACCGAGCGGGCGCATGACGGCCGTGCGCGAGCTCGAGGCGCTGGCGTACCAGATGGGCGTCTCCGACCAGGTGATCGTGCGGCCCCCGGTGCCGCGCGACGAGCTGGTGCGCTACTACCGCGCGGCGGACCTCGTCGCCGTGCCGTCGCACAACGAGTCGTTCGGGCTGGTCGCGGCCGAGGCCCAGGCGTCGGGCACACCGGTGGTCGCTGCGGCCGTCGGCGGTCTGCGGACCGTCGTCGAGGACGGCGTCTCCGGGATCCTGGTCCCCGACCACAACCCGTGGACCTGGTCGCGGACGTTGAGCGACCTGCTCGCCGACGACGCGCGCCGCGCGGAGCTCGCGGCCGGTGCCCGGCGCGTGAGCGAGCGCTACGGCTGGGACGCCACCGCGGACGCCATGCTCACGGTGTACGAGCAGGCGGCCGAGGCTCGGGCGCGCAGGCCGCGCTGAGCGCGCCGCTCACGCCGGGGGTGCCGCGGACGGTCAGGTCAGTCCCGCCGCTCGAGCACGAACACCGGGATCTCGCGGTCGGTGCGCTCCTGGTAGCTCGCGTAGTCGGGGTACGCCGCGACGGCGCGCTCCCACCACAGGGCCTTCTCCTCGCCCGTGACCTCGCGGGCCGTGTAGTCGTGGCGCTCGGGCCCGTCCTGGAGCTCGACGTGGGGGTTCGCGACGACGTTGTGGTACCAGACGGGGTGCTGCGGGGCCCCGCCGAGCGAGGCGACGACGGCGTACATGCCGTCGTGCTCGACGCGCATGAGCGGGGTCTTGCGGATCTTGCCGCTCTTCGCGCCGAGGGTCCACAGGACCACGACGGGCATCCCGCGCAGCGTGGTGCCCTTGGTCCCGCCCGAGCTCTCGTAGAGGTCGGCCTGCTTGCGTGCCCAGTCGCTCGCGCTGGGGGCGTACTCTCCGGTGATCGGCATGCTGGTACAACGCGTGGCGCGCGTCACCATTCCCGGGGGGCCCGCCGGTGAGGGATTCCCGTTCCGTAGATGTTCGGTGACCATTTCCCGGGACAGCGCGGTCGCTGGAGCCTCCGTGCGGCAGGATGGTCACCATGACCTACACCCTCGTGCTGCTCCGCCACGGCGAGAGCGAATGGAATGCCAAGAACCTGTTCACCGGCTGGGTGGACGTCGCACTCTCGGACAAGGGCGTCGAGGAGGCGAAGCGCGGCGGGAGCCTGCTGACGGACGCGGGCGTGCTGCCCGACGTCGTGCACACCTCGCTGCTGCGTCGCGCGATCACGACGGCGAACCTCGCCCTGGACTCCGCGGACCGCCACTGGATCCCCGTGAAGCGCTCGTGGCGCCTCAACGAGCGTCACTACGGTGCGCTCCAGGGCAAGGACAAGAAGCAGACGCTCGCCGAGTTCGGCGAGGAGCAGTTCATGCTGTGGCGTCGTTCGTACGACGTGCCGCCGCCCGCGATCGAGCTGGGCTCGGAGTTCTCGCAGGACACGGACCCGCGCTACGCGGACGCGCCGGTCGTGCAGACCGAGTGCCTCAAGGACGTGCTCGAGCGCGCCCTTCCGTACTGGGAGGGCGAGGTCGTCCCCGACCTGAAGGCGGGCAAGACGGTCCTCGTCGCGGCGCACGGCAACTCGCTGCGCGCGATCATCAAGCACCTCGACGGCATCTCGGACGAGGACATCGCGGGCCTCAACGTGCCCACGGGCATCCCGCTCGTCTACGAGCTGGACGAGAACCTGGTCCCCGTGGTCAAGGGTGGCAAGTACCTCGACCCGGCTGCTGCGGCGGACGCGATCGCCGCGGTCGCGAACCAGGGTCGCTGACCGACTCGTCGCTCTGACGCGAACGCCCGACGGCGCCGCTCCCCTCACGGGGGGAGCGG
>NZ_JBHVOS010000016.1:58904-123200 GCF_042887685.1 Oerskovia sp. NPDC057915 | reverse complement strand
GAGGTAGACCTCCCGGAGGTCTACCTCACGCGCACGGGTCTACCTCGGCGGGGTCGGCCTCCTGGAGAAAATCGCCGAGTGCCAGGCAGACGCTTCCCGCGCGTCTGCTCGCGCCTCAGACCAGGCTGCGCAGCACCGCGACCGCACCGGCCTCGTCGATGCTGCCCGTGACCTCGTCCGCCGCCGCCTTGACCTCGGGCTCGGCGTGGCCCATGGCCACCCCGCGACCGGCCCAGCGCAGCATGTCGATGTCGTTGCTGCCGTCGCCCACGGCCACGGTCGCGCCCGGAGCCACGCCGAGCAGCCCGCGCACGCGCTCCAGGGCGCTCGCCTTGGTCACTCCCAGCGGCGCGATGTCCATCCACGCCGTCCACCCCACGGCGTAGGTGACGTCGCTCAGCCCCAGGGAGCCGGCCAGCGCGCTGAACTCCGCGCTCGTCGACCCCGGGTTGCGCACCACGACACGCGTGACCTCGCCCGACCACAGCTCCTCGAAGTCGACGACGTCGTGCACGCCGTCGAGCTCGCCGTGCGGGAAGAGGTCGTTCATGCGGAAGCCGATCCCGACGTCCTCGACCGCGAAGAGCGCGTCCGGGAGCTGGTCGCGCAGCAGGCGCAGCGCGTTCTCCGGGTTGAACGTGATCATCTCGTCGACCACGTAGCCCGTGGGCGACGCGTCGTCGAAGCGGGCCGTCACGGCGCCGTTCGAGCACACCATGTACCCCTCGGAGAGGCCCAGGCGCTCGGCGATGGGCAGCACCGCGATGAGCGACCGGCCCGACGACAGCAGCACGTGGTGCCCCGCCGCGCGCACGGCCGCGATCGCGTCCGCGACACCGTCGCTCAGGACGTCGTCGTGGCTCAGGATCGTCCCGTCGATGTCGAGCGCGACGAGCAGCGGCCCCTCCCCCGGGCGGGCCGGGTTCGCGGCACCGGCAGTGCCCGGGCGTCCCTCCGTGCCCGACGGCGCCACCCCGCCCGGGTGCGACGGCGCGCCCGCGGGAGCGACGTCGTCGGGCTGGGGGGTGCTCGTGGTGACCGTGCTGTCCGGCGTGCCCGTCACGCCGTGCCCTTCGACGAGCCCGACGCGACCACCGGCTCCAGGACCTCGAGCCCGCCCAGGTAGGGCCGCAGGCCCTCCGGGACGCGGACCGAGCCGTCGGGCTGCTGGTGGTTCTCGAGGATCGCGACGATCCAGCGCGTCGTGCCCAGCGTGCCGTTGAGCGTCGCGACCGTGCGGGTCTCCGACCTGCCGTCGACCTCGACGCGCTCGCGCACGCCCAGGCGGCGGGCCTGGAACGTCGTGCAGTTCGAGGTCGACGTCAGCTCGAGGTAGCGCTCCTGCGTCGGCAGCCAGGCCTCGCAGTCGAACTTGCGGGCCGCGCTCGACCCCAGGTCGCCCGCGGCCGTGTCGATCACGCGGTACGGCAGCTCGCACTTGCGCAGCATGGCCTCCTCCCAGGCGAGGAGACGCTGGTGCTCGGCCTCGGCGTCGGCCGGGTCGACGTAGCTGAACATCTCGACCTTGTGGAACTGGTGTACGCGGATGATGCCGCGCGTGTCCTTGCCGTACGAGCCGGCCTCGCGGCGGTAGCACGCGCTCCAGCCCGCGTAGCGCTTGGGGCCGTCCGACAGGTCGAGGATCTCGCCCGAGTGGTAGCCCGCGAGCGCGACCTCGCTCGTGCCGACCAGGTACAGGTCGTCGGCCTCGAGGCGGTAGATCTCGTCCGCGTGCTCGCCCAGGAAACCCGTGCCCTGCATGATCTCGGGGCGCACGAGCGTGGGCGTGATGACGGGCGTGAAGCCCTCCTGGAACGCCTGGTCCATGGCCGCGTTGAGCAGCGCGAGCTCGAGGCGGGCCCCGACCCCGGTCAGGTAGTAGAAGCGGGCGCCCGACACCTTGGCACCACGCTCGGTGTCGATAGCGCGCAGGCCCTCGCCCAGCTCGAGGTGGTCGCGGGGCGTGAAACCCTCGGCCGCGAAGTCGCGGATGGTGCCCTCCTCGCGGAGCACGACGTAGTCGTCCTCGCCGCCGGGGGGCGCCCCCTCGATCACGTTCGAGATCTTGTACAGGATCGACTTGAGCTGCGCCTCGGCGTCGTCGGCGTCCTTCTGCCGGGCCTTGACGCCCTCCGCGAGCTGCTTGGTGTGCGCGAGCAGGGCGGTCTTCTCGTCGCCCTTCGCCTGCGCGACCTTCTTGCCCAGGGACTTCTGCTCGGCGCGCATCTGCTCGAAGTCCGTCAGCGCGCTGCGACGGCGGGAGTCGGCGTCGAGCGCCTGGTCCACGAGGGCGGGGTCGTCGCCGCGAGCCACCTGGCTGGCGCGGACGACGTCGGGGTTGTCGCGCAGAAGTCGAAGATCGATCACCACTAGAGGGTATCCAACGTGCGGGAGGGCGCGGCACGGCCCCGCCGAGGGTGACGCGCGGAGGCGCCGACGGTGACGTCCGGGACCGCCGACGGTGACGCGCCGCGGCGCCGACGGTGACGCCCAGGACCGCCGACGGTGACCGTCACGTCGCCCTCGGCAGGCAGGCCCGTCACCCCCGGCAGGCAGGTCCGTCACCCCCGGCAGCCAGGTCCGTCACCCCCGGCAGGCAGGTCCGTCACCCCCGGCAGCCAGGTCCGTCACCCTCGGCGAGCAGGCACGTCACCCCCGGCGGCCCAGCGGGATCACCAGCGGCGTCCCCGTGACCGGGTCGTCGATGATCGTGCAGCGCAGCCCGAACACCTCCTCGACCAGCTCGGCCGTCACGATCTCGCCCGGCGCCCCCTGCGCCACCACGGCCCCGTCCTTCATCGCGACGAGGTGCGTCGCGTAGCGGCAGGCATGGTTGAGGTCGTGCAGCACCGCGACGAGCGTGCGGCCCTCGCGGTTGAGGTCGCCGAACAGCTCGAGCAGCTCGATCTGGTGCGCGATGTCGAGGAACGTCGTGGGCTCGTCGAGCAGCAGCAGCTCGGTCTCCTGCGCGAGCACCATCGACACCCACACACGTTGGCGCTGCCCGCCGGACAGCTCGTCGACGGGCCGCGCCGACAGCGGCGTGACCTGCGTGGCCGCGAGCGCCCGCACGACGGCGTCCTCGTCCTCGCGCGACCACTGCCGCAGGAGCTTCTGGTGCGGGTAGCGGCCGCGGGCCACGAGGTCGGCGACGGTGATGCCGTCGGGCGCGATCGACGTCTGGGGCAGGAGCCCGAGCCGCCGCGCGACCTCCTTGGCCTTGTACGACGTGATGGTCTTCCCGTCGAGCACGACCTGCCCGGCGCTCGGGGTGAGCAGCCGCGACAGGGCGCGCAGCAGGGTCGACTTGCCGCACGCGTTGGGCCCGACGATGACGGTGAAGGACCGGTCGGGGATCGCGACGTCGAGCCCTTGGGACACGATGCGTTCGTGGTACCCGATGCTGAGCCCTTGGGCGCGCAGCCGGGGCTCGTTGGGCGGCGCGAGGGCGGCCGGCCCGACGGCGGGGCTCGCCGCAGGTGCGTCGGCCACGGCGGGGGTCGGGGTGGCCGGGGTCGTGGTCGTGGCGGTCATCGCCGTCTCCTCGGGAGGGGTGGGGCTGGTCGGGGGTGCGCTGGTGACCGGCGCGGCCAGGCGCGGGGCGGGCCGAGCAGGGGGGCTCACTGCCGCCTCGCCTCCCGGGCGAGCAGCCACACGAGGTAGCAGCCGCCGATGCTGACGGTCACGACGCCCACGGGGAGCTGCGTGGGCGCGAACGCCCGCTGCGCGACGAGGTCGCTCGCGGCGAGCAGCGCGGCCCCCATGGCGGCCGACGACGCGAGGCCGACGGTCGCGCCGCGCGTGAGCCGCCGGGCGAGCTGGGGCGCGGCGAGCGAGATGAACGCGATCGGTCCGGCCGCGGCCGTGACGAGCGCGGTGAGCGCGACCCCCACGACGACGAGCGAGAGCCGCGTGCGTTCGGAGCGGACCCCGAGGGCTTGTGCGGCGTCGTCGCCCATCTCGAGGACGTCCATGCGTCGCCCCAGGAGGAACAGGGGCGGCACGAGAACCGCGAGGATGAGCACGACGGGGAGCACCTGGGTCCAGGACAGCCCGTTGAGGCTGCCCGCTCCCCAGGTTGCGGCGGCCATGGCCCGCGCGAGGTCGGCCTTGAGGATGAGCCACGTGTTGACGGATGCCAGCATGGCGCTGATCGCGATGCCGACGATGATGAGCCGGAACCCCTGGACGCCGTTCTTGTACGCGAGCAGGTAGACGATGCCCGCGGTCACGAGCCCGCCGATCATGGCCCCGGCGGCGACGGCGCTGTACGAGCCGCCGAGCAGGAGGATCACGACGAGCGCCCCGGTGTACGCCCCCGTGTTGAACCCGATGATGTCGGGGCTGCCGAGGGGGTTGCGGGTCAGGGACTGGAAGATCGCGCCGCTCATCCCGAGGGCACCGCCGAGCAGGATCGCGAGCAGGACGCGCGGGAGGCGCCACTCGACGACGACCATGCGGATCACCTCGGGGGCTTCGCCGGTGAGGGCGCGCAGCACGTCGGGCACGGCGACCGCGTAGTCGCCGACGCCGAGCGCGACGACGCCCACGGCCGCGGCGAGCACGACGAGCACGAGGGTCACGACGGCGGCGCGCACGTCGAGGCGTGCGGAGAACCGTCCGCGGCGCGAGCGCACGACGCGCGTGGGGCGTCCGAAGTCGAGGCGGGCACCGGGCACACCGGACCCCGGGGCACCCGAGGCACCCGGGGCACGGCCTGCCACGCGGGCGGCCTCGTCCGCGGGCGGCCTCTGCACAGGAGTCGTCACAGCCCGCTCACCTGCCTGCGTCGCACGAGCCAGATGAGGACGGGGGCGCCGACGAACGCGGTCACGATGCCGACCTGCAGCTCGGCGGGCCGCAGGACCAGGCGCGCTGCGACGTCGGACACCAGGAGCAGGATCGGCGACATGACGAGCGTGTAGGACAGGATCCACCGCTGGTCGGGGCCCACGATCCAGCGCGCGACGTGCGGGACCATGAGCCCCACGAACCCGATGGGGCCCGCGGCGGCCGTCGCCGCCCCGCACAGGAGCGTGACCGCGACGACCACGATCGTGCGGGTGCGGTGGATGCTGGCCCCGAGGGACCGCGCGAGGTCGTCGCCGAGCGCGACCGCGTTGAGCGGGCGCGCCGCGACGACCGCGAGCACGACGCCCACGAGGATGAACGGCGTGACCGTCCCGACCATCTCCCACGAGCGGTTGCTGAGCGTGCCCGCGCCCCAGTAGCGCATCTTGTCGAAGACCTGCGGGTTGAGCAGCGTGATCCCCGACGAGATCCCGCCCAGCACGGCGCCGATCGAGATGCCGGCGAGCGTGAGCCGGATCGGCGTCGCTCCCCCGCGCCCGAGCGAGCCGATGAGGTAGACCACGACGGTCGTCACGACGGCCCCGAGGAACGCGAACCAGATGTACTGCTGGATGTTGACGACGCCGAACGTCGCGACCCCGAGCACCACGGCGAACCCTGCCCCCGCGTTGACGCCCAGGATGCCGGGGTCGGCGAGCGGGTTGCGGGTCAGCGCCTGGATCAGCGCGCCCGAGAGCCCGAGCGCGACGCCCACCAGCAGGCCCAGGGCCGTGCGGGGCAGGCGCAGGTCGCGCAGGATGACCACGTCGTTCGGGTCGGCGCCGGGCGCGTCGACGAGCGCGGACCACACCGAGGCGAGCGGGATCGTCTTGGAGCCCACGGCGAGGCTCACGAAGACCATCACGACCAGGACCCCGACGGCGACGAGCAGCCAGGCGGTGCGGGTCGCGTTGGTCGCGGCGAGGCCGGGCGCCTTCTCGGGAGTGCTCGCGGCCCGGGCCTCGCCGGCCACAGGCTCGTCGGGCACGGCCTCGCCGGCCACAGGCTCGTCGGGCACGGCCTCGCCGGCCACAGGCTCGTCGGGCGCGCGCGCGGGAGCGCGTTCGGTCGTCGTCATCTCACAGCCCCAGCGACTCGAGCTTGTCGAAGTACTCGTCGGTGATCTCTTCCTCGTCGCGCTCCTCGTCCGCCCACAGGGCGTCGATCCACGCCTTGACGCTCGGGTCGAGGTTCTCCCAGCGCTCCTCCCACTCCTCGCCGCCGGCGGTCCAGTACCCGATGGTCTTGTAGGCCGTGACGGGCAGACCGCGCTCGTGGCGCAGGTACCTGCGGACGGCGCGCAGCACCTTGGTCTCGCCCGCGAACCAGACGTACCCGGCGCCGTCGGGCAGGTCGATGCTCCGCAGGATCTCCTCGAGCCGGCACGGCCCGTGGCCGTTGCCGCCGTAGACCCACGCGATCTCGACGTCGGGGTTCACGGGGAAGGACTGGCGGTGGCCCGCGTCGGGCACCTCGACGACGACGCGCGTGCGCACGCCCGCCGGGGCCTGCTCGATCAGCCGGCCGACCGCGGGCAGGCCCGTCGCGTCCGCGAGGAGGACCTGCCACGCGAGGTCCGCGGGCGGGTCGTACAGCCCGCGCGGGGAGTTCAGCCCGACGACGTCGCCCGGCTTGGCCTGCTGGGCCCAGGTCGCGGCGACTCCCCCGTCGTGGACGACGAAGTCGATCACGACCAGGCCCGGTGAGGGCACGGCACGGATCGTGTAGGTCCGCATGGGCGAGGGGACGACGCCCTCGGGGTAGTCCCACGAGTCCTCGGTCGCGAACGGCAGGACCGGCTCGGCCTCGCCCGGCGAGGGGAGGAACAGGCGCACGTACTCGTCGCCGACGCCCGTGGACCCGAAGTCCGCGAGGCCCTCGCCGCCGAGCGTGACCCGGATCATGCCGGCGGTCAGGCGCTCGACGGCCACGACCTCGGCGCGGTGGATGCGCATCACGGCAGCAGCGCCTTCTCGACGACCTCGAGGAACGCGTACTGGCCGCTGGGCGAGCCGTAGATCATCTCCATGTCGTGCACGGCGACGTTCCCGTTCGCGACGAACGGCAGCGACGTCCACAGGCCGTTGCCCGCGAGCTCGGCGAACGGGTCGGTGAGCTCGCCCGTCTTCTCGTCGGGGGCCGTCGAGGTGAAGACCCAGTCGATGCCCGCGAGCTGCTCGAGCTGCTCGGTGCCGAGCGTCGTGCCCTCCTCGGGCTCGACGAGGGGCGTGATCCTGAGGCCGAGGTCCTTGAAGACGAGGCAGGGCGTGCCGTAGCAGGACGTGATGACCTCGCCGTCGCCGTACCCGACCGGCCCGACGACCGGGTCGATGCCGGCCGCGGCGAGACGTGCCTTCACGTCGTCGACCTTGGCCTGGTACTTCGCGGTCCAGGCGTCGTGCTCGGCGACCTTGTCGAACGCCTTCGCGACCTCGGCGAAGCTCTCGCGCCAGTCGCGGCCGTCGAACCCGTTGAAGCTGTACGTCGGGGCGATGTCGGGGAGCTTGGTCACGAGCTCGTCGTCGTAGCCCAGACCGTTGAGGATCACGTCGGGCTCGGCCGCGAGGATCTCCTCGTAGTTGTACTCGGGGAAGTTCTCGAACGTCTTGATGCCCTCGAGCGCCTTCTGGTCGAAGAACGACGGGAAGGTCGTGTACCCCTGCGAGCGGATCGGCTGGGAGTCCGCGAGCGGGATGCCGAGCGTGATCAGCATGTCGAGGTCGGTCGTGTAGACGCCGAGCGCGGCCTGCGGGTCGGTCGGGATCGTGGTCTCGCCGAACGCGCTGTCGACCGTGCGGGTCTCGGCCTCGCCGGAGCCGGAGCCCGCGTCGGTGCCCGAGGCGCACGCACCGAGCAGCAGGGCGACCGTCGCCGCGGAGGCGGCGACCAGGGCTGAGCGGGCGGTACGGGTGGTGCGTGGGGTGCGTGTGGTCATGGGACGTCCTGGTTCGGGAGGGGCCGCGCAGGTCGCGGCGGGTGGAGGTGGGGTGGCGGGTGGGGCCGCAGGGTCGCGGCGCGGGTCGGCCGGGCCGGGTCTGCCGGGCCGGGTCGGGTCGTGGCGGGCCGGGTCGTGGCGAGCCTCATGGCCGGGGCCGGGGCCCAGGGTCAGAGGAGGCGCGCTGCCTCGCGCAGGTCCTCCGCGAAGACCTGCGCCGTCAGGGCGAGCCCGAAGTTGCGGTCGTAGCGGAGCTCGGCGACGCGGCCCGCCTGGACGGCGGGCACGGCCTGCCAGGCAGGGTTGGTCGTCGCCGGGTCGTCGGGGTTCTGGAGCACGACCAGGTCGGCGCCGTGGAAGACGTCGAGGTTCTCGAACGAGTACCTCGACACCGAGCCGTTGCTCTGCCCGGCCTCGGGGACCACGAGGTCCATGCCGACGTCGCGCGCGATGCCCGAGCAGAAGCTGTCGGGCTCCTGGATCCAGAAGCCCTCCTCGTCGGCGCCCGCGATGACGACCGTGCGTCCGGCGACGAGCGGGGCGATCTCGGCGGCGACGTCCGCGACCGTGGCGTCGTAGGCGTCGATCGCGTCGGTCGCCTGCTTCTCGCGACCGAACGCGGCGAGCTGGCGCCGCAGCGACCCCTTCCAGTCGGGGTCGTCGTCGCCGACGACGAGGACGGGCGCGATGCCGTCGGCCAGCAGCTCGTTCTCCTGGTAGTAGGTCCACCACCCCGCGCCGACGACGAGCATGTCGGGCTGGTGGGACAGGATCGACTCCGCGTTGGGCTCGATGTTGGAGCCGCCGAGGCGCTCGACCCCCTTCGGGAGGTGCGCCATGAGGTGGCTCTCGTCCGACCACTCGGTCGCCACGATCGGCAGGCCGGCGAGGAGCGCGAACTCGAGGCCCGCACGGGCCTCCAGGACGACGACCCGCTCGGGGTGCAGGGGGAGGTCGGTGCGGTAGCCGTCGTGCTCGAAGGGCTGGGTCTCCCCGCCCGCGACCGCGGACCCGGACTGCCCGTCGCCGCACGCGGCGAGGATCCCGGCGACCGTCAGGGCCCCGGCGCCGATCAGGAAGTCGCGCCGGGTGATCGCCGCGACGATCCGCTGCCACTGTTCCTCGGCGACCGGATGGGGCGTCACGTCGGAGATGTCGGGGTGGGCAGGCAGGACGAGGGTCACAGGTGTGCTCCTGGGCAGGTGGCGGCGGCGCGGCGGTCGTCGCCAGGAGTGGTTAGGTATCCCTACCCTAACCAGGCCCGTGGCTGCGGGACCGGCCGATCATCGCCACCAGCGGCCAGGGGATGTTCCGCATCGGCCCTCACCGAGGCCACGTACCAGCCCGGCGTGTGACCGAGCACCCGCCGGAACGACTGCACGAACGCGCTCGGCGTCCGGTACCCGACCCTGCGCCCGACCGTCCCCACCGGCATCCCGCCCGCGAGCAGCCCGATCGCGACCCGGACCCGCGCGTGGATGCGCCACTGCGCGAACGTCATGCCCGTCTCCCGGTGGAACAGCCGGGAGAAGTTGCGCACGCTCACCGACACCTCGCGCGCCCACGCCTCGAGCGACCGCGTGTCGGCAGGGTCGTCCAGCAGACGCCTGGCGACCGACGCCAGGCGCGCGTCCGAGGGCATGGGCAGCACCATGGGCGTGACGTCCACGGGAGACAGGAGGTCGACGACGACACGCTCGCTGCGCCGTCGGGCCGCCGGGGCCATGTCGCGCTGCGACAGGTGGACCATGAGCTCGCGCGCCGCGGGCGGGACCGAGACCGCGGTGGTGCGGTGCGCGCGGTCGAGGACCGCGACGAACGGGTCGTCCGCGGGCTCCGGGCCCGACGCCGGCAGCGCGGGCGAGGCCGCCACGTCCGCGTCCACGTACGTGCAGTAGAAGCCCGTGCCGCCGGCCGTCTGGACCGCGTGCGCGACGCCCGCGGGGATCCACAGGCCGATCGTCGGCGGGACCGCGAAGAAGCCGTGCTCGGTCTCGACCGTCAGCACGCCCTGCGTGCCCCACAGCAGCTCGTGGAACGCGTGCACGTGCACGGGCCACAGGCCCGGCGTGCTGGGCGGGAAGTGCGACGTCGACACGGACCGGACCTCGCGCGCCGCCGCGAGGAGCGCGGCGCCCTCGGCGGCGTCGGAGTCGCAGGGGCCGCCGGTGATCCCGGGGCCGCCGGTGGTCCCCGGGCCGCCGCCCGGGAGGCGGACGGGCACGAGGGGAGCGGAGGAGGCCTGGCCGATGAGCGACATGATTGGGCAGGCTATCCCACATCGGCTCAGGAAGGTAAGCATTACCTTAGCAAGCATGCCCCTCCGACCTCGCCGTCCCGCACGCCCGGAGCCGGGCTCTCCTCCCCCGCCGACAGGTGTCGACGCGCCGCCGACGACCGTCGGCGGCATCTTCCGCCTCGTCCTCGCAGGCAACCGCCGGTGGCTCCTGCTGACCGCGGGCGCGAGCGGCTTCATGGTCCACCAGGTCGCCGAGGCTCTCGTGCCCGTGCTCATCGGCGTGGTCGTGGACCGCGCGATCATGCCTCGCGACGGTGCCGCGCTCGGGCTGTGGCTCGGCGTCCTCACGGCCGTCTTCCTCGTCCTGACCATGGCGTGGCGCATCGGCATGCGCTCCACCGTCCGCGCGTTCTCGTTCGCGGCGCACGACCTGCGCCAGCTCACCGTCGCGCGCATCCTCGACCCGCGCGGCATGGCCCGGCGCCGCGCCGCGGGCGAGACCCTGACCATCGCCTCCTCCGACACGAACCGTGTCGCAGGGATCGCCTGGCTCGTCACCGGACAGCTCGGCGCGCTCGCCGCGATCGGCACGACCGCCGCGAGCCTCCTGCTCGTCTCCGTCCCGCTCGGCGTCGCTGTCCTCGTCGCTACCCCCGTGATGCTGCTCGTCATGCACCGGCTGTCCGTGCCGCTCGAGGCCCGCAGCGAGGCCGAGCAGGAGACCGCTGCGCGCGCCGGCAGCCTCGCGACCGACCTCGTCACCGGCCTGCGCGTCCTCAAGGGCCTGGGCGCCGAGGAGGCCGCCGCCGACCGCTACCGCCGCGCGAGCCGGGGCTCCCTCGGGGCCGCGCTCCGCGCCGTCCGCTCCCGCGCCGCGTACCAGGCCGTCAGCGAGGTGCTCTCGGTCGTGTTCCTCGCCGTGGTCGCGCTGTTCGCGGGCCGCATGGCGCTCGCCGGGCAGATCACCGTGGGCGAGCTCGTCGCCGTCGTGGGGCTCGCCCAGTTCGTCCAGGAGCCCATGTCCCGGACCGGGTTCCTCGGCGTCGAGCTCGCACAGAAGCGGGCGTCCGCACGGCGCCTGCTCCGCCTGCTCGGCGAGCCGACCGTCCACAGCCCTGCGGCCGGGCCCGTGGGCGCGGGTGCGGGCGCGGGCGCGGTGCCGCCGGGCGGCGCGGTGCCGCCGGGCGGCGCGGTGACCCTCGCCGGGATCTTCGGCGGCTCCGAGGTCCCACCCGTCACGGTCCGCCGCGGCCAGGTCGTGGGCGTCGTCGTGCCCGACGCCGAAGACGCGGCCGCGCTCGTCGACGTCCTCGGGTGCCGCGCGCCCGCCCCACCCGGAGCCGTCGTCGTCGACGGGACCGACCTCTCGACGCTCGACCCCGCGACCGGACGCACGCTCGTCTTCGCGGCCCGGCACGACGCGTCGCTGTTCAGCACGAGCGTGCGCGCCAACCTCGCGCCCGACGGCCCGCTCGACCCGCGCGCGCTCGACGCCTCGGGGACGACCGAGGTCCTCGGGCACCTGCCCGACGGCCTCGACACCCACCTGACCGGCCGCGGCCAGCACCTGTCCGGCGGGCAGCGCCAACGCCTCGTCCTCGGCCGGGCCCTGCACCGCCCCGAACCCGTGCTCGTGCTGCACGACCCGACGACCGCCGTCGACACCGTGACCGAGGCCCGGATCGCCGCGGCGCTCCGGACGATGCCCGACCGCGCGCTGCTGCTCGTCACGACCAGCCCGACGCTGCTCGCGGTGTGCGACCAAGTGGTGGTCGCTGTGAGCGCCGGCGGTGCTGGCCCGGACGGCACGGCTGGTGCCGGCGCGGCCGGCTCCGACGCCGCTGCCGGCTCCGACGCCGCTGCCGGCTCCGACGCCGGCTCCGACGCCGAGCTGGTCGCCTCGTGAGCGCCGGTACCGCTGCCCGGGTGCCGCGCGTCGCGCCCGCGCACGAGATCCTGCCCGTCGCCACGACCGCCGCGACCAACGCGGCCCTGTGGCGCATGCTCACGCGGCGCCGGTGGCTCTTCGCCGGGACCGTCGCGGTCCTCCTCGCCGGGTCCGTCGCGGGTCTAGCGGCCCCCGCGCTGCTCGGGGCCCTGGTCAACGTCGTGGCGGAGGGCGGCGAGACCTCCGACCTCGTCCGCTACGCGCTGCTCCTCCTCGGAGCCGGCGTGCTGAGCGCCGGGCTCGGCTACCTCGGCCAGACCCTGCTCGCCCGGATCTGCGAGGGAGCCCTCGCCGACCTGCGCGAGGACGTCCTCGCGAGTGCGCTCGACCTGCCCCTCGAACAGGTCGAGCACGCGGGCGTCGGCGACGTCGTCGCGCGCGTCTCGGGAGACGTCGACGCCGTGAGCGAGGCGATCTCGGGCGTGCTGCCCGCGGTCACGTCCGCAGCGTTCACGATCGTCCTGACGCTCGTGGGGCTCGGCGCCCTGGACTGGCGCTTCGCGCTCGCCGCGGTCGCGGCCGCTCCCCTGCAGGTCGTGTCGCTGCGCTGGTTCCTGCGTCGCTCGGGCCCCGTGTACCGGGAGGTGCGTGTCGCCGAGGCGCAGCGCACCGAGCAGGTCATCGAGACCGTCGCGGGCGCGACGACCGTCACGACGCTCGGCCACGGCGACCGGCACGAGGCCCTCGTCGCCCGGTCCTCGCTGCGTGCGATCGACCTCGCGCTGACCGGGATCGGGCTGCTCACCCGGTTCTACAACCGCCTCAACGTCGCCGAGCTGATCGGGCTCGGGGCCGTGCTCACCGTGGGGTTCTGGCTCGTGTCGGGCGACGCCGTGACGGTGGGCGCCGCGACGGCGGCCGCACTGTACTTCCACCGGCTGTTCGGGCCGATCGGGACGGTGCTGGGCGAGTTCGACGAGATCCAGAAGGCGGGTGCGGGGCTCGCACGGCTCGTGGGCGTGACGACGGCGACGGCTGCGACCGCCGAGGGCGACCGGAGCTCCGCCGAAGGTGACGCGCTGTCCGCCCAGGGTGACGCCCCGTTCGCCGAGGGTGACCGCCCTCTTGCCGAGGGCGACGCCCTGTCCGCCCAGGGTGACCACCTCAGCCCGGCGACCTCCTCACGGAGGACGCGCTCCGCCGTCGTGCTCCGGGGCGTGACGTTCGCCTACTCCCCCGGGCACGACGTCGTCGTCGACATCGACCTCGACATCGCCGAGGGCGAGCGTGTCGCGCTCGTCGGGGCGTCAGGAGCGGGCAAGACGTCGGTCGCGAAGCTCGCGATGGGCATCCACCGCCCGACGCGCGGCACGGTCAGGGTGCTCGGCGAGGAACCGGGGCGACGCCGTCGGGCCGTGCAGGACGCCGCCGGCCGACGAGACGGCGCCGCGATGGTGAGCCAGGAGGTCCACGTCTTCAGCGGGACGCTCGCCGAGGACCTGCGCCTCGCGGCCCCCGAAGCGACCGACGACGAGCTGACCGCGGCCCTCGACGCGGTCGAGGCGCACTGGGCCCACGACCTGCCCGACGGCCTCGCCACCATGGTCGGTGCGGGCGGGCTCGACCTGCCGCCCGACCGTGCGCAGCAGCTCGCCCTCGCGCGGATCCTGCTGCTCGACCCGGCGGTCGTCGTGCTCGACGAGGCGACCGCGGAGGTCGGGACCGACGGCGCCGCGACCCTCGACCTGGCCGCCCGGGCAGTGCTGTCCGGGCGGACCGCCGTCGTCATCGCGCACCGGCTCAGCCAGGCCCGGACCGCCGACCGTGTCGTCGTCATGGAGGCTGGGCGGATCGTCGAGTCGGGGACCCACGACGCGCTGTGCGAGGCCGGCGGTCGGTACGCGGAGCTGTGGGCTGCGTGGGAGCGAGGCGCGGCAGACCGCCGAGGATGACCGTTCCACGTGCCGAGGGTGACGGCGCGTCACCCTCGGCGGGCGCGTCCGTCACCCTCGGCAGTCGAGTGCGTCACCTTCGGCGGCCTCGCACGTCACCCCCGGCACACCGAGCGCTACCGTGTCCGACATGGGTTGGGAAATGTGGTTGGGGGTCGCAGCGGTCGCCATCTCCGCCGTCGCGCTCACCGTCGCGACGACGGTCTGGTCGCAGCAGCGGCGCCGACGACGCCTCGACCCCCCGCTCGCGGTCACCGAGGCCCTCGCGGAGGACGTCGGACAGCTCATCGCGTTCGTCGCGAACCCGTCGAAGCCCGCGGTCGCGAACCTCGAACGGACGGTCCGGCGCGTGTGCGCCGAGGCCGACCTGCCCGAACCCCTGTGGCTCGAGACCACGATCGAGGACCCGGGCGTCGGGCAGACCCGCGAGGCCCTGGCCCGCGGCGCCGACATCGTCGTCGCAGTCGGTGGTGACGGCACGGTCCGGGCGGTCGCCGAGGGCATGGTCGGCACCGGCAAGCCCATGGGCCTGGTGCCGCTCGGGACGGGCAACCTCCTCGCGCGCAACCTCGACCTGCCCGTCGCCGACCCGGACGAGGCCCTGCGCATCGTCGTCGCGGGTGCGGACCGCGTGATCGACGTCGGGTGGGCGCGCGTCCTGGAGTTCGCCCAGCCCGACGGCGCCGCGCGCGACCCCGCACGGACCGGCACCTCGGGCACGGGCACGGCGGGCGACGACGCAGCCTCCGGGACCGACGGGGTTCCCGGCGACGCCGACCCGGGCGGGGCCGGCACGACCGGCGCGACCCGCAGGACCGGCGACGCCCTCCCCGAGCAGGACACCGAGACGGCGCACATCTTCCTCGTCATCGCGGGGCTCGGGTTCGACGCCGCGATGGTCGCCGACGCCGACGCGACCCTCAAGGCCAGGGTGGGTTGGGTCGCGTACTTCGTCGCGGGCATCCGCCACCTGCACGGCCGTCGGCTGCGCGCCCAGATCCAGCTCGACGACACGCCACCGGTCAACGCCAAGCTCCGCACGCTGCTGGTCGGGAACTGCGGCAAGCTGCCGGGTGGCATCACGCTCCTGCCCGACGCGGTGCTCGACGACGGCATCCTCGACGTCGCCGCGATCGACACCCGGGGCGGCGTCGTGGGCTGGGCACAGCTGTTCGGCGACGTCGTCATGCAGGGCTTCGGGGTGCGCAACGACCTGCCCGCGAAGATCGGCCGGATCGACCACGCGCGCGCCAAGCGCGTCCGGGTCCGCGTCGAGGGCGGCGAGCAGGCGCAGGTCGACGGCGACCTCCTGGGCAGGGCCGTCGAGCTCGAGGCCTGGGTCGAGCCGGGCGGTCTGGTCGTGCGGACCGCCTGACCGGCAGGCATCATTCGACCTGACGTACCGACCTACCGAGGAGCACCACCCAGATGACCGCACTGCAGGACGCTCCTCGGCCGCCAGGTCTGGCCCCCTCGACCCGCACCCTGCTCAGCCTGGCCGCCGCCGTGATCGTCCTCGCCGGGGTCTACTTCGCGCGCAGCCTGTTCGGCCCGCTGGCTCTCGCCGCGGTCGTGGTCATCATCGTGCAGCCGGTCCGGGCACCGCTCCAGCGGCGCGGGTGGCCCCGGTGGGCGGCCACGACCGCGACGATCGTGGTGGCCTACCTGATCCTGGGCGCGCTCGCGGCGCTCCTCGCGTTCGCGGGCGTGCAGTTCGCGAACCTCGTGGGGCAGTACCTGGACGACCTGTCGGCCATGGTGACGCAGGCCACGACGTGGTTGGAGTCCTTCGGTGTCGAGGGGCAGGTCACGGACGCGGTGACGTCGTGGCTCGACCCGAGCACGCTCGCGGGCTTCGCCGCGACGATCGGGGGGACCGCCATGTCGGTCCTCACGGCCTTCTTCTTCGTGCTCGCCTACGTGATCTTCATGGCCGCCGACGCGACGCGCTACCAGGACGCGCGCTCGCGCTTCGGTGGGCAGCGCCCCGCGACGCTCGACCGCATCACGGCGTACAACTCGGGCGTCCGCCGCTACTTCGTGGTCAACGCGTCGTTCGGAGCGGTCGTCGCGATCATCGACGGCCTCGCGCTGTGGTGGATGGGCGTCCCCGCCCCGGCGGTCTGGGCGATCCTCGCGTTCGTCACCAACTTCGTCCCCAACATCGGGTTCGTGCTCGGCCTGGTCCCCCCGGCGGTCATGGCGCTCGTCGTGGGCGGCTGGCCGCTCGCCCTGGCCGTGGTCGCCGTCTACTGCGTCGTCAACGTGGTCCTGCAGGTGCTGGTGCAGCCCAAGTTCGTGGCCGACGCCGTGAACCTGAGCCTCACGCTGAGCTTCTTCTCGGTGGTGTTCTGGACGCTCGTCATCGGCCCGCTGGGTGCGATCCTCGCGATCCCGCTGACCCTGCTCACCCGGGCGCTCGTCATCGAGGGTGACCCGGGCTCGGCCTGGCTGCGCTACCTGTCGGGGGACACGTCGGCGGCCCCGCCGCCGAACCCGGGCCCGGCGCCGGCCGCGGAACCGACAGACGCAGCGGAACCGGCAGACGCAGCGAACCAGGCCGACGCAGCCGCCGCGGAGGCGTCCTCCGAGGACGCAAGCGACGGGGCGGGCGCCGACGAGGCCCCCGGCGGGCCGACCCCACGATGAGCCGACCTCGTGGAGGAACGGTGCCCGACGTGCTGTTCGAGCGGGCCCCCGGAAGCGCTCCCCGTACGCTGGTCCGGTGACGAAACCGGCCGCTGACCTGCCCTTCTCGCGACCGCGCACGCTCCGGACGGCCGTCGCCCTCCTGCTCGCGCTGGCCTGCCTGGTCGGCACCGCGCTGCCCGGGCACGCCCTGCCGGGCGCTCCGGTGGCGACCACGAGCGACCCCGCGCTCGCCCAGGCCCCGACCGAGACGTCGACCGAACCGACGCCGACCATCCTCGTCGCCGTGGCGGGCCTGTACTGGCGCGACATCTCCCGGGCCGCCACGCCCACGCTCTGGAGCATGATCCGCACCGGCTCCGTCGCGTCGCTCGTCGCGGGGCGGACGGCGTGCACCACCGACGCCTGGCTGACCCTCTCGGCGGGCCAGATGGTGTCGACCACGAACACGCCCACCCCGACGGGCGAGCCCGAAGAGCCCGGGGAGGACGGCGAGTCGGACCCCGCGGTCACGGGGTGCCCGGAGCTCCCACAACCGATCGCCGCGAGCCCGGACCTCGAGGGTCCCGCCACGATCCCGGGGTGGGCCGCCCTGACCCAGCAGCCCGACGACGTCACGACCACGCACCCGGCAGGCACCGTCGCGCAACGGCTCGCCGACGTCGGCGTCTGCGCGACGGCGGTCGGACCAGGAGCCGCGGTCATGCTCGCCGACGGGGCCGGTCACGTGTCGCGCTACGTCTCAGGGATCGACCAGATCCCCGCAGGCGACCTGCAGTCGTGCCCCGTCACCGTGATCGACCAGGGGGAGCTCTTCGACAGCACGGGACGACGAGGCGACAGCCTCGAGGCCCTGGACGCGACGCTGCGGCGCATCGTGAAGGAAGCCGACCTGGGCACCCGCGTCCTGATCGCCGGGGTCTCCGCAGGACCGGTCGGCGAGCCCGGGCCCCAGGTCGTGGTCGACTGGCGACCCGAGGTCGCGACCGGCACCTGGCTCCACTCCCCCTCGACGCAGACCGACGGCATCGTCCAGCTCGTCGACGTCTCGGCGACCATCGTCCACGAGGCGGGCGCGAGCACCGAGGGCCTCGACGGCGCCCCCATCTCCCTGGGTGAGACCCGTCGCATGGACGTCGCCCGGACGGTCGAGAACCGGCAGTACTTCTCGGTCCTGACCAGCACCATCCCGAGCCTCTACCCGGTGCTCGTGGGCCTGCTGATCACGGCGCTCGTCGTGACGCTGGGTGGGTTGATGTGGGTGCGCAGGGCAGCTCAGCGACGGGGCTCCCCGACACCGGTACCGCCCGGCAGGGTGGGACGGCGCGTCACGACGGCCGTCCTGCTGGTGGTCGCCTCGGCGCCCGTCGGCGCGTCCCTCGCCAGCCTGTCCCGGTGGTGGGTCTGGAGCGCCCCGAACGCCGCGGCGACGCTCGCCCTGACCGCCGGTACCGTGCTGGTCGCGGTCGTGGCCTGGCTCTGCTCCCGCCTGCTCCCGCGGCGCCCGTGGGCCCTGCCGACCTCGCTCGCGGGCGTGACGTGGCTGGTGCTCACGGTCGACGGGGCGACGGGCACCACGTTGCAGCAGGCGTCGTTGCTCGGGACGTCCGCGGTGGTCAACTTCACGCGCTTCTACGGGTTCAACAACGTCACCTTCGCCGTCTACGCGGTCGCGGGCCTCGTCCTCGCGGGCGGCCTGGCGAGCGCGGCCGTCGAGCGCGGACGCAGGCGGCTCGGGGCGTTCCTCGTCGCCGTCGTCGGCGCGGTCACGGTCGTCATCGACGGCTGGCCGGGGTTCGGCGCGGACTTCGGCGGGATCCTGGCCCTGGTGCCCGCCTTCGCGGTCCTGGCCCTGCTCGTGGGCAAGGTCCGCCTCACGGCCTTGCGGATCGCGGTCGTGGCCGGGGTGACGGTTCTCGTCGTCGCCGTGATCTCCGTGATCGACTGGCTCTCGCCGACGGGCAGCTCGCACCTGGGAGGGTTCGTCCAGTCGATGCTCGACGGCGGGGCCTTCGAGGTGATCGCCCGCAAGGCCGCCGGTGCCTGGGAGACGATCGCCAACCCGGGGGGTGTGCTCGCGACCGTCCTCGTGGTCGGGCTGAGCATCGTCCTCCTGCGCCCCGAACGGTGGCGGCTGCCGGAGGTGGCTGCGGCGTACAGGGCGTGGCCGCTGCTCAAGCCCACGGCGATCGCCCTCGTGGTGGTCGCGGGGGTCGGGTCCGTCCTCAACGACTCGGGCATCATCATCGGGATCATGGTCTTCGTGGTCGGCACCGCGATGCTCGTGCCTGGCTTCATGGCGGACGACGCAGCGCCCGCGGACGACGCCACGCCCGCTGAGAGCGGGGCTCGAGGCAGCTCGGACGCCGACGGACGCGCCGTCGGGGCGAGGGCGCAGGCTCCGGGTGTCCGTCGCATGCCCACCATGGTCGCGACGGTGGGGGGCGGCATGTTCCTCGTGATACTCCTCGCCTCGAGCGTGCTCGGGGCGGCCGGCGTGCGCTCGCCGTCCACCTCGGTGCCCGCCGGGTCCGAGGTCGCCCCTGGCAGGGCCGACGTGATCGCTGCGGACCAGCCGCTGGTCGTGGTGGGCACCGCCGGGGTGACCTGGGACGACGTCGCGTCGGGTACGACGCCGACGCTCAACGACATGCTCTCCGACGGTGCGGGTGCTGCAGGTGTCTCGCAGCCCACGGGTGCCGCGAGCCGCTGCGTCGCGGGTGGGTGGCTCGCCCTGTCCGCGGGCCAGCTCGCCGAGGTCACGACCGAGCGTGGGTCGGACGGCGCCTGGGCGTGCCCCGACCTCGTCCCGGTCGCGAGCGGCGACGGTGCCCAGGTGTCGGGCTGGGCGGACCTGGTCTCCTTGCAGCCCGGCTCGACCTACCAGGCCAGACTGGGCGTGCTGGGGGGCGCCCTGTCCTCCGCGACGTGCGCGACCGCCGTCGGGCCGGGGGCCGCAGCCGCCCTCGCGGCCGCGGACGGCACCGTCTCCCGCTACCGCGACCCCTCCGCGGCGTTCGCGCCGGGGGCCGACACCTTCGCCTGCCCCGTCACGGTGATCGACGCCGGCGACGCGACCCTGCCTCCCCTGGACCCCAGCCGGACGGCGGCCGAGCAGTCCGCCGACCGCCAGGCCCTGCGGGCCGAGCGCCTTCGCGCGGTCGACGAGCGTGTGCGCACCGTGCTCGACCGCGCACCGTCCCGCGCGACGGTGCTGGTCGTGGACGTGAGCGGCACCCCGGGTGCGCGCCCCGTCCTCGGCGTCGCCCTCGCCCGTCCGTCGCTCGACGGTCCGGAGCAGGCACGCTTCATCACGAGCGCGGCCACCCGGACCGACGGCGTGGCGCGCCTCCTCGACGTCCCCGCGACGATCCTGAGCGCGGCCGGCGTGACGCCTCCGCCGCGCATCCAGGACACCCCGCTGGCGTGGGGGTCGGTCCGGGCCCCGGACGCTGCCACGACGGCGTCCTCGCTGGCGGACCTGACGTCGCGCGACCACGTGCGCCGCACCGTGTACTCGTTCTTCGTCGACGTCCCCCTCTACGCCGCCCTCGCGCTCGGGGTCGCGTGCCTCGCGCTCGCTCCGGTGGCGTCACGGGCACGCTCGTCCCGGGCGCGGGCGTGGTGGGCGCGTGGTTGGGCGTGGGCCCGAGGGTCGGCCCTCGTGATCGCCGCGCTCCCCGCTGCGGCCTTCCTCACGTCGCTGACGGGGTGGTGGCAGTTCGCGAACCCGATGCTCGCGCTCGTCCTGGCGACGGTCGGCGTGACGGCGATCGTCGCGGCTCTCGGGGCGCTCGCTCCGCGACGGCCCGTCTGGCTGGCCCCGGGGATCGTCGCGGGCGTCACCTTCGTGGCCCTGAGCCTCGACGCGGTGATCGGCACCCCGCTCAACCGTGCCAGCCCGCTCGGGTCGGCGCCGACGTTCGGCGCGCGCTTCTACGGGTTCGGCAACCCGACGTTCTCCGTGTACGCCGTGGCGGCGCTCTTCCTGGCGGCCGCCCTCGCGCAGTGGCTCGTGCTGCGGCACCGGCGGGTCGCCGCCGCCGTGACCGTCGGGGTCATCGGCGTCGTCACGATGGCGATCGACGTGTGGCCCACGTGGGGTGCGGACCTGGGCGGTGGCCTGGTCCTCGTCCCTGCGTTCGCCGTGCTGGGTCTCGCGGCCTCGGGGGCGCGGGTCACGTGGCGGCGGTTCCTCGCCGTCGCGGCGACGGGCGTCGCTGCGGTCGCGGTGGTGGGCGTCCTCGACTGGATGCGCCCACCGGACCAGCGGTCGCACCTCGGCCGCTTCGTCGCGCAGGTGCTGGACGGCAGCGCGTGGGAGACCCTTGCCCGCAAGGCCGGGTACGCCCTGCGCTCGGTCCTGGGCGGCGTCCCCGTGTGGCTCACGATCCTGGTGCTCGTCGCCGCGGCACTGCTCCTCTTCGGCTCCAGGCGGTTCACGCCGCCGTGGTTCGCGCGCACAGAGGCGGCCTGGCCCCTCCTGCGCCCGGCGCTCCTCGCGCTGTGGATCGTCTGCGTCGCGGGTTCCGTCGTGAACGACTTCGGGGTGCGCATCGCGATGATCGCGCTCATCCCGGCGATCCCGCTCCTGACGATCACGGTCCTGCACGCGTCGGCGCGGCCGGCGCCCGGCCCGGACGAGGGCGCCACCGAGGGCGCGGCTCCCGTCGGGTCGGACAGGCAGGACGAGGCGCCCGACGACGGAGCCGCACCCCCCGACGCGACGCAACCTGCGGCGTCGGGCAGGTAGGACGACGAAGCGCCCGGGCGGAGACCGCCCGGGCGCTTCGTCGTGACGTGCTACTTCGAGTGCCTGCTGCCGCTCAGCGCGTCGATCGCGCTGCGCACGCGCCGCGACCCGACCGCGAGCTGCACGTCGCGGTACTGGTTCGCACGGTGGATCTGGCCCTTGAGGTCCGAGCCGGACGGGCGGTGGCGCAGGTCGCACGGGACCTCGACCGCGACGTACCCCTTGCGGAGCAGGTCGATCGTCAGACCGGTCTCGACGCCCCAGCCGCGAGCGAGCGGCGTCGCGGCCTCGAAGGCCTCACGCGTCAGGCACCGCATGCCCGACAACGGCTGCGTGGGCGTCCACCCCGTCATCGACTGGATCGCGCGGCGGGCGGCACCCACGACGATGCCGCGGCCACCCGCGCCGGGCTGCGGCGGGAGCAGGGCGATCGACATGTCCGCGGCACCGTTCAGCACCGGGTCGACGAGCGGCGACGTGTTGACCGCCGTCTCCCCCAGGTCGCCGTCGATGAAGAGCAGGAGACGCGCGGGACGGTCGGCGACGTCGCGCATCGCGACGACCGCGGCGCCCGTCTCCATGGCCGCGGCCTTGCCGCGGTTGTGCGAGTGACGCACGACGACGGCCCCCGCCTCGCGCGCGACGTGCTGGGTGCTGTCCTCGCTGCCGTCGTCGACGACCAGGACCAGGTCCACGTGCGGGATCGCCTTGGCCGCGCGGACGGTCGCCGCGATGCGGCGCGCCTCGTCCTTGGCGGGGATGATCACCGCCACGCGCTGCTTCTGCCTGCCGCCGCCCGTGAGCGGTGCGGGGCGCGGGGTCTTCGCCACCGGGAGCGCGTGCGTCCCGTTCGCGGGGACGCCGACGGTCTCGCCGGTGGTTCCGGTGGTGGTGTTCTTTCCTGACTCGGTCGACCGATGGTCCGCGTTCACGCCGTCCAGCCTAGTAGTGCAAAGAGTTTCCCGCAGTTTGCCACACTCTTGGTGGCAAAGTCACGGCTGTCTCCCCGGGAACGGTGTGCCCGGGTTCTTGACGAGGTATTGCCGCCTGCCCTCGACCGGCGGTCGGCCGCCACATCGCGACCACGCCGAGAGTACCCGCCTCGGAGGTGTCCGACGCGACGCACGAGAGAGCACACGGAAGGGGCGTCAGCACCCGGGCGCCGTACCGGCGACGCCCGGGTGCTGTCGCCCCCTGCCGAACCTCTATGCCCTCCGCGCCGGGATCAGCGCAGCGTGACCTGGCGGGACACGATGCCCGCCCGTGCACGGCGCTCGTTCGCGTCGAGCGGCTCGGTCACCGCGAGCGCCGCGTCGAGCTTCGCCTTGAGCTCCTTCGCAGGCTCCTCGAGGTCTGCCGCCTCCGTGCCGCGCGGCAGCTCCCACACCGGGACCAGCAGGCCGCTCGAACGGAACGCACCGACGAACTTGCCGCCGCCGAGGCCCGACTCCCGCTTGGCGTGCAGGCGCGAGATCGCGTCGATCAGCGCCTCCTCGCCCACGGGCCAGGCCCAGCGCAGGAACTCACGGCTCATCGAGCACCAGTAGGCTGACTCGACCGAGGAGAGCTTGACCGTGGGGACGATCGACTCCGACGCCTGGTCGAGCGACGCCTTGAGGTCCGGCGTGACGTCCGTCGAGGGGTCGAGCCAGAACGAGAAGTCGTCGTGGACCGTGACGTCGAACGGCACGGACAGGTCCAGGACGTCCTGCAGGCGCGGACCCGGGCCGGGCAGCTCGCCCAGCTCGATCGACGTGCCCGGCTCGGCCTCGATGGCCTCCAGGAGGGCGGCAGCGAGGTCGCGGCTCGTGTCCCCGGACCCGGCGATGGTCTGGAGGGCCAGGAGGATCGTGCCGTCCTGGCGGTGCAGCGCGGCCCAGCCGGCAGGCAGGACCGTCACCACGAGGACGTCGCGCGCACCGAAGTCCTTCGTCGTGCGGGCAGGTGCCGAGGCCGACGGGACGACCTCTCGCAGGGCGACCCAGTCGGTCTCCCCGGGGAGGCCCTCGAAGGGGCGCAGCACGAAGTCGGGCGTCGAGTTCTTGGCCATGGGGGGAAGTGTAGTAGGACTGAACTGCACGCCGACCCCTGTGACGAACCAGCCCCTGGTGCACCCGGCGCGCCGATGGCGACCCCACTCATGATCGGCAAGGCTGGACCCGATGACCACCACGCACCGCACGCCACCCCGATGGGTCCGCTGGACCCTCACCGTCGTCGCGGTACTCGTCCCCTGCGTCGTCTGGGGCGTGACGACCGCGACCGCGGACCTCAGCCTCGGTCCCCACGAGGCCCGCTACGAGGTGACCACGGACAGCGTCGTCACCGTCGACCTGGGGCCGCTCGGCACCCTGCAGATCGACTCGCCCCTTCCCGCCGGCCTCGGCGCGAGCGTCACGGTCAAGGAGATCCCGGCCGACCTCACCGCGGTCGACCAGGCCACGACGCTCGCCGGGCTCACGAACGACCTCGAGAGCTACCTGCAGTTCTTCAGCGGCCCGCAGGAGTCGATCGGGCACGCCGTCCGTGCACTGGTCGTCGACGCGCTGCGACGCACCGGGTTCGCGATCCTCGTGGCCGGCGCCGTGGGCGCCCTCGGGTACGTGGTCCTCGGGGCGGCCCGACGGGACGAGCTGACCTCGATCCTGGCCCCTCGCACGTGGGAGATCACGGCGAGCGTCGCGATCGTCTCCCTCGTCGCCGGGTCGCTGTCCTCGTCGACCCAGGACCGCGACCTCGAGACGACGACCCCCACCTCCGCGGTCTTCGCCGGGACCCCTCTCGAGGGTGCCCGCATCACCGGCCGGCTCGCCGGGATCGTCGACACCTACGGGGGGATGGTCGTCGACTTCCTGCGGGAGAACGACGAGTTCTACGACATGGCCGACAAGAACCTGGTGGCCGCGTGGGACCAGCGTGACGCGATCGACGAGGCGGAAGCCGAGGCCGAGGCGGCTGCGGCTGCGGCTGCGGCGGCTGCGGAGGCCGAGACGGGGACGGGCCCGGACGCAGGCGCGGACACCGGGGGTGACGCGATCCCGCCGGACGCGGTCGAAGGCACGGAGGGCACCGCCGGGACCGGCGCGAGCGACGGTCCGCCCACCCCCTCTCCCTCCCCCTCGCCCACCGACGACGCAGAGCTCGTGACGATGCTGCTCATCAGCGACCTGCACTGCAACATCGGGATGGCGCCGCTGATCCGGACGACCATCGACCGGTCCTCCGCGACCCTGGTCCTCAACGCGGGCGACACCACCATGAACGGGACCGCGGTCGAGAACTTCTGCGTGGACGCCTACATGTCGGCCCTTCCCAAGGGCACGACCATGGTCGTCGCCGACGGCAACCACGACTCGACCGAGACCTCGGCCCGCGAACGGTCCCGAGGCGCCAAGGTGCTCGACGGAGGGATCCTCGACGTCCAGGGGATCCGCATCCTCGGCGACAGCGACGCCATGGCACCAGGCCTCATCGAAGGCCCCACGACCCGCGCCGGAGGAGCCGTCGCGCAGGCCGCGCGCCTGACGGACGTCGCGTGCGAGGCCGAGGACGGGATCGACATCCTGCTCATCCACACCCCCCGCGTCGGCAACGTCCCCATGGAGTCGGGCTGCGTGCCCGCCCAGCTCTCCGGCCACATGCACACGCGCGCCGACCCGGAACAGGTCGGCGGCGGCATCCGCTACGTCAACGGGAGTACGGCCGGCGCCATCGCGAACGCGTCCCGCATCGGGCCCCTCAAGGGCACGGCCGAGATGACGCTGCTGCGGTTCGACCCGGTCGAGCGACGGATCGTCGACTGGCAGATCGTCTCCGTGACCCCGGACGGGGCCGCCGACGTCGGACCACGACAGCCCTGGCCGCTCGTCGTCGAGCAGCCGGTCCCCGACGAGGACGCCGTGCCCCCGGGCGAGGAAGGCGCCGACGTGCCGCCCGTCGAGGACGACGCCCCGGTGGACGGGGTCCCGGCGGGGTAGGGCCGCCGGCCGGGGTGCGGGGCGGCCGGCGAGGCAGGTCTGCCAGCGGGGCCGGTCTACCGGCGAGGCAGGTCTGCCGGGACGACCTCTACCGCTCGGCTACCGCTCGACCGGGAACCCTCGCTGCGACCACGCGACCATGCCGCCGTCGAGGTTGGTCGCGTCGAAGTCGCCCTGGTTGAGCCACGCGGCGGCGCGCGCCGACCGGCCGCCCGAGTGGCAGATCACGAGGATCGGCACGTCGGGGTCGAGCTCGCCCCAGCGGACGGGGAGCTCGCCGAGGGGGATGTGGACGGCGTCGGGCGCGTGGCCCGCGTCCCACTCGTCCTGCTCGCGCACGTCGAGGAGCACGACGCCCTCGGGCACGGGGCGCTCGGCGTCGAGCTCGGACACGTCGGTCGTGGGTACCTGAGGCGGGAACATGGTGACCAGCCTACGTTTCTGACGAGACGTCGTCGGGCCGCGTTCACGGGCCGGGGGCGCCGAGCATGCGGTTGTCGCTCGTCGACCATGCGGTTGCCGTCCGGATCCGGCCCGATCACGACGACAACCGCATGCTCGGCACCGGTGCGCCGGGCCGACCAGCAGCGACACCCCCACCAGTGGCAGGATCGGTCCATGGACCCACGCGCCGGTACTCCCGCCCAGCCTCAGGACCTCATCGACGTGGACGCCGTGGTCGGCGCCTACTACGACCTCTCCCCCGACGTCGACGACCCGGCGCAGAAGGTGGTGTTCGGGACGTCGGGCCACCGTGGTTCGAGCCTGGACCACGCGTTCAACGAGGCGCACATCGTCGCGATCACCGCGGCCATCGTGGAGTACCGGCGCGCTCAGGGCACCGACGGCCCGCTGTTCATCGGCCGCGACACGCACGCGCTGTCGCTGCCCGCGTGGCAGACCGCGCTCGAGGTCCTCGCGGCGGCGGGCGTCCAGACGTACATCGACGCTCGCGACTCGTTCACGCCGACGCCGGCCGTGTCGCAGTCGATCCTGCTGCACAACGGCGCAGCGACCGAGGAGGGCGTCCGCACGAGCGGCCCCGAGCTCGCGGACGGCATCGTCGTGACGCCGTCGCACAACCCGCCGCGCGACGGCGGCTTCAAGTACAACCCGCCGCACGGTGGCCCGGCGGACTCGGAGGCGACGGGCTGGATCGCGGACCGTGCGAACGAGATCCTGCGCTCGGGCGTCGGGCAGGTCCGGCGGGTCCCGCTCGAGCGGGCGCTGACGGCCGAGACCACGCACCGGCACGACTTCCTCACGGCGTACGTCGACGACCTGGCCTCGGTCCTGGACCTCGACGCGATCCGCGGCGCGGGCGTCTCGATCGGCGCCGACCCCCTGGGCGGGGCCTCGGTCGAGTACTGGGGCGAGATCGGCGAGCGCTACGGGCTGGACCTGACGGTCGTGAACCCGCAGGTGGACCCGCGGTGGGCGTTCATGACGCTCGACTGGGACGGCAAGATCCGCATGGACTGCTCGTCGCCGTACGCCATGGCCTCGCTCGTGCAGAAGATGACGGACCCGGACGCGACCTCGACGTTCGACATCGCGACGGGCAACGACGCGGACTCAGACCGCCACGGGATCGTCACGCCGGACGCCGGGCTCATGAACCCCAACCACTACCTCGCGGTCGCGATCGACTACCTCTACGGCGGGGCCCGCCCGGGGTGGCGTCAGGACGCCGCGATCGGCAAGACGCTCGTGTCGTCGTCGCTCATCGACCGGGTCGGCGGTGGGCTGGGCCGCCGCGTCGAGGAGGTGCCGGTGGGCTTCAAGTGGTTCGTGCCGGGCCTGCTCGACGGCTCGGTCGGGTTCGGCGGCGAGGAGTCGGCGGGCGCGTCGTTCCTGCGCACGAACGGCGGGGTGTGGACGACCGACAAGGACGGCCTGCTCCTCGCGCTGCTCGCCTCGGAGATCCTCGCGACCACGGGGAGGACCCCGTCGCAGCACCACGCCCGGCTCGTCGAGCAGTACGGCGAGTCCTGGTACGCACGCGTCGACGCCCCGGCCTCGCTCGAGGAGAAGTCGGCGCTCGCGCGGCTGAGCCCCGAGCAGGTCACGTCGACGACGCTCGCGGGCGAGGAGATCACCGCGAGGCTGACGACGGCGCCGGGCAACGGGGCGGCGATCGGCGGCCTCAAGGTCACCACGGAGAACGCGTGGTTCGCGGCGCGCCCCTCGGGCACGGAGAACGTGTACAAGATCTACGCCGAGTCGTTCGTCTCGGCCGAGCACCTGGCGCAGGTGCAGGACGAGGCCAAGCAGGTCGTCTCGGACGCCCTGGGCGGCTGACGCCCGGGGCGGGGTGCCCGACGGCGGTGCGCACCGCCGTCGGGCACCTCGCCGCTCCCCGTCCCCGCGGCATAGCACCTCGTGGCGGCCCGGACGCCCGCCGTCGGGTATCTCACATGGGTAGTTCTCACCATCAGAATCGCGAACTGCCGCGAAGATCTACTCCTAGTATCGAAGGCGTTCCCTCGTCGATCTCTGGAGTCCCCATGCGCACGTCACGCGCAGCCCTCGCGCTGCCCCTCGCCCTCGTCGCCGTCCTCGGCCTGTCCGCCTGCGCGGGCGACGACGCCCCCGAGGAGACCACCTCGGCCTCGACGAGCGTCGAGAAGCCGGCCGTGGAGGAGACCCCCGCCGAGGACGAGGCCGAGCCCGCCGCCGCCAGCACGGGGGACAAGCCGGCGTGGGCCGCGTCCAACGCGGTCGTCGGCACCCAGCTCGGCACGGCCGAGGGCGACGGCTTCACCGTGGACGTCTACCAGGTGAGCACCGCCGTCGCGACGAAGACCGGCCAGTTCGCGGACGAGTCGGGCAAGCCGATCCTGAACCCGGGCGACGAGATCGTGTTCGTCAACTACGTCCTGACCAACACGGGCGACGCCGACCTGCCCCTGAGCTACACGGTCGTGGGCGTCGACGCCCGCTACGCCGACTGGCCCTACATGCAGGGCATGGACAGCATCGTCGACAGCGCGCTCTTCGAGGCCGCCGGTGTCGTCGACTCCCCGATCGCCCCGGGATCCGGCGAGGCGCCGTTCGTCCTCGCGCCGGGGCAGTCCGTCGCCTACGGCGAGAACTTCAAGTACCAGCCCGGATCGCCCATCGAGTTCGAGGTCACGCTGACCCCGGCCGACGCCTCGGGCGACCTGAACCACGACCTGCGCCAGGAAGTCACGCTCGCCGCGACCATCTCCTGATCGCGGCACCCCGCCGAGCGGTGCAGGTCCTCGTCACCGGCGAGGGCCTCCCCCGCTCGGTCGTTCCCGCGGCAGCGCGGGTCGGCGCGAGCGCGGGTCAGCGCGCGACCAGGTCTTGGTACTCCTCGTGGAGCTGCACGAACGCCCTGATGAACGGGCACAGGGGCACGACCTTCTGCCCCGAGGCGCGCACCTGGTCGAGCGCCCCGCGCGCGAGCGTCGACCCGATGCCGTGGCCCGCGAAGGCGTCGTCGACCTCGGTGTGCGTGAACACGACCTGGCCGGGTTGTCGTACGTACGCGGCGAACCCCGCCACCTCCCCCTCGGGCGTGCGCGCCTCGAAGCGCTCCTCGGCCGTGTTGTCGACGACCGCGATCTCCTGCGTCTGCTCGCTCACCCGTTCATCATGCGGGCCGGAATCGGTTCGCGCGCGCCCGGTGGAACGGTGACACTCGGTACGTGCCGGTGTGCGACCGGCGACGGCTGGGCGCGCGCTGGACAGGCGCCGTCGACCGGGGCAACAGATGGGAGAATGGCACGGTGGTACAGGACCCCTCTCGTGCAGCGGCAGACGACTCCCGCAACCCCTATCGCGTCGTCCTCAGCAAGCCGGGAGCGCTGAACTTCTCGGCCGCCGCCGTCGTCGCGAGGCTCCCGATGTCCATGGTCGGCATCGGCATCGTCCTGATGATCCAGGGCATCTACGACTCCTACGCGCTGGCCGGTCGCGTGTCCGCGGCCTACGTCATCGCGCAGGCCATCGCCTCGCCGCAGATCGCGCGCTACGTCGACCGCGTCGGCCAGGCAAAGGTCATGCGCCCGCTGCTCGTCGTCAGCACGGCCGGACTCGTCGGGCTCATCCTCTCGGCGGTCAACCAGGCCCCCGAGATCTGGCTCTACGTGACGGCCGTCGTCGCAGGCGCGAGCATCGGCTCGTACGGCTCGATGGTCCGCGCGCGCTGGAGCCACGCCGTCAAGGACTCCCGCCAGCTCCACACGGCCTACTCCCTGGAGTCCGCGCTCGACGAGCTCGTGTTCGTCGTCGGCCCCGTCCTCGCGACGCTGCTCGCGACCGAGGTCACCGACTCCGCGGGCATCATCGTCCCGGCGGTCGCGGCCGTCGTGGGCGGCGTCTGGTTCCTGTCGCAGCGCCGCACCGAACCCCCCGTGATCCCGGTCGTCCCGGGCGTCAAGCACGGGTCGGCGATGCGGTCGCCCGGCATGATCGTGCTCGCCGTGGTCTTCGTCGCGATGGGCTTCATCTTCGGCGCGACCGACGTCTCGACCATCGCGTTCGCCGAGGAGCAGGGGTCCAAGTCGGCGTCGGGCCTCATCCTGGCGGTCTTCGCGATGGGCTCGCTCATCTCGGGCCTCGCGTACGGCGCACGCCACTGGGTCTCCCCGCTGTGGAAGCGGTTCGCGATCGGCATGGTCGCCCTGGCGCTGGGCGTCTCGCTGTTCTTCGTGGTCACGTCGCTGCCCATGCTGGCGGTCGTCATGTTCGTCACGGGCTTCACGATCGCCCCGACCCTCATCAACGGCAACGCCCTGGTCCAGAAGCTCGTGACGCCGCACCAGCTCACCGAGGGTCTCGCGTGGGTCGGGACGTCGTTGGGCGTGGGCGTCTCGTTCGGGGCGTCGATCGCGGGGTCGCGCATCGACGCCGCGGGCGCGCACGCGGGCTTCCAGGTCGTCATGATCGCGGCCGGCCTCGCGGTCGTCGCGGTGCTCGCGTCGTTGCGGGTCCTGCGCCGGGACGCGCCGGTCCCCGGCACGGACCCCGACGCCGACGGGGTCCCCGACGAGGCGTAGGCGACGCCCGCGGTCGCTCCCCCGACGGCGCCGCCCACCCCGGGCGAGCCCCGCACCCGGGCAGTCCCACGCCCGACGGCGCCGCCCACCCCGGGCGAGCCCCGCACCCGGGCAGTCCCACGCCCGACGGCGCCGCCCACCCCGGGCGAGCCCCGCACCCGGGTGGTGTGCACCCGGTGCCGGTCGCCGTCGGGCCGGGAACTGCTCGCCACGGCGAGTGTGCACTTCGGGCTGTCCCCGGGCCCTCGCGACAGCCCGAACCGCACACTCGACGCGCACCCGCTGTGACGCGGACCTGACACCCGGACGTGACGAGCGGAACGGCCCCAGCGGCTGCGCCCCCGGACCTTCCGGCGCACGATGGAGAGATCCCCCATCCCCTCGTGCGGAGGTTCTCCCATGGCACTCGGACTCGGTCGGCCCCAGGACAAGCGCAACAGGACGGTCGCCGACCTGCTCGTCGCGCAGCTCATCGAAGCGGGGGTCGAACGTATCTACGGGATCGTGGGCGACAGCCTCAACCCCGTGGTCGACGCGGTCCGGCGCAGCCAGAAGGGGAAGGGCAAGGGCATCGAGTGGGTGCACGTGCGCCACGAGGAGTCCGCCGCGTTCGCCGCCGCGGCCGAGGCCGAGGTCACCGGGAAGCTCGCGGTGTGCGCGGGCTCGTGCGGGCCCGGCAACCTGCACCTCATCAACGGGCTCTACGACGCCAACCGCTCCAAGGTGCCCGTTCTCGCGATCGCGAGCCACATCCCCAGCGCGCAGATCGGGACGAGCTTCTTCCAGGAGACGCACCCGGACCGCCTGTTCACCGAGTGCTCGGTGTACTCCGAGATGATCTCGTCGGCCAAGCAGGCACCGCGCGTCATCAACTCCGCCATCCACCACGCCTACGGCGCCCCCGGGGTCTCGGTCCTGACCATCCCCGGCGACGTCGCGGACCTCGACGCCGCGGCCGAGATCATCGACGTCGCGGTCCACCCCGCGAGGCCCCGGATCATCCCCGACCCCGACGCCCTGAGGACGCTGGCCGACGCGATCAACCAGGCCAAGAAGGTCACGATCTTCGCGGGCGCAGGAACACGCGGCGCGCACGACGACGTGATCGCGCTCGCCGACAAGATCGCCGCGCCGATCGGCCACTCGCTGCGCGGCAAGGAGTGGATCCAGTACGACAACCCGTTCGACGTCGGGATGAGCGGGCTCCTCGGCTACGGCGCCGCGCACGACGCCATGCAGGACGCCGACCTCCTGGTCCTGCTCGGCACCGACTTCCCCTACGACCAGTTCCTGCCCGAGTCCGTGCGGACCGCGCAGGTCGACACCGACCCCACGCACCTGGGCCGCAGGACCCGGCTCGACGTCGCCGTGGTCGGCGACGTGGGCGAGACCGTGCGGCTCCTGCTGCCGCTCGTGAACACGGCCAAGAACCGCTCGTTCCTCGACGGCATGGTCGCCAAGCACGAGAAGTCGATGACCGGCGTGGTCGGGGCGTACACCAAGGACGTCGAGAAGCACTCGCCCATCCACCCCGAGTACGTCGCAGACGTCCTCGACCAGGAGGCCGCCGACGACGCCGTCTTCACCGTGGACACGGGCATGTGCAACGTGTGGGCCGCCCGGTACATCAGCCCCAACGGCAAGCGGCGCGTCATCGGGTCGTTCCTGCACGGGTCCATGGCGAACGCGGTGCCGCACGCGATCGGCGTCGCGGCCGCCCAGCCCGACCGGCAGGTCGTCGCCATGGCGGGCGACGGCGGGCTGTCGATGCTGCTGGGCGAGCTCATCACGATCAAGGCCTACGAGCTGCCCGTGAAGATCGTCCTGTTCGACAACGCCAGCCTGGGGATGGTGCGCCTCGAGATGCTCGTCGACGGGCTGCCCATGTTCGGCACCGAGTCGCCGCACATCGACTACGCCGCGGTCGCGAACGCGATCGGGATCCCGTCCGTGAGGGTCGAGCGGGCCAAGGACGTGCGGGGCGCGCTGCGCGGGGCCCTCTCCCGCCCCGGCCCCGCGCTGGTCGACGTCGTGACCGACCCGCGAGCGCTGTCCCTGCCGCCGACCATCACGGCCGGGCAGGTGCGCGGCTTCACGGTCGCCATGAGCAAGGAGATCCTGGGTGGCGGCATGGGCGAGGTCGTGTCGATGGCGCGCGCGAACCTGAGGAACGTGCCGCGGCCGTAGGGCCCGGCCTGGCCCGGCCGGGCCTGGCCCGGCCGGGCCTGGCCCCGGGGCGGCCTGGCCTGGCCTTGGCCCGTCGAGTGTGCAGTTCCGGCTGCCCGGGCGCGCTCCTGACAGCCCGAACTGCACACTCGACGCCCCCCGCCCGGCGCACGCACACCCCGCGTCGCCGACGCCCGGCCCGGTGCCGACTGCGGCACCGCGCCTCCGCGCAGCCCCTCAGCGGGGGAGGTAGCGCACGAGCAGGTCGAGGTAGCCGTCCCGGTCGAAGTCCTCGATGAGGGCCGACTGGAGCATGCATCCTTGGCAGGCGCTGACGAACAACGGCGCCTGCTCGGCCGCGAGCGCCGCCGCCTCCGCCTCGGCGTGACCGTTCATCCGCTGGTGCCAGACCGTGAGGTAGTCCTCGAAGGTCCGCAGGATGCGTTCGACGACGCCGGCGGCGAGCGCGCGCAGCGCGGGGTCGGTCACGGCCTCCCCCCAGAGCTGGACGAGGATCCTGGGGTCGCGGAGCTCGCGCTGGACGCCGGTCATGAGGACCCGGACGACCTCGGCCGGCACGGGGAGCGGTTCGCTCGCGGCGAGCTTCTCGACGTCGAGGACCCGGGCACCGACGACCTGGGCGGCGGTCTGGTGGATGAGCTCGGACTTGCTGTCGAAGTAGCCGTAGATCGCTCCGGCGGACAGGCCGGACTCGGTGATGATGTCGGCCATCGAGGCGGCCTGGAATCCCTTGCGCAGGAAGACCCGGAGGGCTGCCTCGACGATCTCCTCGCGGCGGGCGGCGCGGTACTCCTCGGTCACTCTGGGCACCGACCCACCATAAACCGAACGTTCGCTCTTGACAGGCACGGGCGGCGGCCGCGAGTCTATAAAGAACGAACATTCGTTTTAAGGAGCCCGTCATGACCACCAGCCCCCCGGGCACCACCCCGTGGCCCCGCACCCTCGGACTCGCCCTCGGCCTCGTGACCCTCGTGAGCGCCCTGGTCCTGGCCTTCCTGTGGCCCTCGGTCACGGCCGACCCCCGCAACCTCCCGGTGGCCGTCGCCGGTCCGGTCGAGCAGGTCGCCCAGGTCGAGGCCGGTCTCGCCCAGAGCACCCCTGGCGTCCTGGACGTCACGGCCGTCGCCGACCGAGCCGGTGCGGTCGCGCTCGTCGAGGCCCGCGACGTGTACGGCGCGATCGTCCTGGGTCCCGCCCCGGAGATCCTCACGGCCTCGGCTGCGAGCCCGGTCGTCGCCCAGCTCCTCGGGGAGCAGGCGAGCGCGCTCCAGGCCCAGGTCGACGCCGCAGCCGCCGCTCTCGGCGCACCGGCCGGCTCGGCACCGACCGTCGTGGTGACCGACCTCGTCCCCCTGTCCCCGGACGACGCCCGCGGCACGACCCTCGCCGCCGCGACGTTCCCCCTCGTGCTCGGTGGCCTGGTCGGCGGCGTCGCGATCGCCCTCGTGGTGCGCGGCACGGGGCACCGCCTCGCGGGGCTCGGGGCCTACGCGGTGGTCGGCGGCCTCGTGATCGCGGCGATCCTCCACCTGCTCGGCGGCCTGCACGGGTCGTTCCTGGCCGACTCCGCGGCGGTCGCACTCACGCTCCTCGGGATCTCGGGAACGATCGTCGGCGCCGCTGCGCTGCTCGGGCGCCCCGGGATCTCGGTCGGGCCGGTCGTCTTCCTGCTCTTCGCGAACCCGATCTCGGCGGCCGCGATGCCGGTCGAGATGCTGCTGTCGCCGTGGGGGGCCGTGGGGCAGTGGTTCCCGCCCGGGGCGTCGGCGACCCTCCTGCGGTCGCTGTCCTACTTCCCGGGAGCCGACACGACGTTCTCCTGGCTCGTCCTCGCCGGCTGGGCCGCCCTGGGCATCGGCCTGGTGCTCGCCGGGTCGGTCCGCGGGGGCGCCCGTCGCGCACCGGAGGCAGGCGCCGCCACCAGCACCGAGGCGCCCGCGGTCGGCACCCTGGCGGCCGCTCGCTGAGGAGGGCCGGGGCGGGTGGCACGCAAGCCCCCCGCCCCGGCCCTCTTCCCCACCGGCCGTCGAATCGATACGATCGCCAGCGTGCTCACCAAGATGACGGTCACCGACGACCAGCTCTCCCGCATCGTGTCCCCGCTCGGCGAGATCGCCGCCGCCGCCCCCCTGGACGGCGGGATGTTCGCCTCGACGTTCCGGGTCGACCTCACCGACGGTCAGCGCGTCGTCGTGAAGATCACGAGCGCCGACACCTCCCGCCTCCTGCGCTACGAGCACGGGATCCTCGGCACCGAGGAGGACGTCTACCGGCGCGTGGCGGAGCGCCCCGACCTCCTCATGCCGCGCGTCGTCCACAGCGACTTCAGCCGGACGACGCTCGACGGCGACGCCCTGGTCGTCACGTTCCTCGACGGCGAGGTGTGGAACACGCTGCCCCCGCTCGACGACGCCGCGACGGCGCGGGTCCACCACGACCTCGGCGCGTTCATGGCCCGTCTGCACACGGTCACGGGAGACGCGTTCGGCTACCCCGCCCCGGCGTCCGGGATGAGCGCCCCGACGTGGCCCGAGGCGTTCGGCCTC
Organism: Oerskovia sp. NPDC057915; assembly: GCF_042887685.1. NCBI lineage: Bacteria > Bacillati > Actinomycetota > Actinomycetes > Micrococcales > Cellulomonadaceae > Oerskovia > Oerskovia sp. NPDC057915. The sequence continues at coordinate 88,193 of NZ_JBHVOS010000016.1, read as the reverse complement.
ATGGTCGAGGCTCTGCTCGCCGACGCCGAGACCTGGGCCGTCGACCTCCCCGCCGACGCCCTGCGGGCCGTGGTCGCACGCCACCGCGACGCGCTCTCCGAGGTCACGGTCCCGCGCCTCGTCCACGCCGACCTGTGGCCGGGCAACCTGTTCCTCGCCGCCGGGGGCCCCGGCCTCGCGGACCCGGCGGTCGCAGCGGGCTCCCCCGACGAGCCGTCCCCCCTGCGCCTGAGCGGCGTGATCGACACCGAGCGCTGCCTGTGGGCCGACCCGCTGTACGAGCTCGCGGGGGCAGACCAGCTCGGCCTCGGCCCCGTCCCGCCCGCGATCGCTGCGGGCTACCGCTCGGCGGGGGGCCGGCTCCCCGTCGAGGAGCCGTGGTTCGCGCCTCCCACCCCGGGTGAATTCCTGCCCGACGGCGGCGCACCGGACGGGAGCGACGCCGTCGGGCAGGTGCGTCCCGGGGCGAGCACCCTCGGGGCCGGTGACGTGCGCCTGCTCCTGTACCGCGCGTACATCAGCGCGGTGCTTGTGACCGAGGTCGTCCCCCGCGACTACCAGGGCGAATGGGTCCAGGGCTACCGCGACACGGCCGCGGCCAACCTCGACGTGGTGCTGGACCAGCTCTCCCGCTGACCTCCGAGGGACGTGTCGGAACCACCGTGCCCCAGAGGTCACGCAGGTTCCGACACGCTCGGTCCGATGGTGCGGACCACCCATCTCGTCCCGGGGCAGGGTTGAGTCACGCTAGAGTTCGGGCAAGTTCACGATCACGTCAAGTGTTCGGGCGGCCCGTGCTCGGCGGCGCGACGTGACCCACCCTGGGGGTATGCGGTGATCACGTTCGTCGTCGTCGGCATCGTCGGGCTCGCGCTCGTCCTGGTCTCGATGATCCTCGGGGAGTTCATCGAGCTCGGCGACGGCGCCGTCTCCGGGACCTCGCTCGGCGTCGGGGCGATCGTGTTCGGCGCGACCGGGGCGATCGTCGTCTCGAACGACCTGCCCGTCGTCCTGGCGTACGTGGGCTCCGCAGTCCTCGCCGCCCTCGCGATCCTCCTCGTGGCCGTGCTCACCGCCAAGCTCCGCGCGTCGGACGACGCCGTCCCGATCTCGCTCGTCGGCGTCCAGGGCACCGCGACGAGCGACATCTCGCCCGCGACCGGGGAGGTCTCGCTCGACGCCGCGCACGAGCTCGAACGACGCCTCGCCTGGGCCGACGAGCCGATCCCCTCGGGGGCCCGCGTCGTCGTCCTGGAGCAGTCCGGGACGCGGGTCCGCGTCCGGCGCTACTTCCCCAACGACTGACCTCCCCGTCGGGCGCCCCCGCAGGGTGACCCCGCGGTGACCCTGCCGGCGACCCCAGCCGCACGACGCGCACCACCACCGCATGACCAGCAGGACCAGCACGACCCGCTCGCACGACCCGCCACCGAAAGGAGTCGCGCCGCAGGCGCGTACCGACATGCTCGAAGATTCCAACCTCGTCGGCATCATCGCCACGATCGCCCTGGTCATCGCGTTCTTCGCGATCATCACCTTCATCGCCAAGCGCATCCGCCGCGTGCCCCCGAACGAGGCGCTGATCATCGTCGGGCGCGGCGCGGGCCGCAAGGAGGCCGCGGGCACCGGCCAGCGCGTCGTCACGGGTGGCCGCACGTTCGTGTGGCCCATCCTCCAGCAGGGCTTCTCCATCTCCCTCGAGCAGCGCCAGATCGGCATCACGGTCGAGGGCGTGGACAAGAACCGCATCAAGATCGCGATCAAGGCGTCGATCAACTTCAAGGTCCGTGGTGACGAGGAGGGCGTGCGCCGTGCGGCCCAGCGCTTCCTGTCCCAGCAGGGCACCCTGACCGAGATCATCAAGGAGTCCCTCGAGGGCTCGCTGCGCTCGATCGTGGGCGACATGACCATCGAGCAGATCATCTCCGACCGCAAGGGCCTCTCGGACCGCGTCGTCGAGTCCACCAAGACCGACCTCTCGGAGCAGGGCCTGCAGGTCGACCTCCTTAACATCTCGGACATCTCGACGCCGGGCTCCGACTACCTCGCCAACCTCGGTCGCGCCGAGGCCGCTCGCGCCCGCCAGGTCGCCGAGGTCTCCGAGGCCGAGGCGCAGCGGGCGTCGGAGTTCGCCGCGATCGACGCCGCCGAGCAGATCGCCGAGCGCCAGAAGGCTCTCGACCTCAAGCGCGCCATCATCAAGGCCGAGACCGACAAGGCCAACGCCGAGGCCGAGGCCGCAGGGCAGCTCGCCCGGGCCGAGCAGGAACGCCTGGTCGCGGTCGAGGAGCGCGAGGCCCTCGCCGAGCAGGCCCGTGTGACGCAGGAGCGCCTCGACATCGAGATCCGCAAGCCCGCCGAGGCTGCGGCCTACGCCGAGGTCCAGCGGGCCAACGCCCAGCGCGACTCGTCGAACGCCGCGACCGAGGCCGACGCCTACAAGCGCACCACGATCGCCGAGGCCAACAAGACCGCCGCGATCCAGGACGCCGAGGCGTCCGCCGAGGCCGTCCGTCGCGCCGGTGAGGCCGAGCGTGACCGCCAGGTCGCCCTGGCCGTCGGTATCAAGGCCGAGGGTGAGGCACGGGCGTTCGCGGTCGAGGCCGAGGGTCGCGCCGAGGCCGTCGCCACGGACGCCAAGGCCGAGGCGCTCAAGAAGTACGGCGAGGCGGCCCTGGTCCAGGAGCTCATCGAGCGCCTGCCGGAGATCGTCCGCGCCGCGGCCGAGCCCATCGGCAAGATCCAGGGCATGACGGTCATCTCGACCGACGGCGCGAGCGCGGTCACCAAGAACGTCGCCTCGGTGCTGGGCGAGGGCCAGCAGGTCATCAAGCAGCTCACGGGCGTCGACATCAACCAGCTCATCGCCGGGCTCGCCGGGGGGCACCTCAGCGGCCAGTCGGCGTCGAACGGGTCGGCCGGTCCGTCGGCCGCGTCGTCCAACTGATCCGTCGCTGACACCGGCCGCGGCGCCGGGGTGGACCCGCTCGGGTCCGCCCCGGCGTCGCCCGCCGTCCCGCCTCACACCTCGGAGCCCCCGCATGCTGACCGCTGACCAGGTCCTGGACACGAAGTTCACCGCGACGAAGTTCCGGGAGGGCTACGACGTCGTGCAGGTCGACGACTACCTCGACCGTGTCGCCGTGACCCTCGCGGCGTACGAGTCGGGCGACCGCCCGGGCACGGGGCTGCTGACCTCGGCCGAGGCCAGCGGCGTCCGGTTCTCGGCCACGAAGTGGCGCGAGGGCTACGACGTCACCGAGGTCGACGACCTCATCGACGGGATCGTCGGCACGCTCCGGTCCTACGAGTCCGGCCCTGCGCCGACGCCGCACCCGGCCGCCCCGCACCCGACCGGGGCGGCGAGCGACGCCGTCGGGCAGCAGGACCCGGCCGTCACCTCACCGGTCCCGGCCGCGGGGGCGACCGCGGGACCCGGGAGCAAGCCCCTCGGCATCCACGACCTGACCACGCAGCTCCAGTACGCCCGTGTCCGCGCGAACGGCAGCGACCGGCTCGTCGTGCTCCTCCCCGACGGGTCGACGGCCCACGTGACCGCGCTCGACGCGGGGCCGGACGGGATCACGCTCCGCACCGCACCGCAGGCGTAGCCCGGAGCGGGAGCGTCACGCGGGCCGTCGCACCCGCAGCACCGTGTCGCGGATCGTGGCCGGGCGCCCCTCGGCGTCGAGCATCTCGCGCGTGGGTGCGTCGTTGGTCTCGACGACCCACCCGGCGAGGTCGAGCTCGGCCAGCAGGTCGTCGCCCGTGTAGAAGAAGTGCTCGTCGAAGTCGCGGCGCACCGTCTCGTGGTCCTCGGGGTGGTGCCCGACGACGAGCAGCCGCCCGCCCGGTGCCACGACCTGCGCGAGGCGCGGGAAGACCTGGCGGCGCAGGTCGGCCGGCAGGTGCATGAAGTGGGCCGTGACGAGGTCGAAGCGCTCGTCGCCCGGCTCCCACCCGACGAGGTCGGCCTGGCGCCACTCGATGCGCTCGGCCACGCCCGCGACGACCGCGTGGGCAGCGGCCTTCCCGAGCGCCACGGGCGACACGTCGAGCCCGACGACGTCCCACCCCTGCCGCGCGAGCCAGACCGCGTCGGCCCCCTCGCCCGCCCCCACCTCGAGCGCTCGGCCCGCGGGCAGGTCCGCGACCTCGCGCACGAGCTGCGGGTTCGGGTTGCCGCTCCACACCGCCGCCGAGGAACCGTAGCGCTCGTCCCAGAACGCCTGGTCGTGGTGGTGCTGCTGGTGGCCGTGCTCGTGGTTCTGGTGGTCGTGCGGCACGCGGGCTCCTCGGGTCGGGGTGGGCCGCAGGGGTCGGCCGTCTTCCCCGACCATGGCGCCTGGCCCGGCCCTCGCGCAAGCGCCGTTGCCGTTCCGGCAAACAGGGACCCGGGCAGACGCGGACCCGGTGGCCCGCCCCGGTCTGCCGAGAGCGTTCACCCGATCCAGCCGAGCCACACCACCGCGTCGCGTGCGAGCAGGAAGCCCACGATCCCCACGACCCATGCCGTGGTCGATGCCGCGTTCTTCGTCATCCACGCGTTGAGCCGGTCCAGCAGCGGCCCCACCTGGCGGGCGGCGAGGACGCGCGCCGCCATGAGCAGCAGCGCGGGCAGCACCATGACGACGCAGTACCCCGCCAGGACGACCCCTGTCGCAGGCCACCCGAGGTCCGCGCGGGTCATCATCCCGATCGCCGCGAGGTACGGGAGCATCGACGCGAGCTCGATCGCCGCGGCCGCGAGCGCCAGCCCCACGAGGGCCGTCACGGAGCCGGCGCGCGACGCGGTCGCGACGGGCGCGGGGTGCGCTGCGCCGTCGGACAGGGGCGTGAGGCCCGACGGCGCCGCTCCCGTCCCGCTCGACGCCCCCATCGCGCGGGCCCGCCACCGCAGGACGCGACCCTGACCGTCCGACGACCCCTTGGACCGCCGGTCGAGGCGGAAGCTGTACGCGACCAGCGCGACCCCCACGAGGAGCTCGACGATCCGGGCGGGCCGTGTCTCGAACAGCTCGCCGAACCCTTCGGCGAAGGCCCCCGCGCCCAGCGCGACGACGACCCCGACCACGAGGTAGAACCCGGCGACCGTGCCCAGGTAGACGAGCAGGCGGGCGACGCGCACCCGCCCCGGCGTCATGAGCAGCCAGACGGGGATGAGCAGCGTCCCGAAGCTCGTCGAGTCGACGAGGGCCAGGACCACGAGCACGCCGAGGAGAGGCAGGAGTTCCATGCCGCCACCCTCGCGCGGGGCGGGGGCCGGCGTCGTCGGGCGGACGAGTGATCCTCGGTCCGCCGGACGCCGCGCCGTACATCGTTCGGGCGATCCGCGCGCGACGCCCCTGTGCTGAGATGGGGACGTGCCCGACCCCCTGCCCGCGGCCGCGCCCCGACCCGCGCACGCCGACCACCCGTCCCCCGGTGACGCTGCGGCCGGGGGGCTCGGCGACGCCGTGGCGCCGGGCGCCTCGCGCGTGCGGCGGGTCGTGCGCCGGATCGACGCCGGCTTCCGCGACGACGGGCCCGGCGGGGACCCGTACGACGCGGCCGGGACGTTCGTGCTCGGGGTCGCGCTGCTCGCGGTCGGGGTCGTCGCGGTGTGGTCGTTCCCGCCGTTCGTCGAGCCGGCCAACCGGTGGTGGCACGTCCTGCCCCTCGCGGTCGGCTGCCTCATGCTGCTCGTCAAGCGCCGCCGCACGGCGCTCGCGCTGGTCGGCGGGCTGGTCGCGCTGCTCGCGGACATCGCGATCGGGGGGAGCCTGAGCGTCCTCCTCGTCCTGTGGGAGCTGCTCTTCGCGTGCGGGCTCTACGGGAGCAGGCGGCTGCGACGGGTGGTCAATATCGCGGTGACGGTGCTCGTCGCCGCGGCCGCGGTCGCCACGGGCGAGTACTTCCGGGACGTGAAGGGGTTCGTCCTGGGAGGGATCCAGGCGGCCGCGATCATCGCGACCCCGCTGTGGTGGGCCGCGAACGTGCGGCAGAAGACCAACCTCGCCGACCTCGCGGCCCAGCGGGCCGACCTCGAGGCGCAGCGCGCCTCCGACCTGGAGCGGATCGCCGAGCTCGGCCAGCACGAGGCCGTACGGGCCGAGCGTGCGGCGATGGCACGCGACCTGCACGACGTCATCGCGTCGCACCTGTCGGCCATCGCGATCCACTCGGGGGCCGCGCTCGCGTCGCCCCCGGACGCGGCCAAGGACCGGGCGGCGCTCGAGCTCGTGCGGTCGAGCAGCATCACGTCGCTCGAGGAGATGCGGGCCATGATCCTGCTGCTGCGGTCCGACCTCCCCCGCGACGGCGCGTCCACCGTCCACGACGCGGCGGGCGGCACGGTGCTCGCGGGCGAGGCGGTCGCGGCCCCCGCGCGCCTCGCCGGGATGGACGACGTGATCGCGTCCGCGCGCACCCAGGGCATCACGGTCGAGGTCGAGGACCCCGACGACGTCCGGTCCGTCCACCTGCCGTCGGCTCTCGACCAGGCCGCGCACCGGATCGTCCAGGAGGCGCTGACGAACGCGGCCAAGCACGCCCCGGGAGCCCGCGTGCGGGTCGTGCTCGGGCTGGACGAGGCGCCCGACCCGGTCCTCACGGTCGAGGTCACGAGCACGCAGACCGCCCGGCCCGGACCGTTGGCACCGAGCCTCAGCGCTCGCACCGGGCTCCTCACCATGCGGGAACGCGCCGAGGCGCTCGGCGGCACCTTCCGGGCGGGCCCGACCGGCGCCGGGGACTCGTGGACCGTCCGGGCCGAGCTGCCGCTGGGCCGGTCCTGCACGGAGGTGTCAGGACCGACCTCGCCCGCACCCGACCCGGAAGACCCTCCTGGAGCCCCCGCATGATCCGTGTCCTGCTCGCCGACGACCACGCCGCGATCCGCGCCGGGCTCCGGTTCCTGCTCGCGTCGGCCCCGGACATCGAGGTCGTGGGCGAGGCCGCCGACGGCTCGTCGGCGATCACGAACACCCGCGCCCTGCGTCCGGAGGTCGTCCTCATGGACCTGCGCATGCCGGGCGTCGACGGCATCGAGGCCACGCGCACGATCGTGACCGAGCGCCTCGCCGAGGTCCTCGTCCTCACGACGTTCGACCTCGACGAGTACGTCGACGAGGCCCTGCGCGCAGGGGCCGCAGGGTTCCTGCTCAAGACCGCGGAACCGGCCGCCCTCGTCGACGCGGTGCGACGCGTCGCGGCCGGGGACGGCGTCCTGGCGCCCGAGGTCACGCGCCGCCTGCTCGCGGCGTTCGCGTCCGCCCCCAGGCCCGACGGCGGCGCTCACCTCCCGGGGGGCGCGGCGCCGTCGGGCACGGGGACGCCGGGCGACCCGCGACTGTCCGACCTGACCCCGCGCGAGACCGACGTGCTCGCGGCCCTCGGCCGGGGACTGTCGAACCAGGGCATCGCCGACGAGCTCGTCATCAGCGAGGCCACCGCGAAGACGCACGTGTCGCGCGTGCTCGCCAAGCTGCAGGTCACGACCCGCATGCAGGCCGCGATCGTGGCACGGGACACGGGGCTCGCGTAGCCGCGCACCGCCGAGAAGAAGGCAGATGCCCCTGAATCGTGGGACTCAGGGGCATCTGCTCACTACTCGGCAGGGACGAGGCGCGTCAGGCCGACTCGACGATGTGGCCGCGCTTGATGACGAAGTCGTCACGCATGTCCTCGAGCTCCTTGCCGCGCGTCTCCGGGATCTTGTAGAACACGAAGAACAGCGACAGCAGCGCGAAGAACGCGTAGAACGCGTACGCGAAGCTCAGGCCGATGTCGGCCAGCACGGGGAAGGTCGTCGAGATCGCGAAGTTCGCGACCCACTGCGCCGCAGCCGCGACCGCGAGCGCCGTCGCACGGATGCGGTTGGGGAACATCTCCCCCAGCAGCACCCAGACGACCGGCCCCCACGACGCCCCGAAGAACACCACGAACGCGTTGGCCGCGATGAGCGCGACCGTGGCCCAGGCGCCGTCGAGCGAGGCCGTGGAGGTGCCGTCGGAGGCCGTGGTCATCGTCGCCTGCGTGAACGCGATGGCCATCATGCCGAGCGAGACGAACATGCCCGTCGAGCCCGCCAGGAGCAGGATGCGGCGGCCGATCCGGTCGATCAGGAGGATCGCGACGATCGTGACGACGATGTTCGTGACCGACGTGATGACCGAGGTCAGCAGGGCGTCGTCCTCCGAGAACCCGACCGACCGCCACAGCGTCGTCGAGTAGTAGAAGATCACGTTGATCCCGACGAACTGCTGGAAGACCGAGAGCAGGATGCCGACCCAGACGATCGGCTTGAGGCCCAGGCGCTTGCCTCTCAGGTCCCTGAGCGACGCCTTGGTGTCGGACTTGAGGGAGTCCTCGATGTCCGCGATCTTGTGGTCGACGTCGTCGACCCCCGTGAACTCCCGCAGGACGTCGGCCGCCTTCTTCGTCTCGCCCTTCGCCACCAGGTAGCGCGGCGACTCCGGGATGCGGAGCGCGAACAGTCCGTACGCGACCGCCGGGACCGCAGCCGCCATGAACATCCAGCGCCATGCCTCCTGCCCGAGCCACAGGACGTTCGACGCGCCCCCGGCAGCACCCGCCAGCGCGGCGTCCGTGAGGAGGGAGGCGAAGATGCCGGTCACGATCGCGAGCTGCTGCAACGACCCCAGCCGCCCACGGATGCGTGCCGGCGAGACCTCGGCGATGTACGCGGGCGCGATGACCGACGCGGCACCGATACCCAGGCCGCCGACCACGCGCCAGATGATCAGGTCGACCACCGAGAACGCGAGACCCGAACCGAACGCCGACACGAAGAACAGTGCCGACGCGATGAGCATGACCTTGATGCGGCCGATCTTGTTCGCGACCGGCCCCGCGAACCAGGCGCCCACCGCACAGCCTATGAGCGCCGACGACACCGCAAAACCTGTGATCGCCGCGTTCAGCTCGAACGTCTCGGACAAGGAGTCGACGGCCCCGTTGATCACCGCCGTGTCGAACCCGAACAGGAAGCCACCCAGTGCGGCGGCCAGGCTGATCCCGACGACCTTCTTGTTCAGCCGCTTGGCCCTGGCCTGGGCCTGTGCGTCCCCAGCCGCTCCCGCGTCGTTGCTGGTCATGACGACCCCCTCCGTGTCAGGTTGTCCTTCGACGATAGTGAGGAGGAGGCGTGGTCGCGCGGTGAGCGACCGTGGTGAGGGTCACCCTGCAGGTCACGGCACCGCGTCGAGGATCATCCAGGTGACGTGCGCCGTCGGAGGGCCGACGGCGTCGCCCGGGTCCCAGACGGCGTCGCACCCGTCCGGCCCGCCCGAGACCGCTCCCCAGTCGAGACCTGTCGCTTCCGTGAGGCGTGCGATCACGACCTCGGCGTCGTCACCTGCGCCGGCCGGCCACGAGAGCCCGGTCACGACGACCCAGGTCCCCGGGACCTTCCCGTGCTCGACGGGCTCGTCGACGTCGACGGTGTCGAGGCCCAGCGCCGCGACGAGCTCGCGTGTCCGTGCCACAGCCTCGTCCGCGTCACGCGCCTGGACGTGGGACCGCAGCGTCACGTGGCGGTGGCGCATGCGGTCCCCCGGCCGGACGCCTCCGACCCTCCCGCGTGCGTGCTCGTCAGCGGTGAGCCGCGTGCCGTCGTCCTCCCGGAACCAGCCGGTCGGCACGACCCGGGCCGCGGTGACGCCGACGAGGTCTCCTGTGTCGTCGAGCGCGACCGTGAACGACCAGGGGCGACCTCGCCACGGGCGGACGACCCCGCGCACCACGCCGACCCCCACGTCCGCACCCGAGGGCGCGAGCACCCGGACCTCGTGCCCGAACCAGACGGGCGGCGGCTCCTCGTCGATCTCCACCAGGGGACGGTACCGCGGCGGCATGTCACCGAGTGTGCAGTTCGGGCTGTCGCCAGGCGCGTAGGACGACCCGAACTGCACGCTCGGCGAGCGGCCTCGGGGACCGGCGCGACGTCGTCGGGCAGCCTCGTCCCCAGGGCTCACCCCGCACCGCTACCCGGCCACGGACCGCGCGGCCTCCCGGCGCGCCTCCGCCGCCGCGCGCAGGACCTCGGCCGTGCGGTCGTCGGCCGGGAGGAACGTCTCGATCGTGAGCTCGGACAGCGTGACGTCGACGGGCGTCCCGAAGGTCGTGACCATCCCCAGGAACGCGAGCTCGTCGTCGCCGTACCGCAGGCGGAACGGGATCGCGAGGCTGCTCTGCTCGGGGTCGGCCGGTCCCGGGGCCGCGGCGGGGCCGGGCGCGACCGGGTACCCGTCGAGCTCGCGGTAGAGGTCCGCGAGGTCATCGTCGGCGCTCCACCCGACCTGGCGCCGCAGCCGGCCCAGCAGCTCCTCGCGCCACCGTCGGAGGTCGACGACGCGCGGCGCCATCCCTCGCGGGTGCAGTCCGATGCGGAGCACGTTCACGGGCTCGGTCAGCAGGTCCTCGTCGACCCCGTCGAGCAGCACCTGGACCGACGCGTTGGCCTCGACCACCGTCCACGTCCGGTCCACGACGAAGGCCGGGAACGGGTCGTGCGCGTCCAGGACGGCCCGCAGCGACGCGCGCAGGGACTCGAGCGCCGCGACCGGGGTCTCGGGATGGGCGGGCGCATACCCTGCGGCCAGCATCAGACGGTTCCGCTCCCGCAACGGGACGTCCAGGACCTCCCCCAGCCGGGCCACGAGCCCTGGGCTCGGCCGGGACCTCCCGGTCTCGACGCAGCTCAGGTGCCGGGTCGAGACGTCCGCCTCGATCGAGAGCGCGAGCTGGCTGACGCGCCGACGCTCACGCCACTCCCGCAGCAGCGCACCCACGGTGGCCTGGCGCGGCGCGGCTGCGGGGCCGCCCGTCGCCGCCCGGACCGCGGGACGCGCTACCGCCTGCCCCGTCACCGGCCGCCGCGCAGACGACGCAGGCCCACCGCTTCGGTGATCGTGATCCACAGGACCGCGAGGGCCTGGGCTGCCACGAAGAGGACTCCCCAGAGCGTCGGCGACCAGACCACCAGGACGGCGACGCTCGCGGCCATCCACGAGCAGTTGGCGGCGACGACTGCCCGTGCGGCGCCCCGGTGGAGCGGCACGGCGCGCGCGGTGAACCACAGGAAGGTCGCGAGGAGCAGCAGCACGACGCCCGCCCCGACCAGGAGCGGGACGGGCAGCCCGAGCGGGTCGGCGAGCGGGACCGCGGCCGCCAGCAGCAGCGGCGCGCTCACCAGCCCGACGACGGCGTCGGTCCGGATCGCTCCCCGCAGGAGAGCCTCGGGGACGGTGGACGTGCGGTCGGCGGTGGACTCTGGGTGGGCGGCAGAAGTGCGGGCAGTATCGGCTGTGGCGGGTGCGGGATGCATCGTGACCTCCGGTGGACGGGTGCTGTGGGTCCCACTCTCGTGGGGCTACGTGCGCCCTGTCGATGACCTCGGAGGTCATGCCACCGCCCGGCTACGGGCCCACCCCCGGCTGCGCACGCAGGCCCAGGTCGCCGAGTGTGCAGTTCGGGCTGCCGACAGCCTCGCTGCGCGACCCGAACTGCACGCTCGGCGAGCCGACCGACGATCCGGGCCGACGTCGTCGGGCCCTCGAGCGGCGCGCAACCCCGTCGCCCGGGGCGCGGTCCCGCGACTCCCCGGCGCGCGGTCCCGCGACTCCCCGGCGCGCGGTCCCGCACCCCGCCCTACGGCTCGGGGTGCAGCGCGTCGTACCTCAGGAAGCGTGGCTGGGCGCGCAGGATCAGCCAGACGACGACGATGCAGGCCAGCCCGCCCGCGACCGCGGCCCACGCCTCCCCGAACCAGCTCGCCTGCGCCCCGAGCACGACCTCGCCCAGGCGCGGGCCGCCCGCGACGACCACGATGAACACGCCCTGGAGGCGACCGCGCATGTCGTCGGGTGTCGCGGTCTGCAGGATCGTCTGGCGGAAGACCGCGCTCACGGCGTCGGAGGCCCCTGCGAGCGCGAGGGCGACGCACGCGGCGACCAGCCCGCCCACGAGCACCTGCGGCGGGTTGGTCGAACCGACCAGGAGCAGCACGGCGCCGAAGGCCGCGATCGACAGCCCCCACGCCGTGATGGCCCACGCGATCACGAGGCCCTGCCAGCGCACGCGCGACAGCGCCCCGGAGAACACCCCGGCGAGCACCGCGCCGACCGCGAAGGCCGCGCTGAGGACGCCCGTCGTGGTCTCGCCGCCGCCGATGAACAGGACGCCGACCGCGGGCAGCAGCACGCGCGGGAAGGCGAGGATCATCGCGGCGAGGTCGACGAGGAACGTCGTGCGGACGTTGGGCCGGGTCGCGAGGTAGCGCAGGCCGTCGACCACCGAGCTGATGCCGACCACCTTGCGCCGGGGCGCGTCGTCGACGGCGACCGCGACGCCGTCAGGACCGGCGTGACCTGGGGTGCTCGCAGGTTCTGACACGTCGCCGGCGGGGGCGTCGGTGGGGACCGGCGGGATCGACGGCAGCCGCCACACGGCCCACAGCGCCGCCGCGAACAGCACCACGTCGATCGAGTACGCGATCCCGTAGCCCCACAGCGCCACGAGGAACGCGCCGAGCAGCGGACCCACGGTCAGTGCGATGCTCCACGAGATGGTCTGGAGCGCGTTCGCGGCGGGCAGCAGCCGGGGCTCGACCAGGCGCGGGATGATCGCCGAGCGTGCGGGGTTGTTGATCGCGAACGCAGCGGACTGGAGCGCGACGAGCCCGTACAGGACCCCGACGGACCCGACGTCGAGCCACGCCTGGAGCGCGAGCAGCCCCGTGACGACCCACAGCGCCCACGACGCGAGCAGCGCGACCTTGCGGCGGTCGTACGCGTCGACGAGCGCGCCCCCGTAGAGGCCGAGGGCCACGAGGGGCACGAGCGCGAAGATCCCGAGCACGCCGACCGCGAGCGTCGAGCCCGTGAGCGCGTAGACCTGGAGGCCCACGGCCACGACCGTGAGCTGCGAACCGAGGTTGGAGATCCCGAGCCCCCACCACAGCCTGCGGAAGGGTGGGGAGACGCGGAGCGGGGTCGTGTCGGCAAGGATGCCGTCGAGGCGGGGCACGAGCGACGAGGTTACCCCCGAGTCGGCGCCGGAACAGTCTCCCGGGGCGACCGTCTCAGGACGAGAGGCCGCTGACCCGGTGCGTGGCGCCGTCGGGCATTCCCCTGACGACGGCCGCGGGGGGCGCGCCCTCACTCCGCGAGCGCCGCCCGGACCTCGCCCACGAGCGCCGCCATGGCGCGCTCCGCCTCCACGGGGTCGCCGGCCGCGACGGCGCGGGCGACCGCCTCGTGCTCGTCGAGGGCCTCGGCGACGGGCGCCTGCGGCATGAGCCCCAGGTGCGTGCGCCCTGCGAGCACCTCGCCGACGACGTCGGTGAGCGCCGCGAACATCTCGTTGCCGCACGAGCGCAGGAGCAGGGCGTGCAGGCGGATGTCGAGCTCGAGGAACTCCTCGAGCCGCCCGGCCTCGCCGAGCTCGCGCATGCGTGCGGCGAGCTCGACGGCCTCGGTCCGGGCCTCGGGGGTCGCGTGCCGTGCGGCGCCGGCCGCGGCAAGGGGTTCGACGGCGCAGCGCAGCTCCGTGAGCGACCTGAGCTGGGCGTCGCGGCCGGGTCCGGCGAGGCGCCAGCGGATGATGCGGGCGTCGTAGACGCTCCAGTCCTGCTCGGGGAGGACGACGAGGCCGATGCGTCGGCCCGAGCGCACGAGACCGAGCGCCTCGAGCTGACGCATGGTCTCGCGGGTCACGGTGCGCGAGACGCCGAACTCGGTACCGATCCCGTCGAGGGTCAGCGTGCTGCCCGCAGGGAGGTGACCTGCGGTGATGCGCTGACCGAGGACGTCGGTCACCGAGCTGTGGAGCACCGTCGCGGACATGGGTCGAGCCTACGGCGTCCACCATTGGTCACACCATTGTTTGCCAAAGGTGATACCAATCGTGCATGCTCGAACGGCGGCCGTAGAGGTCCGCGCACGACGCAGCAGTCGACAGGCCAAGGAACCCCTCATGGACACAGACGTCACCCCCACCCCGGCGCCCATCGCCGCAGCCTCGCTCGCCGCGACACCGGACCCGGCGGACGAACCCGGCCCCGTGCACCTCGTCATCATGGGCGTCGCGGGCTCGGGCAAGACGACGGTCGCGACCCTGCTCGCCGAGCGCACGCACCGCCCGTACGCCGAGGCCGACGAGTTCCACCCGCAGGCCAACATCGACAAGATGAGCGCCGGCACCCCGCTCACCGACGAGGACCGCTGGCCCTGGCTCCGCGCGATGCGCGACTGGCTCGACCAGCAGGCCGCCGAGGGCGACTCCGCCGTCGTGACCTGCTCGGCCCTCAAGCGCACGTACCGCGACCTGCTGCGCACGGCCCACGGACGCGTGCGGTTCGTGCACCTCACCGGGAGCCCCGAGCTCCTCGAGGAGCGCATGACGCACCGCAGCGGACACTTCATGCCCGCATCGCTGCTGCCGTCGCAGCTCGCGACGCTCGAACCCCTCGCGGCCGACGAGGACGGGGTCACGCTCGACGTCGGCACCCCGCCCGAGGAGCTCGTCGACCGGATCCTCGCGACCAGCGCCCTGCCCCACCCCACGATCCCCCGCTCGCCCCGCCACCTGGCGGGCGACCCCAGCACCGACACCGAGGAGCGATGATGCTCACCCTCGCCTCGCACCCGCTCGCCGCGGGCGCCCTGCGCGCAGCCACCGAGACGCCCACGACCGACGCCGGGACAGCCCAGCTGATCCTCGCGGCCGTCGTCGGGATCGCGACGATCATCGTCCTGATCGTGTGGCTCAAGCTCCACCCGTTCCTGTCCCTCATGATCGGCTCGGCGGTCCTCGCGATCGTCGCGGGCATCGACTTCGTCAGCGCGTTCGTGAGCTTCTCGGCGGGGCTCGGGTCGACCGTCGCCGGGGTCGGCGTCCTCATCGCGCTCGGCGCGATCATCGGCAAGATGCTCATCGACTCGGGCGGAGCCGACCAGATCGTCGACACGATCCTCGCGCGCACGCCCGTGCGACGACTCCCCTGGGCCATGGCGCTCATCGCGTTCGTGATCGGCATCCCGCTGTTCTTCGAGGTCGGCGTCGTCCTGCTCATCCCCGTGGTCATGATGGTGGCCCGCCGTTCCAAGGTCTCCCCGATCCTCGTCGGCATCCCGGCCCTCGCGGGCCTGTCCGCGCTGCACGGCCTCGTGCCCCCGCACCCCGGACCGCTGCTCGCGATCGACGCGCTCGGCGCGAACCTCGGGCTGACGCTCGGACTCGGGCTCCTCGTGGCCGTGCCGACAGTGATCGTCGCGGGCCCCCTGCTCGCCAAGCCGCTCGCCGCATGGGTCAAGCTGCCCCCGCCCACGACCGTCCTCGGTGTGAGTGAACGGGACGAGGGCGCACCCCGCCCGAGCTTCGCGGTCGCCGTCACCGTGGTCCTGCTGCCCGTGATCCTCATGCTCGCCCGGACCGTCGTCGAGACGACCGGCACGCTGGACACCCCCGTCGGCAAGGGGCTCGAGTTCATCGGGACGCCGCTGGTCGCCCTGCTCATCACGTCGCTCGTGTCGCTCGTCGCGTTCGGCAGCGCGATGGGCCGCACGCGCGACGAGATCAGCTCGCTCGTCGACAAGTCCTTCGCCCCGATCGCGGGCATCCTGCTCATCGTGGGAGCGGGCGGCGGCTTCAAGCAGACGCTCGTCGACTCGGGCGTGGGCGACGTCATCGCGAGCGGCATCTCCGACGCGAACCTGTCGCCGCTCCTCGCGGGCTGGCTCGTCGCGGCGCTCATCCGCGTGGCGACCGGGTCCGCGACGGTCGCGACCATCACGGCCGCCGGGATCATGGCCCCGCTCGCGGTCGGGCTCGAGCCCACGCACGCCGCGCTGCTGGTCCTCGCGATCGGCGCGGGCTCGGTGTTCCTGTCCCACGTGAACGACGCCGGGTTCTGGCTCATCAAGGAGTACTTCGGCATGACGGTGGGCCAGACGTTCAAGACGTGGTCCGTCATGGAGTGCGTGCTGTCCGTCGTGGCACTGGTCGTGATCCTGCTGCTGGGCGTGGTCGTCTAACGCAGGTCCCCGGGCCACCGGGCCACCTGGCTACCGGGTACCACCGGGCCACCAGGCAGGTGTGCGTTCCTGCGGAGCGGCAACAATCGTTGCCGCTCCGCAGGAGCAGGACCCTCCGGGAGACCGCCTCGGCTGCACGCGCCCGCCCGGCGCCGCACGCCCGCACCGCGCATGCCGGCGCCGCACGCGCCCGCCCGGGCGAGCCGCCGACGGAAGGGCGAGCACCGCCGTCGGGCAGCCCGACGAGAACGACTACGCGACCGTCGCCCCGAAGACCAGGCCCAGCGCGTACGTCGCGGCCGCGGCCCCGAACCCGATCGCGAGCTGGCGCAGCGCGCGCTTGACGGGCGACGCCCCAGACAGGAGCCCGACCGTGGCGCCCGTCCCGAGCAGCGCAAGCCCCACGAGCGCGCTGCCGACGAGGATCGCCACCCCGCCCTGGAGGCCGAACAGGTACGGCAGCACAGGGATGAGCGCACCCGATGCGAAGAACAGGAACGACGACACCGCAGCGCCCATCGCGGAGCCGTGGGTCTCGAACTCGTCGTCCTCGGCGGCGGGGGCGATCACCGTCGCGGCCGTGTACGTCGACAGGACCTCGCACGCGTGCTTCTCCGCCTCGTCGGGCGCCAGGCCCCTCGCCCGGTAGACGAGCGCGAGCTCGTTCGCGTCGACGTCGAGGTGCGGCAGCGCGGCCGAGGCCAGCGGGCTGGGCGTCGACGCGTCGAGCAGCTCGCGCTGCGAGCGGACCGACACGTACTCGCCCGCACCCATCGACAACGCACCCGCGAGCAGGCCCGCGAGGCCCGAGAGCAGCACGGTCGCGTTCGACGCGCCCGACGCCCCGATCCCGAGGATCAGCGCGAGGTTCGACACGAGGCCGTCGTTCGCGCCGAACACCGCGGCGCGGAACGTCCCCGACATGCGCATGCGCCCGCGCGTCGCGAGCCCCCGCACGACCTCCTCGTGGATGCGCTCGTCGGCGGCCATCGTGGCGGTCGCGTCGGCGTCGGTCTCGTACGTCGAACGGGCCTCGGCCCGCTGGGCGAGCGCGAGCACGAAGACCCCGCCGAAGCGCCGGGCGAACAGCCCGAGGGACCGCGTGCGCCAGTCGCCCCGCAGCGGCTTGCCGACGTCGTCGCCGAGCAGCGCGAGCCAGTGGTCCTCGTGCCGCTTCTCGGCGTCGGCGAGCGCCAGGAGGATCTCCTTCTCCTCGCCGCTGCGGCGCGAGGCGAGGTCGCGGTAGGTCGCGGCCTCGGCACGCTCGTCGGCCAGGTAGCGGCGCCAGCGGCGGATGTCCTGGGGTGTCCGACGGCGGTCCGCGCCTGCGTCTGCGGGCACGCCGGAGGTCGGGGTGGCGGGGGGAGTCATGCGTTCATCATGGCAAGAAAAGAGCCCCCGTGGGTTTCGGGATCCCCAACTTTTCCGCACGGTTCTGCGGTTCTCGGGAGTTGCGACAGCCCGCGCGGGGGTGCGGCGTGGTTGGATCGGAGCATGTCCGAGAACACCGAACGCACTCGTCCTGAGGTCGACGCCCCCGAGGGTCCGGCCCCCACCGAGCTCGAGGTCACCGACCTGATCGTCGGCGACGGCGCCGAGGCGCAGCCCGGCTCGACCGTCAACGTCCACTACCTGGGCGTCGAGTACGACTCCGGCGAGGAGTTCGACTCGTCCTGGAGCCGCGGCCAGTCCATCAACTTCCCGCTGCGCAGCCTCATCGCCGGCTGGCAGCAGGGCATCCCGGGGATGAAGGTCGGCGGGCGCCGCAAGCTCGTCTGCCCCCCGGAGCTCGCCTACGGCCCGGCCGGTGGTGGCCACCGCCTGTCCGGCAAGACGCTCGTCTTCGTGATCGACCTGCTCGGCGTCAGCTGACCACCGCCTGATCACGCGTCGCCCCCGCTCCCTCGGTCCGCCGGTGGGGGCGGGGGCGTCGTGCTCTCCGGGACACTCCCGACCGCTGGCTGGGGCGGGGGTGAGTTTCCGGTCACGCCGGTCCGCACGAGATCCCAGGCGCCCGACGGCGGAACGCACGCAGGTCACCCGGGTGCGCTGCGCCGTCGGGCCGGGGCCGGCAGACGGCGGTCCCTGCGCCCCGGAAAGTCGGGGACAATGGGCGCGACGGACTTCCGACTCCGATGAGCGAGGACGCACAAGTGATCACTGTCAGCACCGACGGCTCGTGCCTGGTCAACCCGGGTGGAGCGATCGGTTGGGCGTGGATCAACCACGACGGAACCTTCGACTCCGGCGGCGCAGCCTCCGGGACGAACCAGATCGCGGAGCTCATGGCTCTGCTGGAAGCGGTACGCGCCCACCCCAGCGCCGAGCCGCTCCTCATCGAGTCCGACTCCCAGTACGCCATCAAGTGCGCGTCGGAGTGGCTCGAGGGATGGAAGCGCAAGGGCTGGCGGACGGCCGGCGGCAGCCCCGTGAAGAACCTCGAGCTCGTGCAGGGCATCGAGGCCGCGATCCAGGCACGCCCCGGGCCCGTGCGGTTCCGGTGGGTGCGCGGGCACGTCGGCAACCACTTCAACGAGCGGGCCGACCAGCTCGCGGGCCTCGCGGCGCAGGACTGGGCCGCGGGTCGTGGCGAGGAGCGCGCGACGCTCGCGGGGACGGACGACCTCGTGGCCGCTCCTGCGGCCAAGCGCCCGGCGGTCGCTGCACGCCCGGCGGCGAAGGTCGGCGCGAGCGCGGCGAGCCGGGCCGCTGCCGAGGCCTGGACCGAGTCGACGCTCTTCGACTGACCCTCGCGGGCTGCCGAGAACGGGCTTGAGGTCGCCACCGCGTCGGTGGCGACCTCGAGCCCGTTCTGGACGTGGTCCGCCGGACCGGGCGGTGGCTCGGCAGGATGTACCCATGAGCTCTCCCACTGCCGAGGTCCTGGTCCGCGAGTTCTTCGCCGTCGTCCGCTCGGGCACGGCCCCGCACCGGGCCGGCGACTTCATGGCCCCCCACGTGCGCGCCCACCAGGTCCAGGCCGAGGACCCGACCACGGTCGAGCGCACGCCCGAGCAGTACGCCGAGCACGTCGAGGAGATGATCGCGGCCTACGGCCCGTTCCGGCTCACGGTCGACGAGGTCCTCGCCGCGGGCGACAAGGTCTACGTGCGGTGGACCCAGGAGGGGAACCACGTGGGCGAGATCGACGGCCACGCCCCGACGGGCCGGCCCCTGGTCCAGGTCGCGAGCTGTGTGTACCGGGTCGAGGACGGGCTGATCGTCGAGTACTGGATGCAGATCGACCGGGCAGGCCTGACGGCGCAGCTCGCTGCGGGCTGAGCCGGACCGGCCCTGGGCGCCGAGAACGACGTTGCGGTCGTTCCGGGGTCCATGACAACCTCCATCCCGTTCTCGGCGGCCCCGCTCGGCGACCCCGCTCGGCGGCCAGAGGCCGGGGGCTCAGGTGGCGGTGCGACACTGGGGCGATGACCGCGTCCCCGCTCTCCGCACCAGCCCTCACCGGGCCCGGGGCGGGGGACCCGCTCCCCCTCGCGCTGCGCTCCGAGCGCCCGCTCGACCTGCGCTCGACGCTCGCGAAGCTCGCCCGCGGCCCCTACGACCCCACCTTCCGCGTGGTGCCGGGCGGCCCGCACGCCGGGACCTGGCGCACGAGCCTCTTCCCGACCGGACCCGTCACCTACCGCCTGGTGCAGGCGGGGGCGAGTGACGTCGTCGGGCAGGCGTGGGGGCCCGGGGCGGGCGAGCTCGCCGCGTCGCTCCCGTCGCTCCTCGGAGAGCCCGACGACGCAGCCTCCTTCGAGCCGCCCGCTCCCCTCGCGGACGCGCACCGCAGGCACCCCGGCCTGCGCGTGCCCCGCACCGGGCGGGTGCTCGAGGCGTTGGTGCCCGCGGTCCTCGAGCAGAAGGTGCAGACCGTGACCGCGCACCACGCGTGGCGCTGGCTGCTCGTGCGGTACGGGACGGCCGCGCCGGGCCCCGCGCCCGAGGGCATGCGGGTCGTGCCCGACGCCCGGACCTGGGCCACGATCCCCACGTGGGACTGGCACCGCGCAGGGGTCGACCCGCGACGGGCCCGGACCGTCGCCGAGTGCGCCCGGGTCGAGCGACGGCTCGAGGAGTGCGCCGCGATGGCCCCGGCCGCGGCCCAGGCGCGGTTGCAGCTCGTGCCCGGGGTCGGGGTGTGGACGGCCGCCGAGGTCGCGCAGCGGGCGCTCGGCGACGCGGACGCGGTGTCGGTCGGGGACTTCCACCTGGCCAAGGCCGTCGGGTGGGCGCTGACCGGCGAACGGACCGACGACGCCGGGATGCTGCGCCTCCTCGCCCCGTACGCACCGCACCGGTACCGGGTCGTGCGGCTGCTCGAGGTGTCGGGCCGGGGTCACGCGCCGCGGCGAGGCCCCAGACTCTCGATCCAGGACCACCGGGCCAACTGAGCACGAGCTTCCTCGCGCTCGAGCACGGGGTTGAGGTCGCCAAGGCTGTCAGAACGACCTCAACCTCGTTCTCGGCCCCGCAAGGCGCGCCGGTTTCCGACACGTCCCGGCCGGGAGATGACAGCGCGTTGTGAACCATCCCACTGGGTCGTGCGGGCCCCCTCCGTCAGAGGCTCCCAGGTCATGAGGTTAGCCTTACCTCTAGCACCACCACCCCGTGCAGCACCGACCGAGGAGCCTCATGTCCCGCACCGTCTCTCGAGGGCTCCGGCCCGCAGCGCTGGTCGCCGCGACCGTCGCCACCGCGTTCGCCCTGGGAGCCTGCTCCGGCGGGTCCACCGACGACACCTCGTCGCCCGCGGGCGGCAGCGCCGCGGCCGAGGGCGCCTTCCCCGTGACGATCGAGAGCGCGCTCGGCGAGGCCGTCATCGAGGAGAAGCCCGAGCGCGTCGTGACGTGGGGCTGGTCGACGCAGGACGCCGTCCTCGCGCTCGACGTCGTTCCCGTCGCCATGCCCGCCTACAAGTACGGCGGCAACGCCGACGGCGTGCTCCCCTGGGTCGCCGAGAAGCTCGACGAGATGGGTGCCGAGACGCCGACCCTGCTCTCGGGCGGCGACACGAGCGAGGTCCCGTTCGAGGAGGTCGTGGCCGCCAAGCCCGACGTCATCCTGGCCCCCTACTCGGGCATCACGCAGGAGGAGTTCGACAAGCTCTCCAAGATCGCTCCCGTCGTCGCGTACCCCGACGAGCCGTGGTCGCTGTCGTGGCAGGACCAGCTCGACATCGTCGGCAAGGCACTGGGCCTGTCCGACGAGGCCGACGCCCTGCTCGAGGAGACGAACGCCGGCATCACCGCGCAGTCGGACGCCTACCCGGTCATCAAGGACAAGTCCTTCCTCTACGCGGCCGCGAACACCGCGGACCAGCTCAATGTCTACCGCGCCGGCGACCCGCGCGTCCAGGTCGTCGAGGACCTCGGCATGACGCTCTCGCCGAGCGTCGCGGAGCTCGACGCCGACCCGTCGTCCGGGACCTTCTGGTACCCGCTGAGCTACGAGAACGTCTCCAAGATCGAGACCGACGTCCTCATCATGTACTTCGCCACGCAGGCCGACGTCGACACGTTCGTGGCCGACCCGGTCATCGCCGCGATGCCCACCGTCGCCGAGGGCCGCTTCGCCCCGATCGTGGGCGAGTCGTTCGTCATGGCGTCGAGCGCCCCCACGGCCCTGTCGATCCCGTGGATGCTCGACCAGTACGTGCCGCAGCTCGCGACCGCCGCCGAGAAGGTGTCGTAGTCTCACACCACCCATGAGCACGACCCACAGCACCGACGCCGGCACGGGCCGGGCGACCTCTCGTCGCCCGGCCCGTGCTCGGCGTCTCGCTGTGGGGCTCGTGGTCCTGGTCGTCGCGCTGGCCGCGGTGTGCGCGCTGAGCCTCGCGGTCGGGGCCAACGCCCTGCCGCTGAGCGTCGTCATGGACGCCCTGACGAGCTACGACCCGACCAACCCCGACCACCTCGTCGTGATCGAGAAGCGCGTGCCCCGCACGCTCGTGGGCCTGGTCGCGGGGGCCGCTCTCGGCGCCGCGGGCACCCTCATGCAGGGACTGACGCGCAACCCGCTCGCCGACCCGGGCCTGCTGGGCATCAGCGCGGGCGCGTCGCTCTTCGTGGTCGGCGCGATCTCGTTCTTCGGGGTCTCGCAGGTCGGTGGCTACGTGTGGTTCGCGTTCGCGGGTGCGGCCGTCGCGGCAGCCGTGGTCTACGGCGTCGCGAGCGTGGGGCGCGAGGGTGCGACACCGGTCAAGCTCGCCCTCGCCGGGGCGGCCGTCACGGCCGCGCTCACCTCGGTCGTGACCGCGGTCCTCCTGGTCGACCGCGCCGCGCTCGACCTCATGCGCTTCTGGCAGGTCGGTTCGCTCGCGGCCCGCGGCTCGACCGTCGTGTGGCAGGTGCTGCCGTTCGTCGTCGTGGGCCTGGTGCTGGCCCTCGCGCTAGGGCGCTCGCTCAACGGCCTGGCCCTGGGCGACGACGTCGCACGCGGCCTCGGGCAGGACGTGACCCGCACGCGCGTGGTCGCGGGTGTCGCGATCGTGCTGCTGTGCGGGGCTGCGACCGCGGCCGTCGGCCCCGTGGCCTTCGTGGGGCTCGTCGTCCCGCACGTGGCGCGCTACGTCGTCGGGCTGGACTACCGGTGGGTGCTGCCGTACGCGGCCGTCGCGGCGCCCGTGCTGCTCGTCGGGTGCGACGTGATCGGCCGCGTCGTGGCACGCCCGGGCGAGCTCCAGGTGGGCGTGGTCACGGCGGTCGTGGGCGCGCCCCTGTTCATCGCGCTGGTCCGGCGCGGGAAGACGGTGTCGCTGTGAGCGCCCGGGCCACGCTGCCCGCCGGCTCCCCGCACGGCCTGCCCGACGGCGCCGCACGCCCGGGCGTCGACGTCGCCCGGTCCTCGCGTCACCGTGGGCGGGTGCGCGAGGCGCGCCTGGTCGCGGGCCTGTCGGTCGCGCTCGTGGTGCTCGCCGCGGTCGGGATGACGCTCGGCGACGCGTCCGTCCCGTTGTCCGGCATCCTCGACACCGTCCTGGGCCGCGCGGACGTCCTCACGCAGTTCGTGATCGTCGAGCTGCGCCTCCCGCGCCTGCTCACGGCCCTGGTCGTGGGGGCCGCGCTGGGCCTCTCGGGGGCGCTGTTCCAGTCGATCGTGCGCAACCCGCTCGCGAGCCCCGACATCATCGGGATCACGCAGAGCGCGAGCGCCGCGGGAGTCCTGGGTGTCGTGGTGCTGGGTATCAGCGGGCTCGCGCTCACGGGACTGGTGCTCGCGGGGTCGCTCGTCGCGGCCGTCGCGATCTACCTGCTCGCGTGGCGCGGCGGCGTGGCCGGGTACCGGCTGGTCCTGATCGGGATCGGCGTCGCGGCCCTGTGCATGAGCGTGGTCTCGTGGGTCCTCACGACGAGCGACGTGCGCGACGCGCAGGCCGCGCTCGTGTGGATCACGGGCTCGCTCGCACGCTCCGACTGGTCGACGCTGAACCCGCTGCTCGTCTGCTTCGCGGTGCTCGTGCCGCTCACGGCCTACCTGGCCCCGCGGCTGCGCTCGCTCGAGCTGGGCGACGACGCCGCGGCCGCGCTCGGCATCCGCGTCGAACGCTCCCGGCTCTTGCTGATCCTCGTCGCCGTCGGGCTCGCGGGGTCGGCCGTCGCGGTCGTGGGCCCCGTCGCGTTCGTCGCGCTCGTCGCGGCCCCCATCGCCCGCCGCACGCTGGCCGACGGCCGGCTCGCGCTCGTGCCCGCGGCGCTCGTGGGTGCCCTGCTCGTGCTCGGCTCCGACCTCGTCGCACAGTTCGCGATCCCCGACGTGACCCTGCCCGTCGGGGTCGTCACGGGCATCGTCGGCGCCCCCTACCTGCTGTGGCTGCTCGTGCGCACCAACCGTTCCGGACGCGGAGGCTGAGAATGACCGACCACCCCGAGACCTCCGGGGGCGCTCCCGAGGCGAGCGACGCCGTCGGGCGTCCGGCCGACGGGCATCCGGCCGACGGGCAGACCGTGCGCGGCGAAGCCGCAGGCGGGGGTGCCGCCGGGCGCGCTGCCGCGCGGACCGCCGGGACGCACACGCTCGCCGCCGACCACGTGTCGCTCGCCTACGACGAGCGCCGCGTCGTCGAGGACCTGAGCCTGACGGTCGCGGCCGGGAGGATCACGTCGATCGTCGGCTCGAACGGCTGCGGCAAGTCGACGCTGCTGCGCGGCCTCGCGCGCCTGCTCAAGCCCGTGGGCGGGGCCGTCCTGCTCGACGGCGAGGACATCCGCTCGATGCCCACCAAGCAGGTCGCGACCACGCTCGGCCTGCTGCCCCAGAGCCCCGTCGCCCCCGACGGCATCACCGTCGCCGACCTCGTGGGCCGTGGCCGCTACCCCCACCAGGGCTGGTTCCGGCGCTGGACCGCGGACGACGACGAGGCCGTGGCCGACGCGCTCGCCTCGACCGGGACGCTCGAACTGGCCGAGAGGTCCGTCGACGAGCTGTCCGGCGGGCAGCGGCAGCGCGTCTGGATCGCGATGGCGCTCGCGCAGCGCACCGACCTGCTGCTGCTCGACGAGCCGACGACGTTCCTCGACATCGCGCACCAGATCGACGTGCTCGACCTGCTCGTGGACCTCAACCAGTCACGCGGGACCACGGTCGTCATGGTGCTGCACGACCTCGACATGGCGTGCCGCTACTCCGACCGCCTCGTCGCGATGCGCGACGGCCGGGTGCACGCCGAGGGCGCGCCGGGCGACGTGGTGGACGCGCAGATGGTGCGCGAGGTGTTCGGCCTGGACTCTCTCGTCGTGCCCGACCCCCTCACCGGGACCCCGACGCTCGTCCCCATGGGACGCCACCACCGAGGCTGAGCCTCGGCTGCCGAGAACGGGGTCCGGGCCGTCCTGGGTGCCAGGACGACCCGAACCTCGTTCTCGACCGGTGCGTCGGCGGCCGGCCAGGTGCCCGCCAGGGAGGATCACTCGGGGAGTGCGCACACCCCGTCGACGCACACCGCGGCGTCGTCGCTGCCGACCATCGTGAACGGCGCGGCGGCCTCGGCGGCCGAGACCGTCACGAGCGTCGTGCGGCGCGGGTTCGCGATCGAGTGGAAGAGGTTTTCCTGGATGGTGTCAGTCATGGGATCTCCTGATGTCACGTGCTGCGGTGCTCGTGGGTGGTGGGAAGGCTTGCCGTCTCGACGGGCGGACGGCCGCGGTGCCACCGGGACCAGCGACGCTGCGGGTTTCCGACAGTCTGGCTGATACTCGGTCGCATTCGCTACCGCTCCTGCTGTGATCTCGGTCGCTTTCCGCCCGGTAGGCGGAGGCGGCGCGGGACCGGCGTGAGCCGGAGCGTCAGGCCACGGACTCCGCGGCGTCCGCGACGACCTGGTCGAGGACCTGCGTGAAGACGGCCGGGTCCTGCGCCCCCGACACCCCGTACTTCCCGTTGAACACGAAGAACGGGACGCCACTGATGCCGTAGGCGCGCGCCTGCGCGATGTCCTGCTCGACGTCGTCCGCGAAGTCACCGTTCTCGAGGGCCGTACGGACCTCGTCGGCGTCCAGACCGACCTCGGTCGCGAGCGCGACGAGCTCGTCGATGCGCCCGACGTGGCGCCCCTGCTCGAAGTACGCCTTGAGGAGGCGCTCCTTCATCTCGACCTGCTTGCCGCGCGACTTCGCGAGGTGCAGCAGCTCGTGCGCCTTGAGGGTCTTGGTGTGCTGGAGGGCGTCGAAGTCGTACGCGAGCCCCTCCGCTGCGGCGACCGTCGTCATCTGCCCGAGCATCTGCTCGACCTGCCCCTTGGGCATGCCCTTGTGCTTGGCCAGGAAGTCGACCTCGGTCCCCTCGAAGTCGACCGGGGTGTCCGGCGCGAGCTCGAACGAGTGGTACTCGATCTCCACCTCGGGGGCGTCGTCGCGGCCTGCGAAGCCGGCCAGCGCCGTCTCGAAGCGGCGCTTGCCGACGTAGCACCAGGGGCACGCCACGTCGGACCAGATGTCGACCTTCACCTTTTCGCTCATGACGGTTCTCAACCGTGGGCGCGGGCCGGGGATTCCCCGGGAACGTGTGATCCTGCCGACGCCTCTCCGGTTGCGGGCCGACCAGCCCTGTGGCCAGGATGGGCGACGTGCCCGAAACAGGGCATTCGGATGAATCAGGGGAGAACATGCGAAACAAGGTCATCGGAGCCCTCGTCTCCGCAGCAGTCGGTGTCACCGCTCTGGTCGGGGCTGCGGCTCCGGCGAGCGCGGCGCCCCTCAGCGGCCAGGCCGCACCTCTCAGCGGGCAGGTCGCGCTCCTCAGCACACCGGTCGTGGTCGGTGGCTTCACGACGCTGGCGAGCTGCAACGCGGGACGCGCCGAGTGGCGCAACCGCGGGTACGTCGTCGGCTCCTGCACGTACGCGGGCGGCGAGTACCACTTCATCGCCCGGCGCTGACCGACGCTCTCGGCGACGTCGCCGAGAGTCCCGTCCGCGCAGCACGACGGCGCGCCGCCCCGTGGGGGTGGCGCGTCGTCGGGGTGGCGCGTCGTCGGGGTGGCGCGTCGTCGGGGTGGCGCGTCGTCGGGGTGGTTCAGTCCGCGGCCCGCGCCCGGTACAGGTCCTGCAGCACCATGATCTCGGCGCCGTGGTGGATGAGCTCGCGGTTCATGTGGAGCACGAGGTGCCCGAACGGCGCCTGGGCGTCGATCTCGGTCGCCTGGCCGAGCCCGACCGTGAAGACCTCGTCGTCGGGCAGCCCGTCCACGCCGTCGCGCCACAGGTCGACCCAGCGCGTGAGCCCTTCGACCGCGGGGTCCACCTCGCCCGAGAACGCCACGGTGTCCCGCCGGGCGATGCGGTCGCCGAACGTCCACTCCCACCGCTCGAAGAACGCCTCCGTGAGGTGCGCGACGAGCCACGCGATGGTCCGCGGCTGCGGCGAGTCCGACCCCTCGGGCCACTCCATGACCCACTCGCCGACCCCGAGCGTGCGGGGCGAGCGCTCCTCCCCGCGCCGCACGACACGCAGCGCGTCGGGCCCGGGCTCCCACTCGAACTCGTCCTGGTCGAGGGTCACGAGCCGTCCGAGCAGCTCGAGCCACGAGAACCCGAGCTGCCCGCGCACCATCGCGAGCGGGGACGGGACGGTCAGCACGGACCAGTCGAAGACGGGGCTGCCGTAGGTCGCGTCGTCGCTCATGGGTGGCTCCTGGGGGGTCTCCTGCCCGACGGCGTCGCTCGCCCCGGGCGTCCTGCTCACCTTCGCGATCATCCCCCGGGGCGTGCACGGTCGCCTCCCGGGCAGCGGCGGCGGAGGTGCCGGGCCTGGGCGGGAGGCACGCACGGGCGAGGCGACCGTCAGCGGCGCGGGATGCCCGCGACCAGGCCGCCGTCGACCACGAGCTCGGCCCCGGTCGTGTACGACGACGCGTCGCTCGCGAGGAACACGACGGTGTCCGCGATCTCTGCCGCACGGCCCGGGCGCCCCAGGGGGATGTCGAGGTGGTCGGGGTCGATGCGCGAGGTCATGCGGGTGCGGACGTAGCCGGGGTGCACCGAGTTGACCCGGATGCCGAACTCGCCGAGCTCGACCGCGAGCGACTTCGACAGGCCTCGCACGCCGAACTTCGCGGCCGTGTAGGCGTGCACGGCGGGGCTGCCCCGCAGGCCGTCGACCGACGAGATGTTGACGATCGAGCCACGCCCCTGCGCCTTCATGACGGGGACGACCGTGCGGCAGCCGAGGAACACGCCCGTGAGGTTCACGGCGAGGACCGCGTCCCACCTGTCCGTGGTGAGCTTCTCGATCGGTGCTGCGTTGGCGATGCCCGCGTTGTTGACCAGGACGTCGACGGTCCCGAGGCCGGCGACGACGCCCTTGACCGCCCGGGTCCACGCGGCCTCGTCCCTCACGTCGAGGTGGACGAACCGCGCCCGGTCACCGAGCCTGGCCGCGAGCGCCGCTCCTTGCCTGTCCGCGACGTCCGCGATCACGACGTGCGCGCCCGCGGCGTGCAGCGCACGGACCGTCCCCTCGCCGATCCCGCGCGCCCCGCCCGTGACGAGCGCTACCCGTCCGTCGAGCGCCCCGGCACCCGTCCCGGCATCGTTCTCCGCACGCGTCATGGCTCCCCCTCGGTCGCGCCGAGCGGTCGCGTCGGCTCGTCGTCACAGTAGGGGAACCGCACGCCGCGCGACAGGGGCGGCCCGTCCTGCTCGGCCACCGTGCCGGGCGAGGGCGAGAGCGCGGCGGGCGCTGCGCCGTCGGGCCGGAGGGCCGGATGGACGGGGCGGGCAGGCTGGGGGGCTGGGCGGCCCGCCTAGGTCAGGGACAGGAAGAGCTTCTCGAGCTTCTGCACGTCCGCCGGGCCGTTCTCGTCGTCCGTGAGGCACTGCTTCATGCCCGAGGCGATGATCGCGAACCCGGCGCGGTCGAGCGCCTTGGACACCGCGGACAGCTGCATCACGACGTCGGCGCAGTCACCACCTTCGTCGACCATCCGCACGACCGCGGCCAGCTGCCCCTGGGCGCGCTTGAGCCGGTTCGAGACCTTCTTCATCTCGTCCTTGTCGAGCTCCATGACTCTTCCTCTCCTCGCGCGCACGCGTCGCGCGTGCTGCTCGTGCGCTGCACCAGCCCGAACAGGACAACAGCCAGGGCGGGCAGCACCATCCCGACCTGGTGCGGCGCCTGGGAGACCAGGAGCACGGCGGCGAGCACCGTGCCGCCCGAGACGACGGCGCACGGCGAGCACCCGAGGGTATCCCGCCAGGGCTCGCCCCGGGCCGGGACGTAGCTCGCGAGCGTGAGGCCGCCGACGACGGCCACGACCACGAGCAGCACCAGCCACAGGGGGGCGACGTCGTGGGTCCAGCCCCCGCCCGCCTCCACGAGCAGCGCGAGCAGCCCGGGAGCGAGGAGGGCGACGACGACGAGCCGCCGCCTTCCCCACGTCCCCCACGCCGGGCGCCGCACCTGGACGGGCAGCGGGGGGCGGACCCGATCGCTCACGACCTGCTCGACCCGAACAGCCTCGCGAGGAACGAGGTCGGCGGTGCCTGCGGGGACGGCTCGTCCGCGTGCCCCTCGCAGCGGTCCGTGCGCGGGATGCCCCGCATGACGTCGTCGACGTGCTGGCCGCAGCCGGCCCACGTCGTCTTGCCGCACTTCTTGCAGGTCACAGCTCTGCACATGGTGGTCCTCCTTGGTGGTCGAGGTCGAC
Source organism: Oerskovia sp. NPDC057915 (assembly GCF_042887685.1). NCBI lineage: Bacteria > Bacillati > Actinomycetota > Actinomycetes > Micrococcales > Cellulomonadaceae > Oerskovia > Oerskovia sp. NPDC057915. Next base: position 59,007 of record NZ_JBHVOS010000016.1, on the reverse strand, counting down.
TATACCCCGGGGGGTATAGTCGACCAGCCCCCCCACGGGGTAAAAGCATAAAATAGGGCAAAGAGGGGGGGGGGGGGCGGGCAAGTGCGCCGGGGCCCCGGAT